>JARXAJ010000051.1 GCA_029865965.1 Aquabacterium sp.
ACCATGGACCCCCGCATCCAGACCTACCTGATCGAGCGCGAGCCCTACTACCGCGCCGCAGGCAACGAGGTGGCGCTGTTCTCGGCGGCCTTTGCACGCGGCCTGCCGATGATGCTCAAAGGCCCCACCGGCTGCGGCAAGACACGCTTTGTCGAACACATGGCCTGGCGGCTGAAGCGCCCCCTGGTCACCCTGGCCTGCAATGAGGACATGACCGCGTCCGACCTGGTCGGGCGTTACTTGCTGGACGCCCAGGGCACCGTCTGGCATGACGGCCCGCTGACCATGGCAGTGCGCCTGGGCGCCATCTGCTACCTGGACGAGGTGGTCGAAGCCCGCCAGGACACGACCGTGGTGATCCACCCGCTGACCGACGAGCGCCGCATGCTGCCGCTGGACAAGCGCGGCGAGCTGGTCCAGGCCCACCCCGACTTCCGCCTGGTGGTGTCGTACAACCCCGGTTACCAGAGTGTGGCCAAGGACATGAAGCCGTCCACACGCCAGCGTTTCGGTGCGATCGACTTCGACTTTCCGCCGGCTGCGGTGGAAGTGGAAGTGGTGGCGCATGAAAGCGGCATCAGCCCGGCGCTGGCGGCCCAGCTGGTCAGGATTGCCGAGCAGTCGCGTGCGCTGCGCGGCCGTGGGCTCGATGAAGGCATGTCCACCCGCATGCTGGTGCATGCCGGTGGCCTGATGGCCGAAGGCATCGGCCCGCACGACGCCTGCGCCCTGGCCATGACCACGCCACTCACCGACGACCGCGATCTGCAGGCTGCATTGGCTGGCTTTGTGGAAGCGCAGTTCGGCCCCAGGCCATGAGCCGCCGGGCCACCCCAAGGACGACCATCGCCGTGCACAGCACGAAGGCGCCCCAATGAGCGACACGGCGCTGCCCGTCGCCGGCCAAGCGGCGCAGCGCCGTCTGGCGGTGCTGCGGCAGGTGGATGCCGCTGTGCATGCCGCCCTGCAGGCGGTCTTGCCCGACCTGGACCCGGCAGCCGACCACGCGGCCCTGGCTGACCTGCTGGCCCAGGTGGCCGCCGAAGACAAGGCCGCCGCGCAGGCCCTGGCCGACCGGCTGCCCGATCTGGGCCCTGCCCTGGCCGACATGGCCGCCCTGCACAAATGGGCGCTGCACGGCCTGCAGCGCCACCACGGCGACGACCCTGGCCGCCTGCACTTCTTTACCCACCACGACGCCACCGCCTTTGCCGACCAGCTGACCGAAGACGACAGCGCCCACCTGCTGGACAGCCGAGCCGGCCTGCTGCACTACCTGGCCGGCTTTGGCCATGCCGGCCCCAACATCGACCTGCAGGCGCCGGCAGCCGCCCATCTGCCACCAGCCGCAGCGGCCATCGGCGCCGAATTGATCCAGTTCCCACGCCGCTGCGCCGGGGTGGCCAGCAGCCAGCGCGGCCTGCACTACCGCGCCACGCTGGCCCATGCCGCTGCACATTGGCGCTTCTCGCCGCTGGCGCGCCTGGCCGGCAACCGCCCGCCGGTGCTGCTGGCCACCATGGGCCTGATCGAAGACGCCCGGGTGGAGCGGCTGATGGCCCAGGCCTACCCCGGCCTGCACGGGCTGTGGGGCCAGTTCCACACCGCCACGCGTGCGTCGGCAGGTGTCGACTACGCCGGCCTGGCTGCGCGCCTGGCCCATGCCCTGCACCATCCGGGTTATGCCGACACCCACTTCTGGGTGATCAAGGGCCGCCACCTGTTTGAGCAGGCGGCCGCAGCCGATCTGCATGACGTGGCCAGCTTCGACAGCCTGGCCCGCACCCTGGCCATCGACGCCGAGAAAATGCGCCTGCAGCCACACCGCCTGTACCGGCTCCAGCCGCCCTACCGCGACGACAACAGCCTGCTGTGGAACCTGAATGCCGCAGCGCCCGAGGATGAACACCGCACCGTCGTGCGTGAAGACTTTGAACTGCGCCCCGACCAGGACCCGCCACCCAACCTGCGCCAGGTCGAGGTCGATACCCGCAGCTTCACCCGCCATCCCGAATGGGACCACCGGCTGGAAGCGCTGCGTGAAGACTGGGTCACGGTGGTCGAGCCGGGCAAGCCACGGCGCGCGGCCAGCACCGGCCCAACCGCCGCCGTGCCGCGCCCACGCCACCGGCTGCAGGGCCTGGCACGCACGCCCGACCGCGCCATCCGCCTGGTGCGCCTGCCCGAGGGTGATGCCCTGGACTTGAATGCCGCCATCGACAGCGTGATCCAGCAGCGCGCGGGCATCGCCCCCGATGGCCGCGTCTTCTGCCGCCATGGCCGGCGCCGCCGCGCCACGGCCATCGTGCTGCTGATGGACTTGTCTGCATCCACCAGCCGCTATGTGCCAGGCAGCTTCACCCCGGTGCTCGACGTGGAGAAGCACGCGGCCACCGTGGTGGCGCAAAGCCTGGACGCCACGCTGGACCGCATCGCCGTGCACGGCTTTTCATCCAACGGCCGGCATGAGGTGCACTACCAGCGCATCAAGGATTTCGACGAGCCGTTTGCCGCACCCCAGCAGCAACGGCTGGCAGCACTGCAGGGCAGCCTGTCCACCCGCATGGGCGCAGCATTGCGCCACGCAGGCGCAGCACTGCAGGGTGAAACCGCCGACCACAAGGTGATCCTGCTGCTGACCGATGGTGAACCGTCGGACGTGGACGTGTTCGATGACGACCACCTGGTGGAAGACGCACGCCATGCGGTGGCCAGCAACGCAGCCCATGGCATCCGCAGCTTCTGCCTCACCCTGGACCGCCAGGCCGATGGCTATGTGCGACGCATCTTCGGCGCACGCAACTACCTCATCGCCGACCGCGCCGACGCCTTTGCCAACCACACCGGCCAGACCCTGGTGCGGCTGGTTGCGCACTGAACCCAACCAAAGCCCAAACACCATGACTGCCCTGCACCAACCCGCCAAGAAGATCCCCGTCACCGTGATCACCGGCTACCTTGGCTCGGGCAAGACCACGCTGCTCAACCACATCCTGGCCAACCAGCAGGGCCGCAAGGTGGCGGTGATCGTCAATGAATTCGGCGAGGTCGGCATCGACGGCCAGCTGATCGAGCAAGACAGTGACGAGCAACTCATCGAGTTCAACAATGGCTGCCTGTGCTGCACTGTGCGCGGCGATCTGGTCGAGACCATCGCCAAGCTGCGCCAGCGCAGCGACGTGCTGGACGCGATCCTGATCGAGACCACCGGCATGGCCGACCCGGCACCGGTGGCATCCACCTTCTTTGTCGACGAAGCCACGCGTGCCGACACCCGGCTGGACGCGTTCGTCACCGTGGTCGATGCCATCAACATCGCCAAGAACCTGGAGCAAAGCACGGAGGCGCAAGAGCAGGTGGCCTTTGCCGACATCATCCTGATCAACAAGACCGACCTGGCCAGCGAAGCCCAGTTGCAACAGGTGGAACGCCAGGTGCGTGCGCTCAACCCGCTGGCCCGACTGCACCGCAGCGCCAACAGCATCGTCGACCTGGATCTGATCCTGGGCGTGAACGCCTTCCAGCTCGACGCCAAGCTGCAGGTCGACCCGGGGTTCCTGGACGACCACGAGCACACCCACGACCCCGCCATCAGCTCCATGGTGCTGTGCGAAGACCGCCCCATCGACATGAACCGCTTCATGTCCTGGATGGCGCCGCTGCTACAGCGCGACGGTGACCGCTATCTGCGCACCAAGGGGGTGTTCAACGCCCAGGGCTTCAACGAGCGGGTGGTGTTCCAGAGCGTGCGCATGCTGACCACCATGGCCCGCTTCCACGCCTGGGCCGACAACGAACCACGCCGCACCGAGTATGTGGTGATCGGCCGCGATCTCGACCGCGACATGCTGGCTGCGGGCCTGGCCGCTTGCGTTGCGCGCTGATTTACCAACTCGCCATCAACTCGCCACCGTGGTTGCTGCCGAGCTCGGCACCGCAGCACGTCCATCCCTCAGCCATTGCAAAGGAGCCCCGCATGCCCATCACCACCGGACAAGCCCTGCCCAGCGGCAGCCTCAAGACCCTGAACGCCGGCGGCATTGCCGACATCAGTACAGCGTCGCTGTTCAAAGGCCGCAAGGTGGCAGTGTTCGGCTTGCCCGGCGCCTACACGCCGGTGTGCTCGGCCAGCCATCTGCCGGGTTATGTGGAGAACTTCGACAAGCTCAAGGCGGCCGGCTTCGACGAGATTGTCTGCATCTCCGTGAATGACCCGTTCGTGATGGCCGCCTGGGGCCAGGCGCATGGCGCCGATGGCAAGGTCAGCATGTTGTGCGACACCAACGGCGACTTCACCAAGGCCATCGGCCTGGAGGCCGACCTGGGCGCGTTTGGCCTGCACGGCCGATCGGAGCGCTATGCGATGGTGGTCGAAGACGGTGTGGTGAAAAAGCTCGACGTGGAGAAGACCGTGTTCGACCACGACGGCAGCAGCGCGTTGTGCATGCTGCGCGGCTGAGCATCAGCCAGCGCTGCAGTTGCCCGGGAGCCCCACGATGCACAGCCCACGGCAGCACGCCGACGACCCCGCGCCTGCGTACGAGGTGCATGTGTTCTGCTGCGTCAACCAGCGCCCGGCCACCCACCGGCGCGGCTGCTGCGCCAGCAAGGGCGCCCAGGCGCTGGCCGACTACATGTGCCGGCGTGGCATGGTCACCCTGGCGCAGCGGGCCATCCGCATCAATGTCAGCGGCTGCCTGAACATGTGCGAGCATGGCCCGGCGATGGTGATCTACCCCGAGGGTGTGTGGTACCGCTATGAGACCGAGCAAGACATTGCCGAGATCCTGGACCGCCATGTCAAGCGCGGTGAGCGCGTGCAACGCTTGATGATCCGCGACTTCTCGCGGGTGCACCGGTGACGGCGCTGGCAGGTCAAGCAGGCCCGGACACGTCCACCAGGCTTTCAAGCAGCTTCTTCAGCTGTGCCGTCTTGCGCTGGCCCAGCGCTGCCTCGATGCTGTGGTGGTGCGCGTCCACCCGCTCGGTCAACCGGGCCACCACCTCCAGACCCAGGTCACTGATGAACACCTTCACCCGCCGGCTGTCCACATCGTCGGCCACCCGCAGCACCACCCCGCGGCTGACGAGCTTGTCGATGTTCTTGGTCAGCGACGGGCCGTTGATCAACACGCGTTCAGACAGTTCGCCCATGAAGTGGCCTTGCGCGTCAGACAGCACTTGCAGGATGCGCCAGTGGTCTTCATTGAACTCGTCATCACCGATCGACTGGCTCAGGCCCAGGCGCATGCGCCGGTGGGCAGAGGCCAGCAGATAGGCCAGGTAGCTGGAAAGGTCTTGATCAGGCATAATTTTTGCATTAATTTCTTCTATCACCGCCAATTCTAGCTTGGTTGCTTTCTCTGGAAAGTATTGGTGCAGCCAACAGACTGCATCCGCATGATTGATTCACGCCGGTGCACTCACGGGGATCACCATGACATCTGCGCCTGTCGCCACATCCAAGCGCCCTTCAGGCCACGCATGGCAGCGCGGTGAGGCGGTGTTCCGCGTCGGACTGTGCGTGCCCATGCGGGGTTCTGCAGGCATCTGGGGCCCGTCCTGCCTGGCGGCAGCCCGGCTCGCTGAATCCGAGCTGAACAGCGGCTGGGGCATCCAGCGCCGGCCCTGCGAGTTGGTGGTGGTGGACGCATCGGCCGAATCGACCGACCTGGAGGCCACGCTCACCGACCTGGTGGACAACGCCGAGATCCACGCCCTGGTCGGCATGTGCATCAGTTCGGTGCGCCGGCGCATCGTGGGTGCGGTGGGTGGGCGGCTGCCCTTCGTCTACCCCTGTCTGTATGAAGGCGGCGAGTCCACGCCGGGGCTGTTTGCGATCGGTGAGACATCAGCGCGCCAGCTCCAGCCCTCGATCGCCTGGCTGCATGCACGCGGCCGGGCCAGGCGCTGGATGCTGGCCGGCCATGACTACATCTGGCCACGGGTGTCCCACAGCATCGCGCGGCGCTGCATCGCCAGGGTCGGTGGCGACGTGGTGGCCGAGGCGGTGGTGCCCTTCGGCAGCACCGACTACAGCGCGGTCTTCGACCAGTTGCGCAAGAGCCGCGCCGACGCCCTGCTGATCTCGATGGTGGGCCAGGACGCGGTGGACTTCAACCGCGCTTTCGGTGCGGCAGGGCTGGCGCGGCATGTGCTGCGGCTGTCGTG
>JARXAJ010000085.1 GCA_029865965.1 Aquabacterium sp.
GGCAGGGCCAGGGCCGGCTGGCCGGCGCGGCCGGCGGCGGCGGCGGCCGCGTCGTCCCGCAAGCACAGCGGCGCGGCGCCATATTCGCCGGGCAGGCTGTGACCTGCGCCAGCGGCATCAGCACCATCGGCCAGCACCAGGCGGCTGGTCTCGAAGCCGTCGTCCAGGGCCTGGCCACCGACCACCGCCAGCTCCCAGGGCACATGGGCCAGGGCATCGTCGATCAGCAACAGCAGCGGCCCGCCACCGGCGCCGGCCAGCGCGGCCCGCAAGGCCGGTGGCAGCAGCGCCTGGGCCAGCGCCGCGCCGAACGCTGCGTGGTCAGCCGCCTGTTGCCAGGCCCGGCCGGTCCACGGCGCCAAGCCATCGGCCGGCAGGGCCAGGCGGCCTTGCCAGGCCCAACCCGGCCGGCCCGTGGCCAGAAACACCAAGGCACCCGGGCCCGCCTGCGCGATGGCCAGGCGAAGAGGCGTCTGCGGTGGGGCGGGGGCTGACAAGGCGGTATCCGGGCGGTGGCGGCTGCCGCAGGTTACGCCAACTGCGGCCAGGCCGGACGGCGAGACGGGTCAGGCACTGCCCGGCGCCACCGGCAGGCCTTCGCTGCGCCAGCGCAGCATGCCGCCGGCCAGGTTGGCCACCTGGGCAAAACCGGCCTTGGCCAGCAGCAGGCTGGCCTGGGCCGAGCGGGCGCCCGAGCGGCACACCGTCACCACTGGCCGCTGGCGGTCGAGTTCATCGACACGGCCCAGCAGTTGCGACAGCGGCACCAGCTGCGCCCCGGGCAGGTGGCCCAGCGGGTCGATGAACTCGGGCGCCTCGCGCACATCGACGATCTGCGCGCTGGGCGCATGCTCCAACAGGGCCATGGGCTCGATGTCCCACACGCCCGAGAAGCGCAGGGTCAGCGGCGCCCAGGCAGGCGCGTCGTCGGGCGGCAACGCCCCGTCGGGCTGGCCGCAGCGCAGGTTGGCGGGCACGGCCTGGGCCATGTGGCGCGGGTGCGGCAGGTGCAGGGCCTGCATGTAGCCGGTGAAGTCGGCGGCGTTCACGTCACCGCCCAGGCGCGGGTTGAAGCGCCGCTCTTCGGCCACGCTGCTGACGGTGACGCCGCGGTAGTCGTGCCCCGGGTACAGCAGGCAGTCGTCGGGCAGGCTCAGGATCTGGCCATGCACCGACTGGAACAGCTGCGGCGCGCTGCCGCCCTGGAAGTCGGTGCGGCCGCAGCCGCGGATCAGCAGCGCATCACCGGTGAAGGCCATGTGCTGGTCGTCGAGCACGTAGGTCAGGCAACCACTGGTGTGGCCAGGCGTGGCCCGCACGTCCAGGTGGCGGCGGCCGAAGGGCACGCGGTCGCTGTGCTGCAATGCCATGTCCAGCGGCGCCGCGCCACTGGCGGCCGACGCCGCGATGCGGCTGCCGCAGCGCTGCTGCAGGCGCCAGGCGCCGGTCACATGGTCGGCATGCACATGGGTGTCGAGCGTGGCCACCAGGCGCAGACCCAGCTCCTGCAGCAGGGCCAGGTCGCGCGGCACCTGCTCATAGACCGGGTCGATCAGCAGGGCCTCGCCGCTGGCGCCGTCGCCCAGCAGATAGGTGTAGGTGGACGACGCGGGATCGAACAGGGGGCGGAAGATCAACATGGCGGGGTGGGCCCGGTGGGGTGTCAAGGCGCCGGAAAGGCTGCCCGCGCGGCCGCCTGGCGGTCGAACTGGCGGGCGATGCTGCCGCAGACCAGGTCGCACAGCGCATACACCGACGGGTCGGCGATGCTGTAGATGGCGCTGTTGCCGCGGCTCTCGCGCTGCACCAGGCCGTGCTGGGTGAGCAGGCTGAGATGCCGCGAGATGTTGGCCGAGCTGTAGCCACACAGTTGCGCCAGCTCACCCACGCTGCGTTCGCCCTGGCGCAGGATGTTGAGGATCTGCAGCCGGGTGGGCTCGGACAGGGCCTGGAAATACGCCGCCACCTGGGCGAGGGCTTCGTCGGGCAAACCTTGCATGGGGGCGCAAGCGGTGGGTTGGGGTGTCGACATGATGCCTCGAAGTGGCTGACAGCGCAGCCGTTTGCGCACAACGTTACTTGACTATTTAACTACTTGCGCAAATACTAGCAGTAGATTGTGAATGGATCCCGCCCGCCAGGGCCCCGTGTCTGCCGGATGACCGCCATGCGCCTGCCCCGAGTTCGCCCCCTGTTGCCCCGCCTGGCCTCTGCCGTGGCCATCGCCCTGGGCCTGGCCATCGGCCTGACCGCCCAAGCCGCCCAAGGGGCCCAGGCCACACCCTTGGCCACGGTGGAAGCCCGACCGGCCGGCACCAGCAGCGCCACCGCCTTCGACGGCGTGGTGGAAGCCGTGCGCCAGACGGTGGTGGCGGCCCAGGTGCCCGGCGCCGTGGTGCAGCTGGGTGTGAAGGTGGGCGACACCGTGGCCGCCGGCCAGGTGTTGCTGCGCCTGGACGCCCGCGCCGCCGACCAGACCGCCGCTGCCGGCAACGCCCAGGTGCAGGCTGCACGCGCCGCGCTGGATGTCGCCCGCCAGGCCCTGGGCCGCCAGCGCCAGCTGTTCCAGCAGAACTACATCAGCCAGGCCGCGCTGGAGCAGGCCGAGGCCCAGTTCAAGGCCACCCAGGCCCAGGTCGATGCGCAGCAGGCCCAGGCCGGCGCGGCCCGCACCCAGAGCGGCTTCTACGTGGTGCGCGCGCCGTTTGCCGGCGTGGTGTCGGAGGTGCCGGTGCAGCTGGGCGACATGGCCATGCCGGGCCGGCCGCTGGTCACCGTGTACGACCCCGCCGCGCTGCGGGTGACGGCCGCCGTGCCGCAGAGCGTGGGGGTGCGCCTGGCCGCCGGGCAGCTGCCGCGGGTGGAACTGCCCGGCCAGACTGCCGCGCGCCAATGGGTGCAGCCGCAACGCGCCCAGCTGCTGCCCACGGTGGACCCGGCCACCCACACGGTGCAGATGCGCGCCGACCTGCCCGCCGGCCTGGCCGGGCTGGCGCCGGGCATGTTCGCCCGGCTGTGGCTGCCGGTGGCCGCCAGCAGTGCCGCCGGGGCAGCCGCAGGTGTGGCGGCATCGGCCAATGTGTCGGTCCCGGCATCGGCCCTGGTGCGGCGCGCCGAGCTCGTCGGCCTGTATGTGCTGGATGGGGCCGGCCAGCCAGTGCTGCGCCAGGTGCGCCTGGGCCGCACCGATGGCGCCAGCGTCGAGATCCTGGCCGGCCTGATGCCCGGTGAACGGGTGGTGACCGACCCGCAGGCCGCTGCGCGCGCCCTGCCCGCTGCCCGCTGAACCCGCCGGAGCCCGCCCCATGTCCACCCACAACCAAGAGACAGCCGCCAGCCAGGCGCTGGGCGTCTCGGGCCGCATCGCGGCTTTCTTCCAGCGTGCCCAGATCACGCCGTTGCTGGCCCTGGTGGCGCTGCTGCTGGGCATCTTTGCCGTGGCCGTGACCCCGCGCGAGGAAGAGCCGCAGATCAACGTCACCATGGCCAATGTGCTGATCCCCTTCCCCGGGGCGGCGGTGCGCGACGTCGAGCAGATGGTGGCCGGCCCGGCCGAGCAGGTGCTGGCCCAGATGGCCGGCGTGGAGCATGTGCTGTCGGTGTCGCGGCCGGGGCTGGCCGTCATCACCGTGCAGTTCAAGGTGGGCGTGCCGCGCACCGAGGCCCTGGTGCGGCTGCACGACACGGTGCAGTCCAACACCGACTGGCTGCCCCCCGGCTTGGGCGTGGGCACGCCGATCATCAAGCCCAAGGGCATCGACGACGTGCCCATCGTCACGCTGACGCTGTTCAGCGCCAACCCGGCCACCGGCCCGTTCGACCTGGAGCGGGTGGCCCACAGCATCGAGGCCGACTTGAAGCGGGTGCCCGGCACGCGCGAGGTGCGCACCATCGGCGGCCCTGGCCGCGCAGTGCTGGTGGAAATCGCCCCCGCGCGCATGGCCGCCGTGGGCGTGACCGTGCCCGACCTGCGCCAGGCGCTGCAGTCGGCCAACCTGGGCCTGCCGGTGGGCGACCTGGTCAGCGGCAACCAGGTGGTGGCGATCGAATCGGGCCCCTTCCTGCGCCAGGCCAGCGAGGTGGCCGACCTGGTGGTGGGCGTGCGTGCGGGCAAGCCTGTGTTCCTGCGCGACGTGGCCACGGTGCGCGACGGGCCACCGCCGGCTGCGCGCTCTGTGTGGCACGGCGTGGCTGGCAAGGACGGCGCTGCCCCCACCGAGCACCCTGCCGTGACCCTGGCCATCACCAAGAAGCCGGGCGAAAACGCCATCGACGTGGCCGATGCGGTGATGGCCCGCGTGGCCGCGCTGCGCAACACCGTGATCCCCGGCGACGTGCAGGTGGCCGAGACACGCAACTACGGCGCGTCGGCCAACGACAAGGCGCAGAAGCTGATCCAGAAGCTGCTGTTCGCCACCGCCAGCGTGGTGGCGCTGGTGTTCATCGCCCTGGGCCGGCGCGAGGCCGCCATCGTCGGCAGCGCGGTGATCCTGACCCTCACGGTCACGCTGTTCGCATCCTGGGCCTGGGGCTTCACGCTGAACCGGGTGAGCCTGTTCGCGCTGATCTTCTCCATCGGCATCCTGGTCGACGACGCCATCGTGGTGGTGGAGAACATCCACCGCCACCAGGCCCTGTACCCGGGGCGTGCGCTGGCCGACATCATCCCCGGCGCAGTGGACGAGGTGGGCGGCCCCACCATCCTGGCCACGCTGACGGTGATTGCTGCGCTGCTGCCCATGGCCTTCGTCAGCGGCCTGATGGGCCCGTACATGAGCCCCATCCCCATCAACGCCAGCATGGGCATGGTGCTGTCGCTGGCGATCGCCTTCGTCGTCACGCCCTGGCTGGCGCGGCTGTGGATGAAGGCCGCACCGGCCCACCACGCCGATGACAAGCCGCACGGCCTGGCTGCACGCATCGCACCGGCCTTCCAGCGGGTGTTCCGCCCGCTGCTGGACAAGCAGCGCGGCGCGCGCAACCGCGGCCTGCTGGGGCTGGGCATCGCGGCGCTGATCGCCGTGTCGCTGGCGCTGCCGGCCACCGGCCTGGTGCTGCTGAAGATGCTGCCCTTCGACAACAAGTCGGAGTTCCAGGTCATCGTCGACCTGCCCGCCGGCACGCCGGTGGAGCACACCGCTGCCACGCTGCGCGCGCTGGGCCGGCACCTGGCCACCGTGCCCGAGGTCACCGACTACCAGGCCTATGCCGGCACCGCCGCGCCGATCAACTTCAACGGCCTGGTGCGCCAGTACGACCTGCGCAGCGGCGGCGAGGTGGGTGATCTGCAGGTGAACCTGGTCGACAAGCACCAGCGCAGCGCGCAGAGCCATGCGATCGCCACCCGGGTGCGGCCGGCGCTGCAGGAGATCGGCCAGCGCTTCGGCGCCAATGTGAAGGTGGTGGAAGTGCCGCCCGGCCCGCCGGTGCTGTCGCCCATCGTGGCCGAGATCTACGGCCCCGAGGCCGAAGGGCGCTGCCAGGTGGCGCAGGCGGTGCGCCAGGTGTTTGCGCAGACCCCGGGCATCGTCGACATCGACGACAGCGGCATCGCCGACGCACCGAAGACGCTGCTGCTGGTGGACCGGCAGAAGGCCGCCATGCTGGGCGTGCCGCAGCAGGCCATCGTGACCACGCTGCGCGCCGGCCTGGCCGGCGAGGCCGCCGCCTGGCTGCACGAAGGCAGCAAGTACCCCGCCGCCGCCGTGCTGCAGCTGCCAGCCGAAGCACAAGGCGACCTGAACACCCTGCTGCAACTGGCGGTGCGCGGCAGCGACGGCAGCCTGGTGCCGATCCGCGAGCTGGTGACGGTGAGCGACACCCGGCGCGAGCAGCCCATCTTCCACAAGAACCTGCTGCCGGTGCATTACGTGGTGGCCGACATGGCCGGCGCAATCGACAGCCCGCTGTACGGCATGTTCAAGATGCGCGGCGACATCGGCAAGATCACCACGCCCGGCGGCGGCACGCTGGCCGAGCGCTTCATCAGCCAGCCCGACGACCCCTACCGCGGCTACACCCTGAAGTGGGACGGCGAATCGCAGATCACCTACGAGACTTTCCGCGACATGGGCGCGGCCTATGCGGTGGGCCTGGTGCTGATCTACCTGCTGGTGGTGGCCCAGTTCGGCAGCTACCTGACGCCGCTGATCATCATGGCGCCGATCCCGCTGACCATCATCGGCGTGATGCCGGGCCATGCAGTGCTGGGTGCGCAATACACGGCCACCAGCATGATCGGCATGATCGCGCTGGCCGGCATCATCGTGCGCAACTCCATCCTGCTGGTGGACTTCATCAACCTGCAGGTGCGCGCGGGCATGGCGCTGGACACCGCCATCGTGCAGGCGGCCATCACCCGCGCCCAGCCCATCGTGCTGACCGGGCTGGCGGCGATGCTGGGCGCCTTCTTCATCCTCGACGACCCGATCTTCAACGGCCTGGCGATCTCCTTGATCTTCGGCATCTCGGTGTCGACGGTGCTGACCCTGGTGGTCATCCCGATCCTGTATTACGTGGCTTACCGCCACCGCCTGGGCGCCATCACCGGCCGGGCCGAGCCTGTTCCTGTCACTCCCATCCCTGAAGGAGAACCCGCATGACATCCTGGCAACTGGTGCGCCTGTTCGCCGGCAGCTTCATCCTGCTGTCGCTGGCCCTGGGCATCCCGGGCAGCCCGCTGTACGTCAGCCCCTGGTGGCTGGCCTTCACCGCCTTTGTCGGCGTCAACCTGCTGCAGAGCGCGCTGACCCGCTGGTGCCTGATGGAGACCATCCTGCGCAAGCTGGGCGTGCGCGCCGGGGCCTGATTCACATCCGCGGCTAGGCCTGGGATCGTCGCCGCTGCGCACGCCGCCGGTCACGCCAGCGCAGCCAGCCGGTCAGCGCCAGGCCCAGCGGCACCAGGCCGGCGATGCAGACCAGCACCCGGCCAGCCAGGCCGAAGGCTTCGCCGTTGTGCAGCGGGTGTACCCAGGCCCGCACGGCGTCACCGGCCGGCAGCAGGCGGGCGTCACGCACGGCCAGCACAGCGCCGGTCTGGGCATGCAGCCACAGCAGGCTGTGGGGGAAGCGCCGGCTCGGGTCGCCCGGCAGCCACAGCCGCACCCGCAGCACCGCGCTGCCGGCAGCGGGCGTGTCCACCCAGCGCGGCACGGCCTCCGGCAGGTGCTGCTGCACCCGCGCCAGCACAGCGTCCAGCGTCAGCAGCGGCAGGCCGGGCAGGCGCTGGGCCACCACCTTGGGCGTGGGCGCATGGCCGCCCAGGCGGTGGATGACCGGCTCCAGCCAGGTGGGCAGCGCCAGCACCACGCCGGTCAGTGCCAGCAGCACCGCGCCACCGCCCAGGCCCAGGGCCTTGTGCCAGTCGTAGTGGCGGCGCTGGGGCGGGCCGCCCAGGCGCAGCCGCAGGGCGCTGCGCCAGTGCCCGCGCCGCGGCCACCACAGCAGCAGCCCGGCCAGCAGCGCCACGGTCAACAACAGGCCCAGCACGCCCACCACCTGCACGCCGGGCTCGCCGGCCAGCAGGCTGAAGTGCAGGTCGTACACCCAGGTGGCGGCAAAGCGGCCCCAGAAGCGCTGGGCCAGCAGTTCGCCGGTCTGCGGGTGCACGCTGACCAGCAGCGGCGCGAAGAAGGCGCCGGCGGTCTCGGCCGGCCGCAGATAGCGGGCGGTGACGATGCCGCGGCCCTCGGGCGGCAGCTCGATGCGCCAGCCCTGTTCGCGCTGAGGGTGGGCGGCCTGCAGGGCATCCAGCACGGCCTGCCAGCTGCGCACCTGAGGCGCTGTGCCGGGCAATGACAGCGCAGGCGTGATGGCCGCGTCGATGGCGGTGTAGAACACCAGCAGGCTGCCGCTGAGCCCCAGCAGCACGAACACCGGGCCCAGCACCAGGCCCAGCCAGCGGTGCAGGCGCAGCCAAACGGCGCGGCGGCGTGAAGAGATCCAGGCCATGGCGCAGCCGGCCTCAGAACGCGGCGCGCACCGACAGGTTCAGCGACCGGGGGTCACCGGGCGAATGCAGGGTCTTGGCGCCATCCCACCACACGTATTCACGCCGGCCGTTGGCGGCGTTCAGCAGCTGGGCGTCCACCTGCAACATGGACGTGGCAGCCCAGCTGGCACCCAGGTTGAGCGTGCTGTAGGCGCCGTACTTGCCCGTCAGCGCGTTGCTGCGTTCCAGCCAGTAGCTGCCCTGGCCCTGCAGCCAGGCGCTGAGCGTCCAGCCGGGCCGGGCCCGCCAGTCGATGCCGGCATTGAACAGCCGGCGCGGCACATGGTCCACCTCCTTGCCCAGGGTGGCGGGGGCATTGGGCAGCGGCTGGGTGATGCGTGCTTGCTGCAACGCCAGCGTGGCGAAGGCATCGACGGTGGCGCTGGGGCGGGCGCGCAGCTGCACATCCAGCCCCTGGCGGCGGGTGGCGCCGATGTTGATGCTGTCGCCGTTGTTGCTGTTGAGCTGGCGGTAGAACTCGCCGGTGGCCGTCTGGCGCCACACCGCCACCCGGCCGTCCAGTGCCGGGCCCCAGGCGAACTTCAGGCCCAGCTCGCTGCCGGTGTTCATCGACGCCTGCGCATCGGCCGAGCTGGCGCTGGTCTTGTAGCCGGCCGCGCCCACGCCCACCTGGAAGCTGCGGCCCCAGTTGGCATAGGCGCTGATGCCGTCGGTGGGCGTCCACACCGCGCTGAGCTTGGGCTGGCGGATGCTGCCGTCGCCGGTCATGCCGGCCGTGGTGCCGGCGCGCAGGTCATGGAACCGGCCGTCCACCCGGTCGATGCGGTAGCCCGGCACCAGGCGCAGTGTGGGCAGCGGCTGCAGCACGGCCTGCACGAAGACGCCGTCGATGTCGAACGACCAGCGCTGGTCGCGTGTCTGCGCCACGCGCAAACGCTCGGCCGTGCTGTGGCGCTGGCTGGCATTGCGCTGGCGCTCGGTGTCGATGCCGCCTTCCAGCGCCAGGCCGGGCAGCGTCGCCACCACCGGCCGCCAGCTGACGATGGCGCGCGCGCCCCGGTGGGTCTCGTCGGTGTCGCGCTCCTGCTGCGCCGCGCTGGCCGAGAAGCGCACCCAGCGCTGGTCGTCGAAGCGGTTCGCATAGGCCAGCACCCGCCACGACAGGCGGCTGCGCTGGCCGCCTTCCACGCCGATGCTGGCCTGGCCGACGAAGCGCTCGCCACCATCAGTGGCCGACACCGCCGACATCTGGCGCGGGTCGGCATCGGCATCGGCCTGGGTCAGGTAGCCGGGCTCCTGGGCGTCGGCCTGGTGCAGGCGCAGCGCGGCGCTGAAGCGCAGATCCTGCCCGGCCGGGGCCCAGGCCCACTGGCCCGACAGGCTGCGGCGGTCGGCGCGGGCATGGCGGCGCCAGCCATCGGCATGGCGCACGCCGATGGCGTAGTTCTGGCTGAAGCCGCCGGACTCGCGGTCGACCGCCAGTTGCAGATCGGCCCGGCCCCAGGGGCCCAGGCCCAGGCGGGCGTCGGTGGCGTTGCCGCCCTGGCGCATCAGCAGCTCCAGGTTGCCGGCGATGTTGTGCAGGCCGAAGCGGGCGTCGTTGGTGCCGCGCACTGCAGTGGCGGCCTGCAGGCCCAGCGGCACCACCCCGTCCAGGTGAGGCATGTTGCCGTCGTTGCTGTTGGACGGCACGCCGTCGATCAGCAGCTTCACCGCATTGACCTCGCCCTCGCCATTGAAGCCGCGCATCGACGGCTTGCCGGTGGTGGTGCCCTGGTTGAAGGCGGTGAGCTGGATGCCCGGCAGCCGGCTGAACAGCGCGACGTTGTGGTCGATGGTGCTGTCTTGCAGCGTGGCGCCGCTCACGGTGTCGACCGACGTGAGCAGCGCCTGGGCGCCGAGGTTGCCCACGGCGGGCGCGCTGACCAGCACACGCTGGGGTTCGAAGCTGACGCCGGCAACAACCGAGGCGGTCTGGGCCAGCAATGGCGCGCTGGCGCAGCCGGCGGCCAGGCACAGCAGGGTGGGGGCGAAGGGGATCTTGGGCATGGTCATGGTGGATGCGCAGCAGCCCCGCGCCGCAGGTGGGCGGCAGGGCGGTCGGGTGGTTGGCACACGGCAGGCGTGGGCCAGAGGCCACGGCCCGGCACGATGGCGGGCGTGGCGCGGACGGCAGGACGTCAGCCGGCCAACCGCACGGCAGCAGCCGTGCAGGGCCGGGCGTCACAGGTCAGCAGCGCTTGGGTGGCGCCCTGGGCTGGGCGGCCCGCCAGACATGCAGCGTGCGCGGCGCCGCCAGGAACAGCCGCGGCACGGCCGATGCCGCCACCTGCAAGGGCACGGCAGCCGGCGCGGGTGGCAGCGCCGCATCACCGGTGTGCAGGTTGCAATAAAGACAGTGCTCGAACACCTGGGCCGGCGCGGTATGCGCGCCGGCCGGGTTGCCGGCCGGCGCACCGGAGGCATCAACCCAGCGCGTGCCCTGCGCGGTGCAGACCTCGGCCCAGTGCGCCGCGTCACGGTTTTGCAGCGCGTGCGACAGCGTGGGCGCCAAGGCCATCAGCAGGATGGCGACAAGCGCCAACCAGACTGAACCGCGACGATGGCGTTGTGCCCACTGCATGCAGCGATTCTAGAAAGCAGTGGCGACCGGCCGCAGCCGGCGTGGCCCGGGCGCCGGGCGTCGGGCGCAGCAGCGCAGACCGTGCGCAGATCAGGCACAGTACGGGCCCTCGCTCGCCACCACTGGCGCACCACCGCCCCACAGCACCCGCCATGCGCATGCCACGTACCCTTTCTTCCAGCCGCCGCCGCCTGCTGTGCCACGCCACCCGGGTGGCCGCCTTGCTGGCTGCCAGCGGCCTGTGGCCGGCTGCGGCGCAGACGGGCCCCAATGCCCAGGCCTTCGAGGCCAAGACGCTGGCCGAACTGGCCCGGCTGCTGGGCGGCAGCACGCCCACCGAAAGCAAGGACGTGTCGATCAGCGGCCCCGACGTGGCCGAGAACGGCGCGGCGGTCACTGTCAACTTTGCGACCACCCTGGCGGGCGCGCGGCGCCTGCTGCTGCTGGTGGAGAAGAACCCCAGCATCCTGGCGGCGGCCTTCGACCTGAACGACGCGGTGGACGCCAGCTTCGTCACCCGGGTGAAGATGGGCCAGTCGTCCAATGTCTATGCCGTGGCCCAGCTGGCCGACGGCAAGCTGCTGTTCGCGCAGCGCGAGATCAAGGTCACGCTCGGCGGCTGTGGCGGCTGACGCACCCCCAACCAGGAAGGCAACGACGATGACTGAGCCCACCCGCATCCGCGCGCAGATGGCCGGCGACAAGGCCATGGTGCGCGTGCTGATGGCCCATGAGATGGAATCGGGCCAGCGCAAGGACAGCGCCGGCAAGACCATTCCGGCCTGGCACATCCAGCAGGTCAACATCCAGCTCAACGGCCGGCCGGTGCTGGCCGCGCAGTTCGGCACGGCGGTGTCGAAGAACCCGTTCCTGCAGTTCAACCTGAAGGGCGCCAAGCCCGGCGACAAGGTCGCAGTGAGCTGGCGCGACAACCGCGGCGCCAGCCGCACCGACGAAGCCACTGTGGCCTGACGGAAAGGCCGATCGGGCTGCCCCACGGCCTCGCGGAGCTCGGCCGCTTCGCCAGGCACGAACAGTCCTCAGG
>JARXAJ010000062.1 GCA_029865965.1 Aquabacterium sp.
GCTGGCGCTGCCGGGCGTGGCGGCGGGGTCGATCTTCACCTTCTCATTGACGCTGGGCGACTACATCATTCCGCAGGTCATCGGCGACAGCACCAACTACATCGGCCAGGTGGTCTACAAGCAGCAGGGCGTGGCGGGCAATGTGCCGTTCGCCGCCGCGTTCTCCTTGGTGCCCATCGTGGTGATCGGGGCCAGGCTGTGGCTGGCGCGGCGCCTGGGGGCTTTTGATGCCCACTGACTCCGCACGCATTCAAGGCGCCAGCTGGGGCCTGAGGGCCGCCGCCTGGGGCGTGGTGGCCTTTCTGCATATCCCGCTGGCACTGATCGTGCTGTATGCCTTCAGCGCCGAAGACAAGACCTATGTCTTCCCGCCGCCGGCGCTGACCACCCGCTGGTTCGGCGTGGCCTGGGGGCGTGACGATGTCTGGCAGGCCATCACACTCAGCTTCCAGGTGGCCGCCTGGTCCACCGCCATCGCACTGGTGCTGGGCACGCTGGCCGCCGCGGCCCTGGCGCGCAGCAAGTTCTTCGGGCGGGATGCCATCTCGCTGCTGCTGATCCTGCCGATCGCGCTGCCCGGCGTGGTCACCGGCATCGCGCTGCGCTCGGCCTACGGCACGCTGGAGATCCCGTTCTCGTTCTGGACCGTCGTCATCGGCCATGCCACCTTCTGTGTGGTGGTGGTGTTCAACAACGCGGTGGCACGGTTGCGGCGGCTCAACCCCAACCTGGTCGAGGCCAGCATGGACCTGGGCGCCGACGGCTTCCAGACCCTGCGCCACGTCATCCTGCCGCAGCTGGGCTCGGCCCTGCTGGCCGGCGCGCTGCTGGCCTTTGCGCTGAGCTTCGACGAGGTGATCGTCACCACCTTCACCGCCGGCCAGCAGACCACGCTGCCGATCTGGATGCTGCAGGAGCTGATCCGCCCGCGCCAGCGCCCGGTGACCAATGTGGTGGCGGTGGTGATCATCGCGCTGACTTTCGTGCCCATCCTGCTCGCCTACCGCCTGACCCGTGCTGACGAGCAGCCCCAACGCTGAACCCCTTCATCCCCAGGAGACCGCCATGGCCGACATGCCCACGCTGTACACCGACCTGCTGATCGACGGCGCCTTCGTGGCCGGCGAGGGCGACCCCGAGCGGGTGTTGAACCCGGCCACCGGCGAGCTGCTGGTGGCCCTGCCCGAGGCGTCGGTCGAGCAGGTGCACAAGGCGGTGTCGGCTGCACACCGCGCCTTCGACAGCTGGAGCGAGACCTCGCCGATGGAGCGGTCACGCCTGCTGCTGAAGCTGGCCGATGCGGTGGAAGCGCGCGCCGAGGAGTTCGCCCGCCTGGAAAGCCTGAACTGCGGCAAGCCCTATGCCCGCGCGCTGGGCGACGAGATCCCGGCGGTGGCCGATTGCCTGCGCTACTTTGCCGGTGCGGCGCGCTGCGTGGGTGGCACCGTGGCCAATGAATACCTGGCCGGCCACACCAGCATGATCCGGCGCGACCCCATCGGCGTTGTCGGCTCGATCGCACCGTGGAACTACCCGCTGATGATGGCGGCCTGGAAGATCGCCCCGGCGCTGGCGGCTGGCAACTGCGTGGTCATCAAGCCCAGTGAACAGACGCCGCTGACCGCCCTGCTGCTGGCCCGCGTGGCCGCCGAGATCTTCCCGAAGGGCGTGCTCAACGTGATTGCCGGGCGCGGCGCCAGCGTGGGCCAGCCGCTGGTGGAGCACCCCAAGGTGGCGATGGTCAGCCTGACCGGCGACGTGAGCACCGGCCGCAAGGTGCTGCAGGCAGCCACTGGCACCTTGAAGCGCACGCACCTGGAACTGGGCGGCAAGGCGCCGGTGATCGTGTTCGACGACGCCGACATCGAATCGGTGGTGGAGGGCCTGCGCACCTTCGGCTACTACAACGCCGGCCAGGACTGCACCGCCGCCTGCCGGGTGTATGCCGGCGGCAAGGTCTACGACCGGCTGGTGGCCGACTTGTCAGCCGCAGTGAAGACCATCAAGGTGGGCACGCCCGACGAGGCCGATGTCGAGATCGGCCCGCTGATCAGCGACCGCCAGCGCAACCGCGTGGCCAGCTTCGTCGAGCGGGCGCAGATGGCCGGCCACATGGAGATCACCGCCGGCGGCAAGGCGCGCGCGGGCGCCGGCTTTTTCTACGAGCCCACGGTGGTGGCCGGCGCGCGGCAAGAAGATGAGATCGTCAAGCGCGAAGTCTTCGGCCCGGTGGTCAGCGTCACCCGCTTCACCGACGCCGAGCAGGCCGTGGCCTGGGCCAATGACAGCGACTACGGCCTGGCATCATCAGTGTGGACCCGGGACGTGGGCCGGGCGATGCGGGTGGCCAAGAAGCTGCAATACGGCTGCACCTGGATCAACACCCACTTCATGCTGGTCAACGAGATGCCGCACGGCGGCCTGAAGTCGTCGGGCTACGGCAAGGACCTGGGCATGTATGCGCTGGAAGACTACACCGTGGCGCGCCATGTGATGGTGAAGATGTGAGAGCTGGCGGCCGGCATCACGCCTTGGTCGGCTGAGCCAGCGCCCCTGCCGACGCGCCCTATGTGTCGTAGCGCACCGACCGGGGCGCTGAACGGTCGCATGCTGTTGTCTCTGTTTTGCAACCAGTGCCTGGTCCATGCCAGCGATTGCCCTGAGGGCATCGCCCACCGGCCCGATCAGCGCTGCTCGCCAAGACAGGCCCCCAGTCAGGCTGTGCAAGGTTGTGAGATGTCCAAGACAGTTTCCGAGACTGGCCGACCGCGCGAAACCAAAGTCCGGCGTCAGAAAGTGGTGCTGGAAGCCGGCGCGCTACAGGCTGCCATCTTCAACAGCGCCAACTTCTCCAGCATCGCCACCGACGCGCGGGGCGTGATCCAGATCTTCAACGTCGGCGCCGAGCGCATGCTGGGCTACACGGCTGCCGAGGTGACAAACAGGATCACACCGGCCGACATCTCCGACCCGCTGGAAGTGGTCGAGCGCGCCAAGACTTTGAGCGCCGAGCTGGGGACCGAGATCACGCCCGGCTTCGATGCGCTGGTGTTCAAGGCCTCGCGCGGCATCGAGGACATCTACGAACTGACCTACATCCGCAAGGACGGCAGCAGCTTTCCGGCCGTCGTCTCGGTCACTGCCCTGCGCGACGAAGGCAACACCATCATTGGCTACCTGCTGATCGGCACCGACAACACGGCGCGCAAACAGGCCGAAGAGGCATTGCGCAGGGCGGGGGCGCTGCAAAGCGCCATCTTCAACAGCGCCAACTTCTCCAGCATCGCTACCGACGCCAACGGCGTGATCCAGATCTTCAATGTCGGCGCCGAGCGCATGCTGGGCTACACGGCCGCCGAGGTGATGAACAAGATCACGCCGGCCGATATCTCCGACCCGCTGGAAGTCGTGGAGCGTGCCAAGACGCTGAGCCGGGAGCTCGGGACCGTGATCACGCCGGGCTTCGAGGCACTGGTGTTCAAGGCCTCGCGCGGCATCGAAGACGTCTATGAGCTGACCTATGTGTGCCGAGATGGCACGCGGCTGCCCGCGCTGGTGTCGGTGACGGCGTTGCGCGATGCGCAGGAATCGATCATCGGCTACCTGCTGATCGGCACTGACAACACCGTGCGCAAACAGGTCGAGGCCGAGCGCACGCGCCTGGACATGGTCTTGCAGTGCGCCAACAGCGAGTTGCGGGACGCCAAGGTCGAGGCCGACCGCGCGAACCTGGCGAAGTCGGAATTCCTGTCCAGCATGAGCCACGAACTGCGTTCCCCGCTGAACGCCATCCTCGGCTTCAGCCAGCTGATGGATTCGGGCCTGCCGCCGCCAAGCCCGGCGCAAAAGGAGAGCATCGACCAGATCCTGCAGGCGGGCTGGTATTTGCTGGAGCTGATCAATGAGATCCTCGACCTCTCGTTGATCGAGTCCGGCAGGTTGTCTCTCTCCCCTGAGACGATGTCCCTGACCGAGGTGCTTGACGATTGCCAGGCCATGATCGAACCGCAGGCGCAGAAAAGCGGCATCCGCATGCGCTTCCCCACCTCTGGCGGCCCCCACTACATCAAGGCAGACCGAACCAGGGTCAAGCAGATTCTCATCAACCTGCTGAGCAACGCCATCAAGTACAACAGCGCGGATGGCACCGTCGATGTGCGCTGCGATGCGAGCGTTGCGGGGCGGGTTCGCATCAGCTTTCGCGACACGGGGCACGGCTTGTCGGCCGACCAACTGGCGCAGTTGTTCCAGCCCTTCAACCGCCTCGGGCAAGAAGCCGGCGCCGAAGAAGGCACCGGCATCGGGCTGGTGGTGTGCAAGCGTCTGGTGGAGTTGATGGGCGGCTCGATCGGCGTGGAAAGCACGGTGGGCGCTGGCAGCGTGTTCTGGGTCGAGTTGATGGCAGCTGAGCCGCAGCAGCCAGCCGTTGCCGATGACGCGGGCGCGTCATTGGCGCCTGCGCCCATGCAGCATGGCGCAGAGCGGCGGACCTTGCTCTATGTCGAGGACAACCCGGCCAATCTGTTGCTGATCGAAAAACTCATCCTGCGCCGGCCGGAAATCCGCCTGCTCACCGCCACAGACGGCATCCGCGGTGTCGAGATTGCCCGTGCGACACGGCCGGATGTCATCCTGATGGACATCAACCTGCCTGGCATCAGCGGCAGCAACGCGATGAAGCTGCTGGCCAAGGACCCTGCGACTGCGCACATTCCGGTCGTCGCGCTCAGTGCCAATGCCATGCCGCACGACATCGCCAGAGGTCTGGGTGCAGGGTTCTTTCGCTACCTGACCAAACCGATCAAGGTCGACGAGTTCCTGGACACGCTTGATGTTGCGTTGAGCGTTCGCGAGACGCCACCCACTATTGAGCCTGCATTGGAGCCCGAATGAATTTCAGCCCCGCCGATATCCTTGGCGCGAGCATCCTGATCGTCGACGACCAGGACGCCAATGTGAAACTGCTGGAACGGCTGTTGCGCGAAGCCGGCTACACGAACGTGGCTTCCACGATGGCACCGCAGGACGTGCCGTCGCTCTTCCACAAGCACCACCATGATCTGATTCTGCTGGACCTTCAGATGCCTGGCATGGATGGGTTCGAGGTGATGGAGGCCCTCAAGGCAGACAACCAGGACAGCTACCTGCCCGTCATCGTGCTCACGGCACAGCCCGCCCACAAACTGCGTGCCTTGCAGGCAGGTGCGAAGGACTTCATCAGCAAACCGTTTGACTTGCTCGAAGTCAAGACACGCATCCACAACATGCTGGAAGTCCGGCTCTTGCACAAGCAGCTCGCCGCCCACAACGAGGCACTGGAACAGACCGTCCGGGAGCGCACGGCCGAACTTCGGCAGAGTGAAGCGCGCTTTCGGCGCCTGACCGAACTGGCCTCTGACTGGTATTGGGAGCAAAACGAGAACGGGAACTTCACGCAGGTGTCCGGCCCGGTGTTCGAGACCCTGGGCATCGGCATGAGCGCCTTCCTCGGCCAACCCAGCAGCGCAGAACTGGTGGGCTGGGACGCTGCGGAGCGGGCGCAGCTGCAAGCCAAGATCGCGGCGCGGCAGCCCTTCCTGGACTTTGCGTTCAGCCGTGTCAGCGCCAGCGGTTCACGCCAGCACTACCGCGTGAGCGGCGAGCCGATGTTCGATGAGGCCTGTCGGTTCACCGGCTACCGCGGCATCGGTGCGGAAGTCGGTGCAGACCAACCGCACAAGGCCAGCGCTTAGTCATGCTGCAGCACAGTCCATATGAGAACCGCCTGCTCGCGGCGTTGTCGACCGGCGACATCGCGCCCCTGCTGTCACAGCTGGAGCTGGTCCAGATGCGGACGGGCGACATGGTCTACGAGCCCGGCGAGCAGCTGCAGCATGCCTACTTTCCGACGACCGCGATCGTGTCGCTGCACTACGTGACAGAGTCTGGCGCCACCTGCGAAACATCTGGCGTCGGCAACGAAGGCGTGGTCGGTGTGCCCCTGTTCATGGGCGGGGACAGCACCGCAAGTTCCGCTGTCGTGAACACCTCGGGCTACGCGTATCGGCTTTTGCGCCAGGCGATGCGGCATGAGTTCGATCGCCATGGGTCGATGCAGCGTGTGCTGCTGGGCTATGTGCAGGCATTGATCGCCCAGCTGTCGCTGGCTGCAGTGTGCAACCGGCACCATGCGTTGGAGCAACGGGTGTGCCGCTGGCTGTTGATGACGCTCGACCGGATCCCGTCGGGCGAGTTGGTCATGACGCAAGAACTGCTCGCCGGCGTGCTGGGCGTGCGCCGGGAGGGCATCACCCAGGCGGCGGGGAAACTGCAGCAGGCTGGCTATATCCGCTACCGCCGCGGCCACATCACCGTGCTGGACCGGCCAGGACTGGAGACCCACGCTTGCGAGTGCTATGGCGTGGTCAGGACCGAACTTGGCCGGCTTGCGGCGGCGCCAGGGCGTTGACCTGGCGCGGCATGTGATGGTCAAGTGGGGGGGACCAGAACGGGGCAAGCGCCATGGCGGCGCGTGCAGGGCGTCTTGCATCCCCCATGCTCAGCGCCACAACCCCCTATGCCCACTTTTTCTGGCAAACGGGATGCAGTTCCACTTCAAGCCCGGAAACCCGACATGACTGCAAAAGACCTGTGCGCCCACCGCGCTGTCCGTGGTCTTTCCCTGACAGCGCTGCTGCTTGCCCTGGCAGGCTGCGCCACACCCCGACCGGACCTGGTGGCTGCGGCCGACCTGCAGCCCACACGCGGCAATGCCGTGACCGGCATGGTGCGCTTTGCCCAGTCAGGCGACAAGGTGGTGGTGACGGGCGAGGTGCGCGGCCTCAAGCCCAATGCCCAGCACGGTTTCCATGTGCACGAGAAGGGCGATTGTTCCAGCGGCGACGGCCTGAGCACCGGTGGCCACTTCAACCCGAGCGGGGCCATGCATGGCCAGCACAACGTCGGGGCCCACCATGTGGGCGACCTGCCGTCGTTGAACGCTGACGCCCAGGGCGTGGCGAAGGTCGACTTCAGCACGACGGGCCTGACACTGAAGGCCGGCACCAGCAGCATCGTGGACAAGGGCCTGATCGTGCACCGCGACCCTGACGACTACAAGACCCAGCCCACGGGCAACGCCGGCCCGCGCGTGGCCTGTGCCGTGATGCGCCTGCAGTGAAGCGGCCCTGCACCGGCCTCCCTCACACCCTCCGCAACCGCGACTGCTCACGCGCCAGCGCGATGAACTCGGCCGCCGCCGGCTTCAGCCCCGAGCCGCGCCGCCATACCAGGCCGACGTCGGTGGTGGGCAGCGCATCGCGCAGCGGGCGCACCTCCACATGCTCGGCGTCCAGCGTCCAGGGGCGGTAGAGAAAGTCGGGCAACACCGCGATGCCCGCGCCCGCGCCCACCAGCGAGCGCACCGCCTCCAGTGAACTGGTGCGCAGGATCACCCGGGGCTTGAGCTGCTGGCGCGCCCACACCGGCACCATCAGGTCGCCGATGCGGTCGGCCTCCAGCACGATCTGGTCGCAGGCGGCGCAGTCGGCCAGGCTCAGTTGCTCTTGCACACACAGCGCATGGTTGCTGGGCAGCCACACCCGGTTGGGGCTGCGCGTCAGCGTTTCGCTCAACATGGCCTGCGGCTCGCTCAGCGCATTGCTGACCATGATGGCCACGTCCAGCTCACCGTTGATCAGCAGGTGCTCCAGGAAGCCGGGGCTGTCTTCGGTGACGAACACCTGCACCGCAGGGCAGTTGCGGCGGAAGCGGCTGAACAGCTCGCTGAGGTAATAGCCCGCCACCAGGCTGGTGACGCCCACCGCCAGCACGCCCGACAGGCCCGGCGCGGCCTCTTCGCCATGCAGGCGCATCGCCTCGGCCACCGATGCGATGACCTTGCGCGCGCTCACCAGGAAGCGGTGGCCCTGGGCCGTCAGCGCCATCCCGCGTGAGCTGCGCTCGAACAAGCTGCTGCCGACCTCGGCCTCCAGCTCCAGCAGGCTCTTGGTCAGCGCGCTCTGGGCGATGTTGAGCATGCGCGAGGCCGACGTCACCGACCCGCTCTCGGCCACGGCAACGAAGTAGCGGAACTGGCGCAGGGTGACGTGGCGGTAGTTCATCGGCAGACCGTGTCTGCCCGCTTTGTACCCGACGCGCGGCGCGCCGGGCTCAGGTGGCGGCGGGCAGGCGCACCACCGGCGCCTCGCGGATGGGCAGGTGCAGCAGCGCTGCGCCCACCGCCAGGCCGATGTCGATCATCCAGATGATGTTGAAGCTGCCGGTGGCCTGGAACACCTGGCCGCCCAGCCAGGCGCCCAGGAAGCCGCCCACCTGGTGGGTGAGCATCACCACGCCGAACAGCGTGGCCATGTGGCCCACGCCGAAGAACTTGGCCACCAGCCCGGCGGTGGGCGGCACGGTCGACAGGAAGGTGACGCCCATCACCGCCGCAAACGCCAGCACCACCGGCCCGGTCTTGGGCGCCAGCAGGAACAGCAGCACCGCCAGCGCCCGGGTGGCATAGATCAGCGACAGCAGCGACTTCATGCGCCAGCGGCCCACCGCCCAGCCGATGCCGATGCTGCCGATGATGTTGAACAGCCCCAGCACCGCCAGCGCCCAGGCGCCGTACTGCAGTGGCAACCCGCACGACGCCACGATGCCCGGCAGGTGCGTGGCCAGAAAGGCGACATGGAAACCGCAGACGAAGAAGCCCGCGGCCAGCAGGCGGAACGACCGATCGGCCAGTGCCGTCTTCACCGCAGCGCCGGTGGTGACCTTGGCGACACCTGGCGTGCCGGCCGCCGACGGCGCGCCCTTCAGGATGAACGCCGCCGGCAGGGCCAGCAGCACCAGCAGGCCCAGCACCTGCATCGCCTGCACCCAGCCCAGCCCCAGGATCAGGCTGCCGGCCACCGGCGCCATGACGAACTGGCCGACCGAGCCGCCGGCATTGACGATGCCGGTGGCCAGGCCGCGCTGGCGCTCGGGGATCAGCCGGGTGGTGGTGGCCATCAGCACCGCCGGCCCGGCCATGCCGGCACCGCCCGCCGACAGCATGCCGATGGCGAAGATCAGCCCGGCGGTGGTGGTCATCAGCGGCGTCAGGATGGTGCCCAGTGCCACCAGGCACACGCCCACCAGCAGCACCCGGCCGGCGCCCACCTTGTCGGCCATGGCGCCGGCAAACGGCTGGGTCAGGCCCCACCACAGCTGGCCCACCGCAAAGGCCAGGCTGATGCTGCCCAGCCCCAGGCCGGTGGCGGTGTTCAGCGGGCCCAGGAACAGGCCCATGCTCTGGCGCGTGCCCATGGTCAGCGCAAACGTGCCGGCGGCGGCCAGCAGCACCAGCCACACCGGCCACAGGGCCACGGCACGCGCCAACGGCGCTGGGGGGGAGGCAAGGGGTTCGGTCATGGGCGGTGTTTGGCGGGTGTCTGGCTTCAGCAGGAATCAAGTGTAAGTACGCGTCTTGCAATGACAACTGAACCGCCTGCCTGCGCTTCCACCTGCCGCCGGCGCGGTTGCCTGCTTGAATTGCCAGGGGCCGGGCCAAGATGGCAGGCATGGACACCCACCACATCGTCTGCGCCCATTGCGGCGCCACCAACCGCCTGCCGGCCGACCGCCTGGCCGACGACCCCAACTGCGGCCGCTGCCACCAGGCGCTGCTGACCGGCGCGCCGATCGAACTGGACGACCGCAGCTTCGACGCCTTCGTGCAGAACAGCAGCCTGCCGGTGCTGGTGGACTTCTGGGCGCCCTGGTGCGGCCCGTGCCGGCAGATGGCGCCGCAGTTCGACGCCGCAGCACGCCAGCTCAAGGGCCGGGCGCTGCTGGTCAAGGTCAACAGCGACGACAGCCCCCAGACCAGCGCGAAGTTCGCCATCCGCAGCATCCCCACGCTGGTGCGGCTGCAGGGCGGGGCCGAGCAGCGGCGTCAGTCGGGCGCACTGCCGGCCGCGCAGATCGTGGCGCTGGCCAGCTGAGCCTGGTGCCAGCCGGGCGCGTGGGCCCGGGCCGGCTCAAGCCAGGCGGCATGTGCACCGATAAGCACAGATCGGTGGCCCTCCCGGGCAGCCGAGCCATGCCGGAGACACGATGCAGACCACCACCACCATCCACCGCGCCAGCCAAGGCTGGCAGCGCCCGCTGCCCACCGCGCTGGACAGCCCGCAGACCCTGGTGCTGGCCTTCGGTGCCAGCACGCTGGCGCCCGATGCTGCGGCCTTTGCCGACCTGGCAGCGGCGTTTCCGCAGGCGGTGGTGCTGGGCTGTTCCACCGCTGGCGAGATTGCCGGCAGCCAGGTCAACGACGGCAGCCTGAGCGTGGCGGTGGCCCGGTTCGACCACACCCGGCTGGCGCTGGCGGTGGCCGATGTGGCGCAGGCCGCGCAATCGGGCAGCGCCGGCGCCCAGCTGGCACAGCAGCTGCGCGCGGGGGGTGAAGACCTGCGCGCAGTGTTCCTGCTCAGCGACGGCCTGCAGGTCAACGGCACGCCCCTGGTCGACGCGCTGACCCGGGGCCTGGGCGCGGGCGTGGCCATCTCCGGCGGGCTGGCCGGCGACGGCAGCGCCTTCCAGCGCACCTGGGTGCTGGCCGGCGGCCAGGTGCGTGGCGGCTGTGTCGCCGCCGTGGGCCTGTACGGCAACCGCCTGCGCGTGGGCAGCGGCTGCCAGGGTGGGTGGATGGACTTCGGTCCCGAACGCTGCATCACCCGCAGCGTGGGCAACGTGTTGTATGCACTGGACGGCAAGCCCGCGCTCGACCTCTACAAGGCCTACCTGGGCGAACTGGCGCAGGGGCTGCCCGGGTCGGCGCTGCGGTTTCCGCTGTCGATCCGCCGGCCCGGCAGCAGCGCGCCGCCACTGGTGCGCACCATCCTGGCGATCGACGAAGCCGCGCGCTCGCTCACCTTTGCCGGCGACATGCCCCAGGGCCACGCCGCGCGGCTGATGCGCACCACCAACGACAGCCTGATCGGCAGCGCGGCCGAGGCCTCGGCCCAGGCGGTGCGGGGCGCATCGGCCCAGGGCGGCGGGCTGGTGGTGTCGGTCAGCTGCGTGGGCCGCCGCCTGGTGCTGGGCGAGCGCACCGAGGAAGAAGTGGAATCGGTGCTGGAGACAGCCCCCGCCGGCGCCAGCCATGTGGGCTTTTATTCCTATGGCGAGATCTCGCCCGGCGCGGCCGGCGGCGCCAGCGACCTGCACAACCAGACCATGACCGTGACCGTGTTCAGCGAGCATTGACCCGTTCCCCCCGGCCGTGACCGACAACCTGCACCCGCTGCTGCAGCGCCAGCTGCGCCGCCTGGGCGTGGACCCGGCTGGCCCACCGCCGGGCGCCGATGCCTGGGCACAGTTGCTGCAGCGGGTGGGCCGGGCCTACACCGACGCCGACGCCGACCGCTACCAGCTGGAACGGTCGCAGGCCCTGGCCTCGCAGGAGATGGCCGAGCTGCACCAGCAGCTGCAGGCCAGCCAGGCGCGGCTGGCCAACCTGGTGGCGCTGTCGTCCGACTGGGTGTGGGAGACCGACGCCGGCGACCGCTACACCTACATCTCTGGCGACGTCACCCGGGCCAATGTCGACCCCGGGCAGCTGCTGGGCCAGCCGCGCCAGGTCGATGTGCTGGCGCCGGTCGAAGGGCATGAGCCCGCCGCCTACCGGGCCGCCGTGGCCGCGCGCCGCCCGCTGCGCGATTTCGTCTACGGCACGCCCGGCATCGACGGGCAGACGGTCTACCTGCGCATCAGCGGCGACCCGCAATACGAGGGCGGCCGGTTCACCGGCTACCGCGGCGTGGCCTGCGACGTGACCGAGGCCACCGTGGCAGGCCAGCAGGTGCTGCAGCTGGCCCGCTTCGACAGCCTGACCGGCCTGGCCAACCGCAACATGTTCCATGCCGAACTCGACCGCGCGCTGCGCCGCAGCGCGCAGGACGGCACCGGCTTTGCGCTGCTGTTCATCGACCTGGACCGCTTCAAGTTCGTCAACGACACGCTGGGCCACGACGCCGGCGACGCACTGCTGAAGGTGATGGCCACGCGCCTGTCATCACTGCTGCGCGGCGCCGACCGGCTGGCCCGGCTGGGTGGCGACGAGTTCGTGGTGCTGCTCGACCATGTGACCGACCCGGCCACGCTGTCAAAGGTGGCCAGCCGGCTGCTGACCGAACTGGCCGAGCCGCTGGAGCTGGGCGGGCACAGCATGCAGGTCAGCGGCAGCGTGGGCATCAGCCTGTACCCGGCCGACGGCCAGGACGCGGCCACACTGCTGAAGAACGCCGACAGCGCGATGTACCTGGCCAAGTCGCGTGGCAAGAACAACTTCCAGTTCTTCACGCCCGACCTGGCCCGGCGCGCCGAGACCTTCTTCGCGATGGAGAACGACCTGCGCCAGGCCATCGACGCCGAGCAGCTGGTGCTGCACTACCAGCCGGTGTTCAACGCCAGCGACGGCATGCTGTGCGGCATGGAGGCCCTGGTGCGCTGGCAGCGGCCGGGCCACGGCCTGGTGGCCCCGGGCGACTTCATCCCCCTGGCCGAGGAGAGTGGCCTGATCGTGCCGATCGGCCGCTGGGTGATGCAGGCCGCCTGCCGGCAGCTGCGCGCCTGGCGCGAGGCCGGCTACAAGCCGCCGCGCTGCGCGATCAACCTGTCGACACGCCAGTTCACCGGCGCCCGGTTGGTCAACGACCTGCAGGATGCGCTGGCCACCCATGCGCTGGAGGCCGGCACGCTCGCCGTCGAGATCACCGAAGGCCAGCTGATGGCCGAGCCCGAGCGCGCCGAGCAGACCTTGCTGCAACTGCAACGCCTGGGCGTGCAGGTGGCGATCGACGACTTCGGCACCGGCTACTCATCGCTGGCCTATCTGAAGCGCTTCACCGCCAACACGCTGAAGATCGACAAGTCCTTCGTGCGCGGCCTGCCGCACGACCCGGTCGACCTGGCCATCACCCAGGCGGTGGTGTCGCTGGCGCACAGCCTGCAGATGGCGGTGGTGGCCGAGGGCGTGGAGACGGCCGTGCAGCTGCAGGCGGTGCAGCAGCTGGGCTGCGACATGGTGCAGGGCTACCACCTGGCACGCCCGATGGCGCCCGAGCAGCTGGCCGGCCTGCTGCCGCACTGGGCTGCGGCGGCCTGATTCAGGCCTGCAACGGCGCCGGTGACGGCGCCGGCGCCAGCAGCGGCAGCAGGGCCTGCACCTGGGTGCCTGCGCCCGGCGCGGCCACGATGCTGAGCTGGCCGCCTTCGGCCTGCACCCGGTAGCGCATGCCCACCAGGCCGTGGCTGCCCAGCGCCACCCGGGCCAGGTCGAAGCCCGCACCGTCATCGGTGACGCGGATGGCCGCCATGCCGCCCTGCTGCGCCTGCGCCACGGTCACGGTCACGCTGGCGGCCTGCGCATGCTTGGCGATGTTGTTCAGCGCTTCCTGCACCAGGCGGAAGGCGGTCAGCTCGGCCGACCGCGACATCGCCACCGGCGCCAGCGCGGTGTGCAGGCGCACCTGCAGCCGGTCGGCAAATTCGCTGCACAAGACTTCCAGCGCCGGCAGCAGGCCCAGGTTGTCCAGGCTGGACGGGCGCAGGTCCTCGACGATGCGGCGCTTCAGTGCGATGCCGCTGTTGAGCGTCTGCACCAGGTGTTCCACCCGGGGCAGCAGGGCCGGGGCCGACTGCTGCAGCCCGGGGCGCAGGCGTGCCACGTCCAGCTTGGCAGCGGTCAGCAGGGCGCCCAGCTCGTCGTGCAGGTCGCGGGCCAGGCGGGCGCGCTCGTCCTCGCGGGCGGTTTCCAGGTGGCGGGCCAGGTTGGTCAGCTCGGCGGTGCGGTGCTGCACCTCCACCTCCAGCCGGTCACGCTCGGCACCGATGGCCTGCAGCTGGGCCTGGCGCAGCTGCTCGGCCTGGCGGCGCTGGCGCAGCACCAGGGCCACCAGCAGCAGGCTCAGCAGGGTGACCAGGGTGATGCCCACGCGGTTGCGCGCCAGGCTTTCAAACACCAGCTGCAACCCGGCGGCCACGCGGGCGTTCTCGCGCGCCAGCATGCGGTCGGACACGGTGCGGATGCTCACCATCTCGTCGCGGCCGATGCCGGTGAGCAGCAGCTCCTGCGCGGCCTCGCGCCGGCCCAGCGCGAACATGCCCAGCACCTCGTGCATCTCGCTGAGCTTGGTGCCCACATGGCTGGTCAGGATGCGCAGGTCGGCGGTGTGGTCCTGCACGTCGGCGTCGTCGCTGCGCTGTGCCAGCAAGTCGGCCAGGCGGGCCAGGCCGCGTTGCACGTCGGCGCGCGCATCCTGATAAGGCGCCAGGTATTCGGGCCGTGCCGTCAGCAAGTAGCCCCGCTGGCTGGACTCGGCATCGGCCACCCGCCGCACCAAACGCGCAAGCTCCAGCCGCGACTGGCCCATCAGCACCAGCTCACCCAGCTGGCGCATGGCGCGCTGGTGGCCCAGCTCGCTGATGGCCACCAGCAAGCCCGCCAGCAGCACGGCCAGCGACAGCGCCAGCGCACCGCTGCGCAGGCGGTGGATCCAGAGGCGGTTGCGCAGGTCCATCACCTACACTGGACCGCACTTCCACTCAGCGCCAGGCACCACGTGATCCGTGTCGTGATCGTCGATGACCATGCGGTGGTGCGCGCGGGCTTGCGCCAGTTCTTCAGCGACCAGGTCGACCTGCGGGTGACCGGCGAGGCCGCCAACGGCCGCGACGCCCTGGACCTGGTGCGCGCCGGCGATCTGGACGTGGTGGTGATGGACCTGTCGATGCCCGACCAGAGCGGCGTCGATGCGCTGGCCGCGATCAAGGCCCGCCGTCCAGACCTGCCGGTGCTGATCCTCAGCGGCTACCCCGAGGCCCATTACGCCACCACGCTGCTGCGCCAGGGCGCTGCCGGCTACCTCAACAAGGAATGCGACCCCGACGAGATCGTCAAGGCGATCCGCACCGTGGCGCGCGGGCGCAAATACATCACCCCGGCGGTGGCCGAGATGCTGGCCGACGGGCTGGGCGCCGACGCCGACAAGCTGCCGCACGAGCTGCTGTCCGAGCGTGAGTTCCAGGTCTTCCTGCGCCTGGCCAAGGGCGAGACCATCGGCCACATGGCCGACAGCATGTCGCTGTCGGTCAAGACGGTCAGCACCTACCGCACCCGGGTGATGGAGAAGATGAAGCTGGCCTCCAACAGCGACCTGACCTATTACGCGCTGAAGAACGGCCTGATCCAGTGAGCCGGCGCCAGCCGGCGCAGGCCGCGCAGGCTCAATGGGCGGCTGCATCGGCCGCCAGCCTGGCGCAGAAGGCGAGCAACTCCTCCAGCTCGGCCGACTTGTCGAACACCCGGTGCGCGCCCAGCTGGGCACAGCGGCGGCGCATGTCGGGCGTGGCGTAGTTGGTCAGCACCACCAGCTGCGCGCCGGGCAGCAGGGCCGGCGCCTGGCGCAGCACCTCCAGGCCGGTACCGGCCTTCAGGAAGATGTCGATCATCATCAGGTCGCAATGGGCGCCGGGTGACTGCATCCAGGCCACGGCCGTCCGTTCATCCTCGGCCGTGCCCACCACCTGCAGCGGCAACATCTCTTCCAGTGTCGCGATCAGGTTCTGCCGGATGATGGGGCTGTCTTCCACGATGAAGCAACGCAGGGGCAGCGACGGCGCCCGGTCGGGCGCAGGCAGGACGCGCATGGGGTCTCGCAGGGGTGCGGTGTGCCCGGGGGCCACGCTGGCGCGCGGAAGGGATGGCGGAACAGTGGACACGTGGCCGGATTATCAACATGCCGGCACCGTGCGGGTAGGCGGCGCTTGGCGCCCCTTGCTGTGGGCCCCGTCCTACAGGGACGCACGCAACTGACCGCTGCGCGACAGAAACCGTGCCTGCTTCACGCCTAGAGTGCACTTCGCACCTGCCCCTGCCAGGCACCACCACCCGCACGCCAGGAGTTTCCCCATGGCCCACAGCGCCGACACCTCCACCGACACCGCAGACACCAGCGTCGACACCGACGCCCTGCGCCGCAAGTACGAGGCCGAGCGCCTCAAGCGCGTGCGCAGCGACGGCAGCGCCCAGTATGTGGCGGTCACCGGCCGCTATGCCCATTACCTGGACGACCCGTATGTGGAGCCCGGCTTCACCCGCGCGCCCATCACGCGTGAGATGGACGTGCTGGTGGTGGGCGGCGGCTTCGGCGGCCTGCTGGCGGCGGCGCGGCTGCGGGCGGCGGGCTATGACGACCTGTGCATCATCGAGAAGGCCGGCGACTTCGGCGGCACCTGGTACTGGAACCGCTACCCCGGCGCCGCCTGCGACACCGAGAGCTACATCTACCTGCCGCTGCTCGAAGAGACCGGCTACATGCCGGTGTCCAAATACGCCCGTGCGCCCGAGATCCTGGAGCATTCACGCCGCATCGGCCGCCACTTCAACCTGTACCCGGCGGCGCTGTTCCAGACGGTGATCACCGGCATGGCCTGGGACGACGCCGCCGCCCGCTGGCGCGTGACCACCAGCCGCGGCGACGCGCTGGCCGCCCGCTTCGTGGTGCTGGCCGGCGGGCCGCTGAACCTGCCCAAGCTGCCGGGCATTGCGGGGCTGGACAGCTTCCAGGGCCACAGCTTCCACACCAGCCGCTGGGACTACGCCTACACCGGCGGCAGTTCGATGGGCGGGCTGACCGGCCTGGCCGACAAGCGGGTGGGCATCATCGGCACCGGCGCCACGGCGGTGCAGTGCGTGCCGCACCTGGGCGCCGGCGCGAAGGAGCTGTATGTGTTCCAGCGCACGCCGTCGTCGGTGGACGTGCGCGCCGACCGGCCCACCGACCCCGACTGGGCCAGGAGCCTGCAGCCGGGGTGGCAGCGCGAGCGCATGCACAACTTCACCACGGTGATCTCGGGCGGGCGCTTCGAGGTCGACCTGGTCAACGACGGCTGGACCGACCTGATCAACAACATCGCCCTGGCCGCCCACCGCCATGCCCAGGCCGGCGGCGACATGGCCGACCCCGAGGCCCTGGTGCAGCGCGCCGACGACCTGAAGATGCAGAAGGTGCGGGCGCGGGTGGATGCCGTGGTGCAGGACCGCACCACCGCCGACGCGCTGAAGCCCTGGTACAACCAGTTTTGTAAGCGCCCCTGCTTCCACGACCAGTACCTGCCCACCTTCAACCGGCCCAATGTGCACCTGGTCGACACGCAAGGCCAGGGGGTGGAACGCATCACCGAGCGCGGCCTGGTGGTGGCCGGCAAGGAGTACCCGCTGGACTGCCTGATCTTCGGCACCGGCTTCGAGGTGGGCACCGACTTCACCCGCCGGCTTGGTTTCGAGGTCACCGGCCGCAACGGCCTGACGCTGACGCAGAAGTGGAAGGACGGCGCCAGCACCTTCCACGGCCTGTTCACCCGCGGCTTTCCCAACCTGTTCGTGATGACCACGCAGCAGTCGGGCCAGAGCGCCAACTTCCAGCACATGCTCGATGAGCAGAGCCGCCACATCGGCCACATCCTGGGCGAGGTGAAGGCGCGTGGCCTGCGCACGCTGGAGGCCAGCGCCGACGCCGAAGAAAAATGGGTGGACACCATCGTCAAGCTGGCGCGCACCCGGCATGACTTCCTGGCCGCGTGCACGCCGGGTTACTACAACAACGAAGGCAACCCCGACGCCCGCACCGAGCGCAACAACCAGTTCTGGCGCGGGCCGATGGTGTTCATCCGCCTGCTCGATGAATGGCGCAAGGCCGGCACCCTGCCGGGGCTGGAACTGACACCGCAGCCGGCCTCCATCCGCTGACGGGCGTGGACCACCGTTTCATCACCATCCCCACCAACGGCACCACGCTGCGCGCTGCGGTGCAGGGCAGCGGGCCGCTGGTGCTGCTGGTGCATGGCTTCCCCGAGGGCTGGTACAGCTGGCGCCACCAGATGCGCCCGATCGCCGCAGCCGGCTTCACCGCCTGCGCCATCGACGTGCGCGGCTATGGCGGGTCGGCCAAGCCCGCGGCGGTGGCCGACTACACGCTCGAACGCATCACCGCCGACATCGCCGGCGCCGCCGCCCACCTGCAGCCCGGCGCGCCGGCCATCCTGGTGGGCCATGACTGGGGCGCGCCCATCGTCTGGAACACTGCGCTGGCCCATCCGCAGCAGGTGCAGGCGGTGGCCGGCCTGTCGGTGCCATGGACGGGCATTGCCAAGGCGCCGTTCCTCGACGCCATCCATGCCGCCTTCACCGCCCGTGGCCGGTTCTTCTACCAGGTGTACTTTCAGGACGAAGGCGTGGCCGAGGCCGAACTGCAGGCCGATGTGCGTGCCAGCCTGCGCAAGTTCGTCTACGCCATCAGCGGTGACGCGCCCGATGGCACCTGGCCCAGGAACAAGCCGCATGGCGCCAGGCTGCTGGACGGCCTGCCCGACCCGCAGCCCTTCCCGGCCTGGTGGACGCCCGAGGATGAAGACCACTTCACGGCCGAGTTCAGCGCATCGGGCTTTCGCGGCCCGCTCAACCGTTACCGCAACCATCAGGCCGACTTCGCCTGGCAGCAGCAGTTTGCCGGCCGGCAGATCAGCCAGCCGTCGCTGTTCATCGGTGGCGCGCGGGATCTGGCGTTGAAGATGCTGCCCGGCGTCGACCCGGTGGCGTTGATGGCGCCACATCTGCCGGGGCTGCGCGGCGCCCACCTGCTGGCCGGCATCGGCCACTGGACGCAGCAGGAAGCCCCCGACGCCGTCAACGCCCTGCTGCTGCCCTGGCTGCAGGGCCTGTGAAGCGCAACCAACGAGGATGCCCCCGATGAGCGACAGCGACTTCAACACCCTGCTGTACGAACTGCCCGCGCCCGGCGTGGCCCGCATCGTGATGAACCGGCCGGCCGCGCGCAACGCCCAGAACCTGGAGATGGGCTACGAGCTGAACGCCGCCTTCGACCGCGCCGTGGCCGACGACAGCATCAAGGTGATCGTGCTGGCGGCAGCCGACCCACATTTCTCGTCGGGCCACGACCTGCGCGGAGACGGCGGCGTGGTGCTGGGGCAGCAGCCCACGGTGTCGAACTGGGGCGGCTTTGCCCAGCCCGGCGCGCATGGCCGCTATGCCCGCGAGCAGGAGATCTACCTGCAGAACACCCGCCGCTGGCGCAACCTGCCCAAGCCGACGATCGCTGCGGTGCAGGGCCGCTGCATTGCCGGCGGGCTGATGCTGGCCTGGGCCTGCGACATCATCATCGCCAGCGACGACGCGCTGTTCTGCGACCCGGTGGTGACCATGGGCGTGCTGGGGGTGGAGTGGTTCGTGCACCCCTGGGAGCTGGGCGCGCGCAAGGCCAAGGAGTTTCTCTTCACCGCCGACAACTGGTCTGCGCAGGAGGCGCACCGCCTGGGCATGGTGAACCAGGTGGTGCCGCGTGCTGACCTGCAGGATGCCGTGCTGGCGATGGCCGGCCGCATCGCCGCCAAGCCGGCGTTTGCGCTGGCCATGGCCAAGCAGGCGGTGAACCAGACGCTCGACATCATGGGCCAGCAGACGGCGGTGGATGCGGCCTTCGGCCTGCACCACCTGTGCCACGCGCACAACAAGGAAGTCTTTGGCACCGTCATTGATCCCGGCGGCATGCCCGCCGCCGTGAAACGCTGAGCAGCCACCATGCCCGACTTCCTGAACGACGACCTCAGCGCGCTGCGCGACCGCGTGGCCAGCCTGGCCCAGGGCCCGCTGGCGGCGCTGCGCGACGATGCCACGCTGGCACCGGCTGATCTGCCGGCCCGGGTGCGGGCACTGTCCAAGGGCGCCGGCCTGTACGGCCTGACCCAGGCCGACGACACACCCGCGCTGGCCCTGCTGGTGGCACGCGAAACCCTGGCGCGCCACAACGTCGGCCACCTGGGCGGCCTGTTCGGCCCCGACGCCGGGGTGCTGGCCGGCGTGGCCGAACCGCTGCGCAGCAGCCACCTGCTGCCGCTGCTGGCCGGCGACAAGCGCAGCGGCTTTGCCTTCACCGAGCCGACCGACGCGCCCCGCCCCAGCTGGGCGGCGGCCGACGGAGACCACCTCGTCATCACCGGCCAGAAGAGCTATGTGACCGGCGGCGCCGACGCCGACTTCCTGGTGGCGCTGGTGGAGGTGGACGGCAGCGGCCCGGCGATGGTGGTGATCGACACCGCGCTGCCCGGTGTCACCATCAGCCGGCGCTTCAGTTCACTGGACGGCAGCCAGCATGCGGCCTTCCGCTTCGATGCCGTGCGGGTGCCGCGCCACCATGCCATCGGCGCGCCGGGCGACGGCCGCAGCCGGGCGCTGGCCAAGATCAGCGCGGTGCGCCGCGCGGTGGCGGCCGACGCGGTGGGCACGGCTGCCTGGGCGGTCGACTTCGTCGGTGCCGACCTGCAGCGCGAGCGGCGCGGTGGCAGCAGGGCCGCCAGCGAGCGTTTGCGCCTGCGCTACGGCGCGATGCGGGTGCAGGCCTATGCAGCGCGCGCCACCGTCTACCGCACCGCCCGCCTGCACGACAGCGGGCAGGACGCCGTCAACGAAAGCATCGCCGCCAAGGTGTTTGCCACCGAAGTGGCCGGCCAGCTGGTCGACATGGCGGTGCAACTGGTGGGCGGCGAGGCGCTGGTGACCGGCCACCCGCTGGAAGCCGCACTGCGCCGCCTGCGCGCGCTGCGCCTGGCCGAAGGCGAGACCGATGTGCTGCAGGTGAACCTGGCGCGCGGCCATCTCGACCTGGGCAAGGGCCGGCTCTAGGGTTGACCCTGGGGTTGGGCCGGCTGGCGGCCCTTGGTGCTGTACCGCGTGTGACGCGGGGCCGGGGGCGGCTGTGGAAGACTGGCCCGCTCGTTTGTTCCATCCCATCCAGTCCACCCACCGAAAGGCAAACACCATGCGCCAGGCAGTCATCGTTTCCTATGCACGCACCGGCCTGGCCAAGGCCGGCCGTGGCGGCTTCAACAACACCCCGGCCATGACCATGCTGGGCCATGCGATCGAGCATGCGGTGCGCCGCAGCGGCGCCGACCCGGCCGAGGTGGAAGACGTGGTGGCCGGCTGCGTCGCGTCCAGCGGCAATGTGGCGCGTGCTGCCGCCATGCTGGCCGGCCTGCCGGTGACGACATCGGGCGCCACCATCCACCGCGCCTGCTCGTCGGGGCTGAACGCCATCGCCGTGGCGGCGCACCACATCGTCGAGGAAGGCGCCAGCGTGATGGTGGGCTGCGGCGTCGACAGCATCACCTACCAGGGTGGCGGCGGCGGCGGGCGCGACAGCCGGTTGACCGACCTGCTGCCCGATTTCTGGATGCCGATGATCGACACCGCCGACATCGTGGCCCAGCGCTATGGCCTGAGCCGCCAGTACCAGGATGAGTACTCGCTGGAATCGCAGCGCCGCATGGCCGCCGCGCAAGAAGCCGGCAAGTTCAAGGACGAGATCATCTCGGTCAAGACCACGATGAAGGTGACCGACAAGGTCACCAAGGCGGAATCGTTTGTCGACGCGGTGGTCGACCGCGATGAATGCAACCGCCCCGACACCACGCTGGAAGGCCTGGCCAAGCTGGCGCCGGTGATGGGGCCCGACAAGTGGGTGACCGCCGGCAATGCCAGCCAGCTGAGCGACGGCGCTGCCGCCGTGGTGCTGATGGAAGCCAAGGAAGCCGAGCGCCGCGGCCTGCAGCCGCTGGGCGCCTTCAAGGGCTGGGCAGTGGCTGGCTGCCAGCCCGATGAAATGGGCATCGGCCCGGTGTTCGCCATCCCGCGCCTGCTGGAGCGGCACGGCCTGAAGATCAGCGACATCGACCTGTGGGAGCTGAACGAGGCCTTTGCCAGCCAGTGCCTCTACAGCCGCGACAAGCTGGGCATCGACCCCGCCATCTACAACGTCAACGGCGGCTCCATCGCCATCGGCCACCCCTTCGGCATGACCGGCGCGCGCCTGGCCGGCCATGTGCTGATGGAAGGCAAGCGCCGCGGCGCCAAGAACGTGGTGGTGTCGATGTGCATCGGCGGCGGCATGGGCGGCGCCGGGCTCTTCGAAGTGTTTTGATCATGGCCGGCCGTCTGCAAGGCAAGGTCGCCGTCATCACCGGCGGCAGCGGCGGCATCGGCCTGGCCACCGGCCGGCTGTTTGCGGCCGAGGGCGCCACCGTGGTGCTGGTGGACCTGGACGAGGCCACGCTGCGCGCGGCGGTGGCCGATGGCGGCAGCGCCGGCATGCACCACCAGGTGGCCGATGTCAGCGACGAGGCGCAGATGCGCGGCGTGCTGCAGGCCACGGTGGCGCAGCACGGCCGGCTGGACGTGCTGTTCTGCAATGCCGGCACCGAAGGCCGCATCGCCCCGCTGGCCGACATGCCGGTGGAAGACTTCGACCGGGTGATGGCCGTCAATGTGCGCGGCGTGTTCCTGGGGCTCAAGCATGCGCTGCCGGTGATGCAGCGCCAGGGTGGCGGCAGCATCATCATCACGTCGTCGGTGGCGGGCTTCAAGGGCGCGGCGCACCTGGCGCCCTATGCCGCCAGCAAGCATGCGGTGGTGGGGCTGATGCGCTCGGCCGTGCTGGAAGCCGGCAACACCGGCGTGCGCATCAACACCATCCACCCGTCGCCGATCGAGACGCGCATGATGCGTGCCATCGAGCAGGGCCGCGCCCCGGGCGCTGAAGCAGCCGCCAAGCAGATGATCACCAGCCGCATCCCGGCAGGCCGCTACGGCACGGCCGATGAAGTGGCCGCCACCGCGCTGTTCCTGGCCAGTGACGACAGCCGTTATTGCACCGGCGGGCGGTATTCGGTGGATGGGGGCATGACGGCCGCGTGAGGCGCTGGCCCGATCAGATCGAACCGGCGGTTGGCCAGAGGATGAACCGGGCCAAGGTCGCGGTGCGCGGACTTGCTGCAGCCCAAGGCTGCACCTGGGCAACAGCGCACTGTTTGTTCATTCGACTGATGGGCCGGCAGGTCAGGCGGGACCGCGAGAAGACCGCGCCTGGGCCACAGGCCGCTCACCGGCTCAGGACGGCGTGCCTTCGCTGCGCTTGGCCCGCACCCAGCCCGAGCGTTTGTTGAAGACATAGGCCAGGTAGATGGGCGCCTTCCACAGCACATAGCCCAGCGCCGACAACAGATCCTTGGCCGACAGCAGATCGCGCGCGAAGCGGTGCCAGCACAGCAGCACCGCCGAGGCCACTGCGCCCGCACCCAGCCCCAGCACAGCGGTTGCAGGCCACAACACCGGCCAAACCAGTGCGGTCAACAGACACGCCCCGAGCGCGGCCAGCACCACCAGCACATACAGCGCCAACGGCGGTATGCAAAGGTCCAGCGCCAGCACCAGCAGGCTCTTGCTGCGCGAGCGCAAGCCGGCGCCCAGCAGGCGCGGAAGCTGCTCACGCAAGGTGGCCAGGTGGCCGTGCTCCCAGCGCGACTTCTGCACATGCGCATCGCTCGCCTGCAGCGGAAACTGGCTGTGCACACGGCCCTGCGGCACGAAGAGCGTGGTGTGCCCGGCCAGCGCCAGGTCGGTGCCCAGCCGCATGTCTTCTGCGATGTGGCCCGTGGCCAGCTCGGCCGTGGAGGCCAGACCCCACGGCAGCGCCATGCCCGTGCCCATCAGGTGGCAGGCGCCACCCAGCCGGGCAGCACCCAGCGTGCGGGCGTGGTTCTTCACGCGCATCGCAAATTCGAGCAGGCGGTGCTTGACGGAAGCACCGGGCTGGCAGGCCATCAGGTTCAGCAGCTGCACCGGACGGCCGCTGGTTGCGCAGGCGCGCACGGCAGCGTCCACGCCGTTGGCGCTGAGGGTGCAGTCGGCGTCGACCACCATCACGACGGCCGGCGGCGTGCCGCGCAGTGCGTCCACGCCATGGGCCAGCGCATAGCCTTTGCCGCGCAGGGCGGTGTCGTGCCGTTCGAGCACCAGGGCACCGGCGGTACGCGCCACGCTTGCGGTGTCGTCGTTGCAGTTGTCTGCAATCACCACCAGCCTGTCGCCGGGTGCCAGCTGCTGTTGAAGGCAGGCAAGCGTGGGCAGCAGATGGACCGATTCGTTGTGCGCCGGCACCAGCACCGCAACGGGTGGCCGCGGCCCGGCGCTGCCGGTCGCCGGCAACGGGGGGTGAGTGCGGCGCAGCGAAGCCAGCACCAGCATCAACAGGCTGGCGGCGGGCAGCACCAGCAGTGCGGCGGCAAGCAGTGTCAGGGTCAGCATCATGCGGTGCACTCTAGGCATTCGACCGCACACAGTGTGTCCAGACTGCGCCGGCCGCGTGACACAGTCCGACGGCACTTGGTTTGGTGCCGATGCGTGTAATGGCGGCCGTACTGTTTACCGGATGTCGCTTGCACCATGGATGACAACGAGTTACCGCGCAGCCCGAACCGCAGGATCAGGCCCTTGCTGAGCCTGCAGCGCCATTGGCGCCTGGGGCTGGTGGCCGCGCTGCTGCTGCTGCTGCTGGGGTTGCCGGTGGTGTGGATCAAGGGCCAGAGTTCCTACCAGGCCGAATCCGTGTTCCAGGTCTACCCGGCCTACCAGAAGAACCTCAGCGGCGACAAGGAACTGGAATTCCAGTCGAACTCGCAATACCGGGAGTTCGTCAATCACCTGTCGCGGTCGGTGGTGCGCTACGACATCGTCGAGCGCACGGTCAAACAATTGAAAGGTGCGGGCTGTCTGCCGGCGGAGACAGAACGCAAGTGCATCGAGCGACTTCAGCGCGTGATCTACGTGCTGCCCATGCCCGACACCTACATGGTGCGCGTGGGTCTGAAAACGGCGGAGAAAGGGGAGTCTGACCAGGTCATCAACCAGCTCATGGAGAACTTTCTGGAGACGGTGCGGGACGAACAGATCTACGGCTCGCGCGACCGGGCCGACGTGCTGAAAAACCAGTCTGTGCAACTGCAGAAAGAACTGGCCGACTACGATGCGCGCCGGGCCGAGCTCGCCGGCAAGCTGGGCCTGACCACCTTCACCGAGAACATCACCAACCCCTACGACGTGCTGTTGGCCCGCATGCGGGAACAGGCCGCACAGGCGCAGCTGGAGCGCAGCGTTGCCAAGGCTGCGCTGGACGCCTTTGAAGCCAAGCGCGAAGTGCCCATGCAGGCCGGGCGTTCGGTGTTGGAGATGCGGTTGCAGGACAACGGCCTGCAAGCCTTGCGCAACGAAGTGGTCAAGCGCACCGAGGAGCTCAACCGCAGTGCAGCCGGCCTGGAGCCCGGCCACCCGGCGTTTGCCCCTGCAACCCGGGAGCGCGACGAGCTCGCCAGCCGGCTTGACAGGCGCGAGAAGGAGTTCGAAAAACTGGCGCTCGACAATGTCCGGGCCCGCTTGACCGCCAGCCTGCTGCAGACGCAACAGGTGGAACAAGATGTCAACGATCGGGTGAGCCAGTTCGAGTCGAAGGCATCGGCTTTTGCCATGGACTTTCGCTCTGCCATGCAGCTGACCGCCAGCATCCGCAAGCGTGAGCAAGAACTCGCCGACATCCGCGACCGCAGCAACTTCCTGAAGACCGAAAGTGTCGCCATCGGCTTTGCACGCCTGATCACGCCGGCCTTGCCGGCCGTTGTGCCATTGGGCGTCGGCCGCGTGAAACTGGGCCTGGCGCTGCTGCTGGCCAGCTTCGCGCTGTTCTTCCTGTTGCCGGTCGCCATCGACGTCCTCGACCGCCGCATCATTGCCGTGTCAGACGCCGAGAAGGTGCTGGGCATCGACAGTGCCGCCTGGTTCGTCGACAAGGCTTCGGAGGCTGCCGCCGCGTTGAGCACCGGCCAGTTCAAGCGCTTTGCGTCGGCGCTGGTGCGCAACCGGAACAACGGTGCAGACGGGGTGTTCGCCTTCACGTCGGCCCGTGTCGGAGGCGGGTGTACCGAGGTCGTGACGCAGGCCGCGCTGCAGCTCAAGGCCCTGGGTTCACGCGTGCTGGTGGTCGACGCCAACACCCTGGCCCTGAACTCCCCGTTCAAGCATGACGGACCGGGTCTGACCGACCATCTGGCGGGCCGGGCCGAGCTGGCCGAGATCGTGGCAACGGACACCGCGGCATTGCCCGGCATCGACGTGGTGTCGGTGGGCAGCCTGCGCGAGGGTGGGCTCAAACGCATGGACCGCATGCGCCAAGCCTTGCAGGCCTGGCGTCAACAGTACGACATGGTGCTGCTGGACATTCCACCGCTGCTGCCCAGTGCCGACGCCGAGCTGCTGGTGGACACGGCCAAGCAGGTGTTCGTGGTGGTGGAGGCCGTTGCCGTGAGCAAGGCCGAACTGGGGCAGCTGCGCGCACAGCTGGCGCGGCAGGCTCCCGACAGTGTGGGCCTGCTGGTCAACAGGGTGCCGCTGGAGCAGGGCAGCGACGCACTGAACCAGCATATTCTGGAAGGCATCACAGGCGGGCGCTTCAGCCGCTTCATGTCGACCTCGGCCCTGCAGCTGCGGCTGGAGTTGATCCGCTACCAGCTGCGCCTGCTGTGGAGCCGCCGTGCCCGTGTCACCTCGCATGCCGGGGCTGCATGACACCCGGCGCCGCACGCCGTCACACCCGCCGATGCAGGTCAGGCCTTGTCTGCGGCGGCCTGGCCGGCCAGTGCTTCGCAATCAGCGCAGAGCCGGGCCACGGCCTGGGCCGCAGCTGCAGGCACTGCGGGGCCGCTCGCGCCCTGCAGCAGGTTCAGGGCGTGACGCGCCTGCGCCGCCAGAGCCTCTTCACCATAGGAACCTGCTGCGCCCACCAGGCGGTGCACGGCGCCCAGCAAGTCAGGGATGGAAGCGGCGGCCCGCATCTGCTGCGCACGCCCGGCAAGTCCGGCCCGAAACTGCTGCTGCAGCCGCTGCAGCTTCTGCTGCACCCGGGCGGCGGCGTCTTCAGTACCCGCCCGGTTGTCCATGTTGCCAGTAGAGCTGCAGTGCGTCGGGCAGTGTCATCGGGTCGAAGGGCTTGACGATGATGCCCGTGGACCCGTGGGAGGTCAGCGCCTCCAGCTCACTGGGCATGGCCTTCGCCGTGAGGAACACCACCACCGCACTGCCGAGCAGGCCCTGGTCGCGCAACTGCTGCAGGGTTTGCGGGCCGGACAGGCCGGGCATCATCACATCGAGCACCAGCATGTCGGGGGCGAAGGCCTGGATGTCGCGCAGTGCGGCCTCGCCGCTGGCGCACATGTGCACCGTGTAGCCGCCAACGTCTTGCAAACTGAACGCGAGCACAGTGCGGATATCGGCGTCGTCTTCCACGCACATGACACGGCGCAGTTCAGGCATGAACCACCTTCGCACGGGCCGCGCTGCGCTGGCGGGCCTTGTCCACGGCCTTGGTCAGCTCGGTGCGGGCCTGCGGGCCGGGCGCCACCCACACGGCACCTCTTGCGCGCGCGAAGGCGTGGTCAGCTGCATCACCAGCCAGCACGATCGACTCGGCCGGGCACAGGCGGGACAGGGCTGCGATGAATTCGCCCGCCTCGCCCTGCGCTGCCGGGTCGGCCACCACCGCAGCCACGGTGCCGTGCCGTTTGGCCCAAGCTTGTGCACCAGCCAGGTCGGCCACATCGGCCACGGGCCCGCAACCCGACACCCAGGCGCAGATGCGTTCACGCTGCGACAGATCGCGCGAGACCACCAGCGTCGGCTGGGGCAGCAGTTCTGCTGCGTTGAGCCTGACGAAGAACTGGGCGCCACCCTCGTGGTGCAGGTCCAGACCGATGTCGCCGCCCATGCGCCGCACCAGCTTGCGTGAGATGTACAGGCCCAGGCCCGTGCCCTGATTGCGCCGCTCGTCGGATGAATCGGCCCGCGAAAACTTCTCGAACAGGTGATCACGAAACTTTTCCGGCACACCCGGGCCGCGATCGCGCACTTCAATGCGCCAGCCGGCGCTTTCGCCCCGCAGCAGAAGATCAACGGTCGCGCCCGGCGGCGAGTGCTTGACGGCGTTCGACAGCAGGTTGGTCACCACTTGCGACAGCCGGCTGTCGTCAGCAAGCGCCACGGCTTCAGGGGCCAGCAGGTGCAACTGCAGCTGCACATCGGCCTTCAGCGCATAACCCGTCATGGCATCCAGCGCGGCGTGCAGCAGCCCGGCCAGCGCCACCGGCCGCAGGTCGAGCTGGATGCGGTCGCCCTCGAGCTTGGTCAGGTCCATCACGTCGTCGATCAGCTGGCTCAGGCGGTTGCCGTTGCGCTGCGCCATCTGCAGCAGCGCCGCGGCTTTGGCCGGCAGCGGACCCGCTGCACCACCGCTGAGAATGCCGATGGCACCGATGATCGATGTCAACGGGGTGCGCAGTTCGTGGCTCACGGTCGCCAGGAACTCGGTCTTCATGCGGTCGAATTCCAGGTCGGCGCTGCGGTCGCGCAGCACGATGGTGGTGAACCGTTCCCCATTGCACATCCATTCACTGCAACCCACCGAATACAGGCGCGCGCTGCCGTCGAGCAACTCGATGCGCAGGTCGACGGACTCGGGCCTGCTGGCCTGGTTCAGGCGCAACACGGCCGGCAGACGCTGGCCCATGGCATCGGTCTGGCCCAGTTCCGAAAGCAGCGCACGGGCCGCACGGTTGGCATCACACAACCGCATCTGCTGGTCGCAGGTGAAGACGGCATCGGGGATGTATTCCAGCACCAGACGCTCACGGGTCGACACCCAGCTGAGCTGCGAACTCAGGGTCAGCACGCGCTGGTAGTGCTTCAGGCGCGCCTGCAGCAGGCTGGGGTTGACCGGCCGCGGCAGGTAGTCGTCGGCGCCGCGCGTCAGGGCTTCGATGAAGTGGTGGTCGCCCTGCAAGGCAGATGTCACGATCACCGGCAGCCATTTGTGCGCGTTCGACAGGCGCAGCCGGCGTGTCACCTCATAGCCATCCATGTCGGGCATCAGCAGGTCGAGCAGCACCAGGTCGGGTTGGGCTGTGGCCACGGCCGCCAGGGTTTGCGCGCCGCTGCTGCAGCGCACGGTGCGGTGGCCCAGCCGCTCGACGGCGCAGGCTGTTTCCGTGCGGCTGCGTTCAATGTCATCGGCCACCAGCACCAGCAAGGGATGCTGCAGGTCAGGCAGTTCGCCGGGCTTCACAGTGTTCAAAGGGACTCACCACCGGTTGCGCCGCTTGAAGCGGCAGTCTGTGGGGGATGCAGCGCGCAGGCGTGTTGGCGGCAAGGCGATGTCGGGGCGCATCGGCTGCGGGGTCAGCCGCCGTGCCGCCGAAGTTGGCAGTCGTCTTGCTGTCGTGTTGCAGTCGTTGCGGTGGGCCGAACCCTCATCGCCAACCCCGAATGATGCTAGCAGAGGGTTTGACAAAGCGGTGACATCTGCGGCGGCAGGTCAGCGTCCAATTGCACGCATGAAGCCACCAAAGCCCACTCCCCGCGTCGACCTGTCCTCCACTGCTTTCGCCCTGGCGCTGCGGCGATTGAAGGCGCGACGCAACCTGGCCGCATGGCGGCTCTACACGCGCGGCCGCTTGGTGGTCAAGCGGGCGCTGGACCTGGTCGTCGTCATGCTTGCACTGGCCTGCCTGGCACCGCTTTTTGCGGTGGTGGCCCTGCTCATCTGGGCCGGCGACCGCGGGCCCGTGCTGTATTGGCAAAGGCGGGTCGGGCTGGACGGCGTCGAATTCGATTTTCCGAAGTTCCGCTCCATGTCGACCGACTCCGACGCGCTGCGCGCCAAGCTCGCGCAGGCCAACCAGCATGGTGGCGACGGGGTCACCTTCAAAATGCGCAACGACCCGCGCATCACCCGCATCGGCCGCTTCATCAGACGGTTCAGCATCGACGAGATGCCGCAACTGTGGTGCGTGTTGAAGGGCCAGATGTCGCTGGTGGGCCCGCGGCCGCCCTTGCCCAGCGAAGTGGCGCGCTACACGCTGGCCGACCGCCAGCGTCTGAGCGTCAAGCCGGGGCTCACCTGCATCTGGCAGGTCAGCGGCCGCTCCGAGATTCCCTTCGAGGGTCAGGTGCTGCTCGACCTGGAATACATCCGCAACCGCTCGCTCAAGGCCGACCTGCTGCTGCTGATCAAGACCATCCCCGCGGTTGTCCTGGGCCGTGGTGCCTACTAGCTTGCTGAAAGCCGTCTTGCCATGACCAAACTCCCTGAGACCTCCGTCCTGCGGACCGTGGTGTTTCTCACTGCCCCCAACGACGACTCCATTCCGCATGCTGCGGCCAGCATGGCCTGTCTGCAGCCGCTGGCCTGGTCCAGCTTCGCCGAAAGGGTGATGCAAAGTTGCGCCCTGGCCGACATCCAGGACATCGACGTGGTGGCCTGCGACCACCCTGAACTGCTGCGCCTGGCGCTCGGCAACGGCCAGCGCTGGGGGCTGCGCCTGCGTTGGCACCTGGTGAAGGACGGCCATGCCCCGTACGGCGTGCTGCGGCAGTTGTCCCTGGGCGCCAGCCGCGTGCTCGTGGGCCACGCGCATTGCTGGCTGGACCCAGCCGCGCTGGGCGACCTGCTGCGCGAAGACTGCGCCGCCGTGGTGCTGGAGCCCGACAGGCGCTGGACCGGCTGGGCCAGCATGCCCGCCGCCGACGCAGCGGCGATTTCACCGCATGCCGATGCGGACACGCTGGCCCACTGCATGACGCAATCCGCACCAGGCCGCTGCATGGCCATCCAGACTTCCCAGTTTCTGACCACCGGCACCGCACAGGATCTGCTCGAATCACAACGCGTTTGCCTGGCGCCCGACGCGATTCGGGCAGCCCCCGCCACGTGGCTGCACAAGCCCTGGGGGCTGCAGTCCAGCGACGCCCGCGTCAGCCCTGACGCCGTCATCACCGGCCCGGCCGTCATCGGTCCGGGCTGCGTGGTGGGCGCCGCCGTCGTGGGCGCCCACACTGTCTTGCACCGTGACGTGGTGGTGGCGGGTGGAGCCTCGGTGGAATATTCGCTGGTGATGGCCGGCACCTATGTGGGTGCCGACGTGTCGGTGCTGCATTCGGTGGCCCGCGGCAGCGTTGTCAATCACGTGGGCTGGGGCGTGCACCACGAACTGCCGGTGGCCGACGCAGTGCTGACGCCGCTGACCCGCCCTGAAGGCGTCATCAAGCCACTGGTCACTTTCGGCGGGCGGCTGCTGGCGGGTGTGGTCCTGGCGGCCGGCTTGCCCGCGCTGCTGGCATTGCAGTTGGCCAGCCGGTTGAAGGGGTCTCCCAGCCCGTGGCTGCGCATCGACGCGGTGCGGGGATGGAACGCCGATGGGTCGCTGCACCTGATGCCGGTTCGCATGAACAGACGCGACAGCGGCCGCACGCACACGCTGCTGAGCAGTTTCGGCGCCGTGCTGGATGTGTTGCAGGGTCGCCGCGCCTGGTTTGGCGTGCGTCCGCGCCAGCCCGGCGACTGGTATGCGCTGAACCGCGACTGGCAACGCCTTCTGGCCAGGCAACCGATCGGCTTCTTCCACGCCCGCGCCTGGCATGACGACGGCCTGCCGAGCTCGGTCGAGGCCCAGGCCGTTGCCGATGCCTTTTTCGCCGCCAGCGGCACGCTGCGCGAAAGAGTCGCGGCGGTGGCCGGCGCACAGCGCTCATGGCGGCCCACGGCGCATTGCGTCGCTTGACCCTTGCCTGCCATCTCGGCAGTGACGGGCGCCGTGCGCGGCCCGGGCATCCTTCACCAGCCCCACTTCACCGGTGGCGGTGCGGCCAGCGTCAACAGGCCCGCTTTCATGGCAGCGCACACAGTGCCGCGCAACACCAAGACAGCGCGGGCCGGCACCTGCCCATGCGTCTGGCTCTGGCTTCAACAAGGCTGCGCACCGCGCGCCTTGGCCAGGTTCAGCCCGGTTCAGCCGCAGATTCGGTCTGCACTGTGTTCTCGCCCGGCTCGCCCGCGCGGCGTTGCAGGCCGGGCCTGGCCGCAGCGCGCGATTTCACCACCGCAGGCACACCCACGGCAATGCAGTCATCGGGCACGTCGGTGACCACCACCGCGTTGGCGCCAATGCGCACGCGGTGGCCGATGCGGATGGGGCCCAGCACCTTGGCGCCCGCACCGATATCGACGTCGTCACCGAACACCGGCGCAATGGGCTGTTCAACCCGCGCCAGGCCGATCACCACACCAGGGCGCAACCGGCAGCGTTCACCAAACCGGGCATAGCCGCTGACGACGATGCCGCCCGAATGGTCAATGACAAAGCCCTTGCCGACCGGCACTTCACAGGGCAGCTCGATGCCAGCGACCACCTGCACGGCTTTGTACAAGACCTTGTACAGGGCCGACAGCGGCATCCGCAGCAACCGCGGACGAACGGTATAGCGCCAACGGCCGAACCGGTAGACCGACAGGGCCCAGAAGCCTTGGGAGCCCCAATCACGGCCATGGGCTGCAAAGTCTGAACGCAGGTTGTCAAACACGGGGCGGCTCCCAGGCTTTGAGGGTGGACGTGTGTGCCGGGCTTCTGTGGCCATTGATGGCGGCTGCGGCACAGACAACAGCGGCAGCGCCCCATTCCAGCCAACGGCCCAGCCCGGGTCCGAAGATGCGGTAGGTGAGCACGTCATCCAAGCCATGCAGCGACACCGCCCGCGCGCCGAACACCACCGCGATCACGGCCGTGGCACAGGCGCAAAGCAGGCGCAACTGCGCCAGGGCGCTGTCCGTGCGGCCCAGGCGCCAGCGCTGAAGCAGCTTCACGGCCAGGAACAGGCCTGCCAGCAGCAAGGCCGCCTGGAAGGGGCGGCGCCAGCCGTAAAGGCCGTTGGCCAGCACCAGCTGCCGGCCCCATTGCAGCACCCAGGCATCCACCGCAAAGGCGTGGCACAGGCCCAGGCTGAACAGACAGGCGGCCTGGGCGTTCCAGAAGCGCCTGCTGCCCGGGCTGGGATGCCCGAGCCGGGGCGCTGACTTCCAGGCGCAGGCGGCGGCCGCACAGGCCAGCACCGCTGACGTGGCGATCGCGCCGGAACTCATGTCCTGGCCCCCGGCAGCTGGCTGCGGCCTGGCGGCGGTTGCCGGCCGGGTTCGGGCCTGGCGTTGCCAGCTGCAGTGACCTGAGCCCGCCCACCGATGAACCACAGTGCAGGCCCACCCAGGCGTGTGATGGCCCAGCGCAGCACGGCCGAGCACGCCACGGCCGCCACCATGCCGGCGAGCAGGTGCACGGTGGCGTTGTCCACCTTGAAGGCCTGCAGCAGCCCGCGCGTGGGCGCGGTGAAGAACACGTGGAACAGGAAGATCACGAACGACAGCTCGCCCACCCACCGCAGGGCCGCCAGGTTGGGCCGCAATGTGAACAGGGCCACGCAAGCCAGAACGCCGGCCACCAGAATGGGCGCAGACATGCGGTGGGTGGCCGGGTTGTCCGACACGGCCACGATGGCCGCGACCAGGCCCAGCGCCAGCAAGCCCAGCATGCGCGACCGCCCGGTCGAGGTGTCTGGCCTGGCGTAGGCCCACCACCACCCCAGCGCAAAGAACGGGGCCAGGTAGAAGGCACCCGCGATGCCCAGCCACGGCGTACCGGGGCCGAACGGGTACACCGCCACCGCGCAGGCCGTGAAGACCGCCTTCCACAGCAGCGTGCGTGCCAGGGTCCAGAGCACGAACACGATGAACAGCGACTCCAGGAACCAGTAGTGCGCCACCGGCAGCAGGTGCAGCGTGAACCAGTTCACCTGCGCCAGGCCGCCCGGTGAGCTGGCCGCCTGAACCACCGCAAACAGGGTGCCCGTCATCAGCATGGGCACCAACAGCCGGTACACCTTGTCGCGCAGCAAGGCCAAGCCGGCGGTGTGCACATGGAAGTGCGCAAGGCCGGCGATGCAGGCAAACAGCGGCATGCGCACCACGGCGAGCAGGTCCACGCCTTCGCGCAGCGGGCCGGCCTGCAGCCGCAGGCCGTCGTTCGGCGTGCCGCCCACCACATGGTTGGCCACGAGCAGCAGGCAGGCCAGCCCGCGGATCGCGTTCAGTTCGCCACGGGTCATGCGGCCACCAGGTGGGCGCACTGGTGCAGCCTGAACAGGCGGCGGTGGCGGCTCGTCAGGCCTTCGAGCCTGAGCTTGCGACCCTGGTCACGCAGCGAGGTTTCGAGCAGCAGGCACAGCGCCACGAACATGGCGTCGAACCAGGGCACGTCTTGCAGGTCGATGCGCACGTCGCCCTTGCCGTGCCAGCAGTCTTGCCAGGCCCGGCGCACATCGGCCATGCCGGTGGCATGGGCGCAACCGCTCAGCACGACGCGCTGGTCGCCGTTGTCCTGCAGCGCCAGGCGCACGGTGCAGGGCTGGTGGGCGCCGCGGGCCGTTGCGCGGTACCAGCGGGTGCTGATGGCCAGCGGCAGCACCCGCAGCGTCATCAGCTTGCACAGGGCCAGGCCGTCGTTGAAGTAGCGCGTGACGAGGTGCGGCTCTTCCCGGATGCGCCACAGCCATTCGAGCCCGGTGCGCTGCATCCAGCGCGGCGCACGCTTCACGGTGCCGGCAACGAAGTTCACGACCGCGCCCAGGTGGCTGACCACGGGCACCTTCAGATGCGACAGGTTGCGTTCGATCCAGGCCTGCCCCTTGGCGCTGCCCAGCGACACCACCAGCAGGTCGGGTCGTGCTTCGTTGATGGTCTCGATGAGATCGGGGCGGCTCATGTCGTCCAGGCCGCCGAAGCCTGGCCAGATCAAGCCGACCGGCTGCATGACGGTGCCCGCGAAGTACAGCTTCAGGCAGGCTTCCTGGGCGGCGCCCTGGGGGCCGCCGAAGAAGAACACCTTCCACGGCGAACCCGGCGCCTGCTTCAGGCTGTCAAACAGGCCCGAGCCGGAGACGCGCTCGACGATGGGCAGGCCCAGCAGCCTGGCGATCCACACCAGCGGCATGCCGTCGGCCACGCTGATGTCGCTGCGGGCCACCGAGTCGCGGAACGCAGCGTCCTTCAGGCTCTGCACGGCGAAGTTCAGGTTCGGCGTGGACATGAAACACGACTGCCCCGTCTCCCGGTTGAGTTCAAGCTTCTGCTGGGCTTGCACATGCGTCAGCGCATCGATGGGCAGACCGCAGACGGCGTACAGAGGGCGATTGAAATCGGGTTCGCGGGCAGTGGACATGGTGCAGAGCCGGTGGGTTGGAACAGGCTGCATTTGACCGCTTGCCTCCTGGCGCTATGTCAGCGAACTGTGTCGCTCGGCCCTGCGGCAAGCGCTGCCTGCACCCCGTCCGGCCGCGTGCCAGGCGCGCTGGCATCACATGGCAAATTGATCGGCGCGCGCGCTGACGGCCTGCAGATCGGCACCCAGCATCCGGGGCTCGTCCCAACCGTGCAGCCCGCACAGTGCACGCAGGCGCCAGCGCCAGTCGTGGTGGCGCAGGGTGTTCGCCGTGTTCAGCCTGCGCTGGGCCGTCCAGTCATTGCGGCGCGCCAGCAGGTCTTCCACTTCCTCGGCGAGTTCTTGGGGTGTGTCCTTCAGCTCCAGCGTAGCGCCGGGCCAGCACAACATCTCGTCAGCCATGCGTGAGACCGGCCGGCGGCCGGCCACCAGGCAACCGCTCAGCAGCGACTCGAGCCAGCGGCTGGTGACCATCATCGAACGCGGCCGCTGGACCTCGGGTTCGACCAGCAGATGAAAGGCCAGCGACAGATGCGTGCGGTGCAGCAGCTTGAACAACATGCCGCGCTCGGCCGACACGTCAGCGCCCCTGACGTGGCCCAGCGGCGAATGCAGGTACAGATACGGCGAAGCCGGCGCATGAAACCGGTCGACCAGCGCCCGGTGGTAGCTGGGCGGCGTGCGCCCGTAGGCGATGAGGTCGATGTCGCGCTGGCGTGGCGCCAGGGGGTCTGGCGACCAACGCAGCCCGTCGATGCCCTGGTGCAGGTGGTGCACCTTCACGCCGAAGCGGTCGCCCGGGTAGGCCATGTCTTCGTGCGCCGTGACGCTGATGCTGTCGTAGAGCGCGGTTTCCGCCGGGTAGCCGGCGGTGAAATAGGAATCGGTGACGAAGGCGTGGATCTTGCCAAAGCGCTGGCGAACGTTTGGCACCGCCTGCACCAGGGCCAGGTCTGCCGGCCCGCGGGCCACCACGAACAGCACATCGCCCTGCAGGGCACCCACCGGCTGAAAGCGGGGCCTGGATCGCCCCAGCGCACGGCGCACCAGGCTGTCGGGCCCGGGTGCCGGCGACAGCCAGGGCGCGCCGAAGTAGGCGCTGATCAGTGCGGACAGTTCGTCAATTGCAACCCAGCCTGCATGCGGGTCGGCCTTGCCCGCACTGATGACGGTCATCTGCATGGTGGGACATCGGGTGGTCTAGGAAGCAGCCACTGTAGACAGGCCGGCCTTGCCAAGGGTGGCGGCATCGTGTCGCGCCACGGCACCGCCGCCTGCCGCTGCGTTGGCGCAGGGGCCTGCGGTGGCACGGTCGAGCCGGTAGCCATAGCCGTACACCGACCCCATCTGCCAGCCGTGGCTGCCATCCAGCTTGAGCTTCTTGCGCAGCCGGCTGACATGGGTGTCAACGGTTCGGGTGTCCACCTCGGTGTTCAGGCCCCAGATCTTGTTGAGCAAGTGGTCGCGTGAGAGCAGCTTGCCGGGGTTCTGGAAGAAGTAGGCCCCCAGATCGAACTCCTTCTGCGTCATGGTCACCGGCTTGCCGTGCATGGACAGCTGGTGCCGGGGGATGTCCACTTCGTAGATGCCGAGCTTGACGACCATCACACCACCCGGGCTGGCACGGCGCACCGCCGTGGCGATGCGCGCCACCAGTTCAGGCTCCCGGGCGGGCTTGACCACATAGTCGTCAGCGCCGGCGCCCAGCGCCTGCACCACGGTGTCAGCGTCGTCGCAGGCCGTCAGCACCACCACCGCCACATTCCAGCCGACGGTCTGCCGGATCCACTTCAGGGTTTCCATGCCGGAGCCGTCGGGCAGCTTCCAGTCGAGCACCACGGCGTCGAAGTGGGCGTTGGCCATGTCGCGCATGAAGTCGCCCATGCGATGCCAGCCCACGCCCTGGTGGCCGGCCTGATCCAGCCAGTGCATCAGCAGGGCGTGCTGGTCCGGGTCGTCTTCAAGAAGTGCAACGTACATGCGGGCGACCAATCCGTGAAGTTGAAGATGAATTGGCAGACGGGGCCCGGATCTGCGTCGGGCCCCAGCGGCAAAGAGCTTATCGACAACCCGGCCGAAAACCTGAGCGCTCGCGGCACCGGCGGGCAGCGCGGCCCGGCGCAGATGGTGGGGTACCGGGGTCAGCGGTGAAGTTGCAGCATCAGCCAACCCGCGAACCGGTCGCAGCCCCAGCCCAGCGCCAAGCCCGTCGCCCAGGCAAGTGGCCACACCACCTCGTTCTTCAGGCTGGGCAGCCCCAAAGAGCGGCGGAAGTGCCAGGCCACCGGCCAGCCGGCAAACTGGGCCAGCGCGATGGCGGCCAATGCGCCTTGCAGGCCACCCAGGTGAAACCCCAGCGGCACGCCGATGGCCAAGGCGGCCGCACGCAGGCTGTTGCTCAGCGTCACGCGGGCCGGTTGGGACATGGCGAACATCATCTGCTCCAGCACCTGGAAGCGAAGCCCCACGAGCCCTGCAGCCAGGCACTGCAGCATCCAGCCGGCCTGGGCGTACCGGGCGTCGTACAGCGCATCCACGACGAGGTGGCCGCAGGCGAACAAGGCGCCACCCAGCAGGCCCAGCATCACATCCTCGATGCGCTGCACGCGGCCATACACCGCGAGCGCCTGGACCCGCCCTTCGCGCAGTGCGCGGCTCAGCGCCGGAAACACCAGGTGCCCGTTGAGCATGTTCAGCACCGCGACAACGGCGCCCAGCAGCGTGGCGGCAATGGCGTACACACCCACCGACGCGGCTGGAAGCAAGCCGCCGAGCAACAGCTTCTCGCCATGCGCAGCAGCGAAACCGATCAGGGACGACAGCACGATCCACTTGCCGAAGCCGAACAGGCCCTTGGCGTGGCCCGCATCCCAGCAAGGCCGCACGGCAGGGCCGGCCAGCCACAGATGGCTCAACACCGCGCGGGCCACAGCCGAGGCGACCGAGCCCACGACCAGGGCCCAGGCCGACCGGCTGACAGCGGCCAGCCCCACCGTGACCAGCACGCCCAGCAGCTGCGACACCAGTTCCAGGCGCGCCACAAGCGCGGCCTGCAGCCACCGCTGCGCCAGCGCCAGCTTCATCGATTCGAGGCCCTGCGCCAGGGCCATGACGCAGAACAGCGCCAGCATGGCGGGCAGGTCCGGGTGGGCATAGACGCCCTGCAGGCTGTGCGGCCAGCTGCGCTGCACCAAGGCCAACGTGGCGGCACCCAGGGCGAGGCTGGCCGCCAGCAAGGCGCCACGC
>JARXAJ010000267.1 GCA_029865965.1 Aquabacterium sp.
CCCTGGGCCTGCGCAATTTCAACCCCAGCGTCACCGCCTGCCCTGGCTGCGGCCGCACCACCAGCACCACGTTCCAGGAGCTGGCCAAGCAGATCGACGACCACCTGCGCCTGATGATGCCGGTGTGGAAGACCAAGTACCCCGGCGTCGAGAACCTGAAGGTGGCGGTGATGGGCTGCATCGTCAACGGCCCGGGCGAAAGCAAGCATGCCGACATCGGCATCAGCCTGCCAGGCACCGGCGAGGCGCCGGCCGCGCCTGTGTTCATCGACGGCCAGAAGGCGATGACGCTGCGCGGCGAAGGCATCGCGCAGGAGTTTCACAAGATCGTCGAGTCCTACATCGAGCGCAGGTACGGCACTGCCGCAGCCGCGCACTGACGGTCACGACGCACCTCGGGTGCCTGCTGGCACGGCCTCTCGCTCCCCGCCCCATCCTGCATCTTGCCGTGGCGCCTGCCGGCGCCCCCTACCCCATGGCCGACAAACTGCTTGCCGTCAAAGGCATGAACGACATCCTGCCGGCCAACGTGCCGCGCAAGGACAAGCTGCCCGATTCCGCCATCTGGCGCTGGTTCGAGCGCACCGTGGACATGGTGCTGTCGCGCCACGGCTACCAGCACCTGATCACGCCCATCGTCGAGCCCACCGCGCTGTTCGTGCGCGGCATCGGCGAGGCCACCGACATCGTCGAGAAGGAGATGTACTCCTGGAAGGACGCGATGAACGGTGATGCGCTGACGCTGCGCCCCGAGATCACCGCCGGCATCGTGCGCGCCATGGTCGAGCACAACGCGCTGTACAACGGCCCGCTGCGGGTGTGGTCCATCGGGCCGGTGTTCCGCCATGAACGGCCGCAGAAGGGCCGTTACCGCCAGTTCCACCAGCTCGACGTGGAAGCGCTGGGCTTTCCCGGCCCGGACGTGGATGCCGAATTGATCCTGATGCTGCGTTGCCTGTGGGAGGCGCTGGGCCTGCAGATTGGTGCACATGTGCGGCTGGAACTCAACAGCCTGGGCCAGCCGGCCGAGCGCGCTGCCCACCGCGCTGCGCTGGTGGCCTATTTCACTGCGCATGCCGACGTGCTGGACGACGACGGCAAGCGCCGCCTGCACACCAACCCGCTGCGCATCCTCGACACCAAGAACCCGGCATTGCAGGCCCTGGTCGAAGCCGCGCCCAAGCTGGCCGACCACCTGGGTGAAGCCTCGCGCGCCCACCTGGCGGCGGTGTGTGCGGTGCTGGATGCCGCCGGCTTGCCCTACCGCATCAACCCCCGGCTGGTGCGCGGGCTGGATTACTACAACCTCACCGTGTTCGAGTGGGTCACCGACCACCTGGGCGCCCAGGGCACGGTGTGCGGCGGTGGCCGCTATGACGGGCTGTTCGAGCAGTTGGGCGGCAAGCCCACGCCCGCCATCGGCTTCGGTCTGGGCATCGAGCGGCTGTTGCTGCTGCTGCAGGAAATCGGCGTTCCGGTGCCCGATGCCGCGCCCGATGTGTATGCCGTGTTGCCCGACGGGGCGGCGCTGCCGCAGGCCATGGTGGCGCTGGATGCGCTGCGCCGGGCCGGCGTGGCAGTGCAGATGCATGCCGGCGGCGGCAGCCTGAAGGCGCAGTTCAAGAAGGCCGACGCCAGCGGCGCACGCTTCGCGCTGGTGTTCGGTGCCGATGAACTGGCGCAGGGTCAGGTGGCGGTCAAGCCGCTGCGCGATGCGGCCGCCGCCCAGGTGCTGCGCCCGCTCGCCGGGGCGGCCGCCTGGGCGCACGAACTGCGCAACGCATAATCCGCCCTTCGATTTCAGAGCACGGGCCACAGGCGCTTCATGGCGAACACACTCAACTTGCAAGACCAGGAACAGCTCGACGACCTGAAGGCGTTCTGGAAGCGCTACGGCAACCCGATCACCTGGATCCTGACGGCCGTGCTGCTGGCCTTTGCCGGCTGGAACGGCTGGAACTGGTACCAGCGCAGCCAGGCGGTGCAGGCTGCGGCCATGTTTGATGAACTGGACAAGGCCGCCAGCGCAGGCGATGCCGACAAGGCCGGCCGGGTCTTCAACGACATGAAGGACCGCTACGCCCGCGCCACCCTCACCCAGCAGGCCGGCCTGATCGCCGCCCGGGTGCAGTACGACAAGGGCCAGACCGATGCGGCCAAGGCCAGCCTGACCTGGGTGGGCGAGCAAGCCCCGGAAGACGAGTACCGCGCCGTTGCCCGGCTGCGCCTGGCGGGCGTGCTGCTCGATGCCAAGGACCACGCCGGTGCGCTGAAGGCGCTGGACGGCGCCACGGCCAAGGACTTTGCCGCCCTGGTGGCCGACCGGCGCGGTGACGTGCTGCTGGCCCAGGGCAAGACCGACGAAGCCCGCGCTGCCTACCAGGCGGCCTACAAGGCCATGGACGACAAGATCGAATACCGCCGTCTGGTGGAAGTCAAGCTCACCGCGCTGGCTGCACCGCCTGTGCCGGTGGGCGCGGCGGCGTCGGGGGTCGCCAAGTGATGGCCCGGCCGGCGGGCCGTGTGGCGGCCTTGTTGCTGGCAGCGGCGGCCGCCCTGTTGGCAGGCTGCGCCAGCGACAAGCCCAAGCCCACGCCGCTGGAGCAGGTCACCGCCCAGATCGCTGGCCGGCAGGTCTGGAACGCCAGGCTCGACTCGGTGCGCTTTCCGTTGGCAGTGGCGCTGCGCGAGGGCAACTTCATCGTCGCCGGCACGGACGGCACGGTGCTGGCGCTGGAAGCCCAGACCGGCCGTGAAGTCTGGCGTGGCCAGGCCGGCGCCAGGCTGTCAGCCGGCGTGGGCAGTGACGGCCGGCGTGCCGCCGTGGTCACCGTCGACAATGAACTGGTGGTGCTCGACCAGGGCGCCAGGCTGTGGAGCACGCGCCTGGCGTCGCGCACCGCCACCGCGCCACTGGTGGCCGGCGAGCGGGTGTTCGTGCTGGGTGTCGACCGCGTGGTGCATGCCTTCGACGCCATCGACGGCCGCCGCCTCTGGACCTTGCAGCGCCCCGGCGAGGCGCTCACGCTGGCGCAACCCGGTGTGCTGGCTGCGCACAAGAACACCCTGGTGGCCGGCATCGGCGCCATCCTCACCGGCGTCGATCCCACCACCGGCAGCGTGCGCTGGGAGGTGCCCGTCACCTCGCCGCGCGGCACCAACGAGGTCGAGCGCCTGAACGACCTGGTGGGCCCGCTGCTGCGCCTTGGCGACCAGCTGTGCGCACGCGCCTTCCAGACAGCGGTCGGGTGCGTCAGCATTGCCGGGCCCGACCGCGCCAGCCTGGTGTGGAGCCGCAATGCCGGCGGTCAGCAGGCGATCGGCGGCGATGCCGAGTTGATCTTCGGCGCTGACGGCTCCGACCGGCTCAGCGCCTGGAAGGCTGGTGGCGGCGAACTGGCCTGGCAGAACGAGCGCCTGCTGTTCCGCGGCCTCGGCGCCCCGCTGTCGGCCGGCCGCACCGTGGTGGTGGGTGATGCTGAAGGCCAGGTGCATTTCCTGGACCGCACCGACGGCAAAACCCTGCTGCGCCTGCCCACCGACGGCTCGGCGGTGGTGGGCCAACCCATGCTGGCGGGCACCACCATGCTGGTGGTCACCCGCAATGGCGGGATCTTCGCCTTCCGTCCCGAGTGACGGTTCCTCTCTTTGAAAGTGCAACCCCATGAAGCCGGTCATTGCCCTGGTGGGCCGGCCCAATGTGGGCAAGTCCACGCTGTTCAACCGCATCACCAAGAGCCGTGATGCGATCGTCGCCGACTTTGCCGGCCTGACGCGCGACCGCCATTACGGCGACGCGCGCCACAACGGCCGTGAGCTGATCGTCGTCGACACCGGCGGCTTCGAGCCCGAAAAGCCCACCGGCATCGTCGCGATGATGGCCGCGCAGACCAAGGCCGCAGTGGCCGAGGCCGATGCGGTGGTCTTCGTCGTCGATGCCCGCAACGGCGTCAGTGGCCAGGACCATGACATCGCCCGTTACCTGCGCGGTGCCAACAAGCGGGTGCTGCTGTGTGTCAACAAGGCCGAGGGCCTCACGGAGTCGCCGTTGCTGGCTGAATTCCATGAACTGGGCATGGGCGAACCGCACCCCGTGTCGGCAGCCCACGGCCAGGGCATCCGCAGCCTGCTCGATGCTGCGCTGGCCGACTTCTTCGACCCCGAGGACGACGACGACCCGATTGCCGATGGCGCCGACAAGCCTATCCGGCTTGCCGTGGCCGGCCGGCCCAACGTGGGCAAGAGCACACTGATCAACACCTGGCTTGGTGAAGACCGGCTGGTGGCCTATGACCAGCCCGGCACCACCCGCGACGCCATCAGCGTGCCCTTCGAGCGTGGCGGGGTGAAGTTCGAACTGATCGACACCGCCGGCCTGCGCCGCAAAGGCAAGGTGTTCGAGGCGATCGAGAAGTTCTCGGTCGTCAAGACGCTGCAGGCCATTGCCGATGCCAACGTGGTGCTGCTGCTGGTGGATGCCACCCAGGGCGTCAGCGACCAGGACGCCCACATTGCAGGCTACATCCTCGAAAGCGGCCGCGCGGTGGTGGTGGCGGTCAACAAGTGGGATGCGGTCGATGCCTACCAGCGCCAGATGTTCGAGCGTTCGGTCGAGCAGCGGCTGGCCTTCCTGAAGTTTGCGCCGGTGCTGCATATTTCGGCGCTCAAGCGCCAGGGCCTGGGGCCGGTGTGGAAGGCGATTGCCGATGCCCATGCATCCGCCATCCGCAAGATGCCCACGCCGGTGCTCACCCGTCTGCTGCAAGAGGCAGTGCAGCACCAGGCGCCGCAGCGCACCGGTGCGTTCCGGCCCAAGCTGCGCTATGCGCACCAGGGCGGCATGAACCCGCCCATCGTGGTGATCCACGGCAACGGCCTGGAACACGTGACCGATGCCTACAAGCGCTTCCTGGAAGGCCGTGTGCGAGAGCACTTCAAGCTCACCGGTACGCCGCTGCGCATTGAATTCAGATCGTCACGGAACCCTTTCGACGGCGAGTAGCTCTGATCGGTTGATGTGATGCTTTTGTGGTGCCTTCTCATGGCGCCTACGTACTTAACCTGATGTGATAAGGTCTTTGCATCAACACTTTTCAACACGGAGTCATATCGTGAGCAATAAAGGGCAACTCCTGCAAGACCCCTTCCTGAACCTGCTGCGCAAGGAGCATGTTCCGGTCTCGATCTACCTCGTCAACGGCATCAAGTTGCAAGGGCACATCGAGTCGTTCGACCAGTATGTTGTCCTGCTGCGCAACACCGTGACGCAGATGGTCTACAAGCACGCCATCTCTACCGTGGTGCCCGGCCGCCCGGTGAACTTCCACGCCAACGAGCCGACTGACCCGGCTTGAGCCGC
>JARXAJ010000011.1 GCA_029865965.1 Aquabacterium sp.
GGGCGGTGTGGGCCAGCACCGCCTGCTGCACCTGGGCAAAGGCGGCGGGGTCGGCGTCGAACCAGTGGAAATCGCCGTTGAACACCAGCTGCTTGCGGCCGCGCTCATGCGCGAACAGGGCCAGCACCTGGGCCAGCGCCGGCCCGTTGCCATACAGGCCGCCGACGACGTACAGCACGTCCAGCGCCTGCAGCGGGGCCGGTGCGTCGCTGGCAAACACCTCGGGCGGGTAGCGGTAGTGCAGCGGGCAGCTGCGGCCGGGGGCCGGCCGGTGAGGGGTGTCGGCGGGTTGCGTCATGTCAGGTCAGGTCAGGTCAGGTGAGGTCATGGCAGGCAGCCATCCCGGCGGCAGGTGCTGCAGGTCGGCGGGTGTGTCGATGTCGGCCACCGGCGCCAGCTCGGCCCAGCGCACGCCGGCGGCGCGCAGGCGCTGGCGGGTGTCGGCCATCACCTGGGCATGGCTCCAGGCCATGCCGGTGAAGCAGCGCGCATCGGCCACCCGCTGGCCGACCAGCACATAGCCGCCGTCCAGCGCCGGCACGAACACCGCGTCATGGTCGTGCAGCGCCTGCGCGGCCTGGCGCAGCACCGCAGCGTCCAGCGCCGGGGCGTCGGTGCCGATCAGCAGCGCCTGGCGGTGCTGCGCCAGATGGCGGCGGATGGCGCGGTGCATGCGCGCACCCAGATCGCCCGGCCCCTGGTCGGCCAGCGTGGCGCCGCAGTCGGCCGCAGCGGCTTGCAGCAGCGGGTGCGCGCAGTCGGGCGCCGCGCACAACTCCACCGGGCCGATGGCCGCCGCCGTGGCCTGGGCCAGGGCATGGCGCAGCATGCGCTGGGCCAGCGCTGCCGCACCGGCAGCGCCCAGCGCCGGTGCCAGGCGGGTCTTGGCCAGCCCGGCCACCGGGGCCTTGGCAAACACGATGACGGCCGTGCCCATGGCGCTGTTCATCGGTAGGCCCGGGCCAGGCTGTCGGGGGATTCACCGCGCCAGTAACGCCAGCGCAGCCGCCACATCAGCACGATGGTGCGCCAGACGCCGCGCTGCTCCCAGCGGCGGCCCGAGGTGCGCACCCGGGCGCGCAGGCAGGCGGGCCGGCCGATGCGCTTGAGCCGGCCCGACAGTTCGATGTCTTCCATCAACGGCTGCGCGGGGAAGCCGCCCACCTGGTTGAAGGCGGCGCGGGTGGTGAAGATGGCCTGGTCGCCGGTGGCGATGCCGGTGGCACGCGAGCGCAGGTTCATCAGCGCCGCCACCACCCGCAGCATGCCTGGCCGGCCGTCGATGTGCACATCGAACCGGCCCCAGCAGGCACCGGCAGCCAGCGCCTGCAGCACCAGGCCGTCGGCCCCGGCGGGCAGCTGGGTGTCGGCATGCAGGAAGAGCAGCACATCGGACCGGGCCCGGGCAGCGCCGGCATTCATCTGCAGGGCGCGGCCGCGCGGGGCCTGCACCACCGCATCGACCCAGGGGGCGGCGCGCTCGGCCGTGCCGTCGGTGCTGCCGCCATCGGCCAGCAGCAGCTCGACCCCACGCGCGCGCAGCGGCGCCAGCGCCTGCAACATGGCGGCGATGCCGGCGGCCTCATTCAGCGCCGGCACCACGATCGACAGCACAAGCTGCACCGGGCGCCTGTCAGTGCGCAGGTGCTGCGGCCTCCAGCGCGCCGCCACAGCTGCTGCCCTGGCCGGCGGTGCAACCGTAGCAATGGTCGGCCACGCGGATGGCGGCACCCGCCGGGTCGTGCTGCAGCAGGTCACGCAGGTGCGGGCGCGTGCGCCCGGCCACGCTGGCGGGCAGGCCCAGCATCTGGTTGAAGTCGCAGTCGTGCAGCGCGCCTTGCCAGTCGACGCTGAGCAGGCTGCGGCACATCACCGTGGCCAGATTCTCGGGCCGGTAGCTGCTGCGCAACAGCTGCATGTAGGTGCCGAACGTGCCCTTGCTGACCAGGGTGCTGCCGAAGCGCTGCACCGGCATGTTGGTCAGCGCAAACAGGTGGTTGAAGCGGATGCCGAAGTGCTGCATCAGCTCACGCTTGTAGTCGGCCTCCAGCGGCCCCTGGGGCGGGGGCAGCGACGGGCCCTGCGGGTTGTAGACCAGGTTGAGCACCAGGCCGCTGGCCGCGTCGCCATAGCCCAGCGCGTTCAGCTCCTGCAGGCCGGCGATGCTGCGGTCGAACACACCGTCACCGCGCTGGCGGTCGACATTGGCGGCTGAATAACACGGCAGCGACGCAGTGATTTCCACCCCCTGGTCAGCGAGAAAGGCGGCCAGGTCGCCTTGCCCGGGCTCGGACAGGATGGTGAGGTTGCAGCGGTCGATGACCCGCACGCCCAGGGCGCGCGCCTGGCGCACCAGGTGGCGGAAATGCGGATTCAGCTCGGGCGCGCCGCCGGTCAGGTCGAGCGTGCCCACACGGCGTGCCTGCAGCACCGCCAGCACCAGGGCCACGGTGTCGGCGTCCATCATCTCGGTGCGCTGCGGGCTGGCGGCCACATGGCAGTGCAGGCAGCTCTGGTTGCACTTGTAGCCCAGGTTGACCTGCAGGGTGTCGAGCACCTGGCGGCGGATGGGCGGGAAGCTGGTGGCGGCGAGCAACGGGAGGGTGGCGTGCATGGGTGGGGCCTCGGTGGACTGCGGTGGGGCTGCGCAACTGTATGCGCCGCCAGGGATGCGCTGGTGACACCCGGTCATCGTCGGCACCGGCCGGCGGCTCGGGAGGATGGGCCCGGGCCAGACGCTGGCGCTCGAAGCCAGACACGATGGCAGGCTTGACCCGCTGGAATCAGACGGTCTGTTCACATCCTGTAGGTCGTGCGGCGACGGCAAACCTGACAGCAACGGCACCATCCGCGGGCTTGCACCATCGCAAAGCGGCAGCACTGGCGCCCCCGCCCTGCAAGATGGCACGAAAGGCGCCCGGTGTGCTGATCGGGGTATGCAGGCCGGGCGCGGCCACGCCATGTGGCCAGCCGAGCCTGGGAGCAGCGGGCACGGCGGGGACGGCAGCCCTGCCAAGCGACCCGCCGCTAAACTGGTTGTGGGTCCAATCATCCTGAAAGACGGCCAATATGCCAGCCACCCCGCCAGACAGCCTTGCAGACTTGGTACAGCGTGGCCGGGGGCTGCCGCCTGAGGAGCGGGAGCGTTTGGTCGATCAGCTGCTGTTGTCGCTGAACGAGCCGGTTGCCGCCGCGCTGGATGCGGCCTGGCCGGCCGAGATCGCCCGGCGCCTGGCGGCCCATGACCAGGGCCTGGAGCCAGCCCGTGATGCCGCCACTGTGTTTGCCGAGGCCGACCGGCTGGCACGGTGACACCGGTCCGTTTCCTCCGGGCAGCGGATCTGGAGTTTCTGCGCGAGGTGGCTTGGTATGGCGAAGCCCGGCCCGGCGCTGGCCAGCGGTTCAATGCTGCGGTGCAGGACGCCGTTGCGCGGGCCGCCGCTTACCCGCTGGGTGGTGCGCCCTGCGCGGCCGGCACGCGGCTGATGCAAACGCCCGATGTACTGGCTGGCGCGCGTGGATTGATCCCGGGAATCTGGAGAAGCCGGCTTGGCCTTTGTGGAAGGTCGATGCAACGCGCCCGGGCCATCGCTTTACCGCCGCGCCAGCAAGGCCTGCATCGCCGGCGACAGCCCCGCATTCGGCTTGACCGGCGGCGGGGCAAAGCTGCCGGCGCGGGCCTTGGCCGGTGCCAGCGCGGCCAGGGTCTCGGCATGGCGCACGGCGCTGGACACGCCATCGACCACTGGCACCGGCAGCAGGTCACGCACCTGGCGGGCCAGGCCGGCCAAGGGGGCGCCGGCCAGCACGATGACGTCGGCGCCGTCTTCGGCCACGGCGCGCTCGGCCAGGGCCACCAGCGCGTCACGGTGGTCTTGCTGGATGCTGGCCACGTCACGCAGCGGGCTGCCCAGGCTGCGGATGCCAGCCAGCCGGCCCAGCAGGCCCTGGGCGTCGACAGATTCGCGGTACCAGGCGCTGATGCGGTGGGAGATGGCGATGATCGAGAAGCGCTGGCCCAGCAGGCAGGCGCTCATCAGCGCAGCCTCGGTCAGGCCGGTGACGGGCATGGGCAGCACCTCGCGCAGCGCCTGCAGCCCGGGGTCGCCGAAGGCGGCGATGACCACCGCGTCATGGCCTGCTGCCTGTTCGGCTGCGGCCTCGGCAGCGGCATGCGCGCCCAGCATCGCCTCGAAGCGGGTCTCGATGTAGGCCACGCCGGAGCGTGCGGTGGCCATGGTCAGCACGGTGTCGGGCGACGCGGCGCGGCGCGCCTCGGCCTCGATCAGCGCGGTGACTGACGGGCTGATGTTCGGGTTGATGATGAGCAGGCGTGCCATGGCGTGCCCCGGCTCACTCGGCCTTCATGCCGGTGTCCTTCACCAGCTTGGCGTAACGCCGGATCTCGGCGGCCAGGAAGGCCTGCAGCTCGGTGGGCGTGCCCTGGCCGGCCTCGGCGCCCATGGCGGTGTAGCGTGCCTGCAGGTCGGCCGCAGCGAGGCTGCGCGCCACTTGCTCGTTGAGCTTGGTCACCACCGGTGCCGGCGTGCCGGCCGGCGCCAGCAGCAGGAACCAGGCGGCAAAGGCGTAGCCAGGCACGCCGGCCTCGGCCATGGTGGGCAGGTCAGGTGCCAGCGGCGAGCGGGTGGGCCCGCTGAGGGCCAGCGCCCGCAGCTTGCCGGCCTTCACATGCTGCGCCGACGACACCAGCGGGTCGATCATCAACTGCACCTGGCCCGAGATCAGGTCAGTGAGCGCCGGCGCCGAGCCCTTGTAGGGCACGTGCAGCATCTGCACGCCGGCCATGCTGGCCAGCAGCGCCGCCGACACATGGCTGGTGGTGGCATTGCCAGACGAGGCGTATGCCAGCTTGTCGGGCTGCGCCCGGGCCAGCGCCAGCAGCTCCTTCAGGTTCTGCGCCGGCACTGCTGTGTTGACCACCAGCACGCTGGGCACGGTGGCCAGCCTGGCCACCGGCAGCAGGTCTTTCTCGGTGTCGTAGGGCAGCCGGGCATACAGGCTGGGGTTGACCGCATGCCCCACGGTGACGACCAGCAAGGTGTGGCCATCGGCCGGCGCGCTGGCCACGGCCTGGGTGGCGATCTGGCCGCCGGCACCGGGCTTGTTGTCGATGACCACGGGCTGGCCCCAGGCCTCGCCCAGCTTCTGGCCGACCAACCGCGCAAAGTTGTCGGCCGCGCCGCCCGGCGGGAAGGGCACGACGATCTTGATCGGCTTGGAGGGGTAGCTGTCCTGGGCCTGGGCGGACGGGCTCACCAGCAGTGACAAGCCCAGGCACAAGGCCAGGCCCCACAGTGTGGACGGTTGCTTCATCGGGTTCTTTCGGTCGGGTAATGGTTGTTCAGTACGGCTTGCCGACGCCGGCCCAGAGCTGGCGCGCAGCGGCCTCGGCCTCGGCGCAGACGGTGTCCAGGTCGACACGGGTGGGGCGGCCGTCTTCCACCACCAGTTCCCCATCCACCAGCACATGGCGCACGTCGCGGCCCTGGCCGCAGTGCACCAGCGTGCCCAGCGGGTCGGCCTGCGGCACCCAGTGCGGCCGGCGCGCATCGAAGACCACCAGATCGGCGCACTTGCCGACAGTGATCGAACCGGTCTCGCCGTCGAGCCCCAGCGCGCGGGCGCCGCCCAGCGTGGCCATGTCGAACACATGCTGTGGCTGCCAGTCGGCGTCGACCCCGCCGGTCTGCACCCGGGCGGTCATCAAGGCCCAGCGCGGCAGCTCCACCATGTCGGCATGCTGGGTGTCGGTGGCCAGCGCCAGGTTGACGCCGGCGGCCTTCAGCCTGGGCGTTGGCGCCAGCCGGCCCGACGTGGCATTGCACTTGGGGATGTGAATCACTGTGGCGCGTGCGGCGGCCAGCATGGCGATGTCGCCGTCGCTCAGGTAGATGCCATGGCCGCCCATCAGCCGGTGGTTCAGCAGCCCGCAATCGGCCAGCACCTGCGTGGCGGTGCGGCCGCAGCGGGCCTGCACCCGGTCCACCTCGACCCGGCTTTGCGACAGGTGGGTGTTGACATGCATGCCCAGTGATGCCGACAGCGCGGCCACCTGGCGCAGCAGGTCTTCGCTGCAGGTGTCGACCGCGTGTGCGGCCAGCTGCGGGTAGACGCGCGGGTGGCCGTGCCAGCGCGCATGCAGGTCGGCCGCGCGGCGCAGCAGGCGGTCGCCGATGGCGGCATCGAAGTGCCAGTCGCCTTGCGCCACGCGGGCGAAGTCGACATCGTGGATGCGCCAGATGGGCGCCAGCTTCAGGCCGGTCTCGGCCATGGCTTCGGTGCTGATGTCGGCATGCACGAAGTGGTCGCCCAGCACGGTGCTGCCGAACATCAGCGCCTCGCAGGCGCCCAGCCGGGCCAGGGCGCGGGCCTGGTCGGGGTTGACCTGGGTGCCCTGCGGGATGCCGGGTGTGTAAGACGGCGCAAAACCCAGGTCGGCCGCCACGCCGCGCACCAGGCTGAGGATGGCGTGCTGGTGCGGGTTGACGAAGCCGGGCGTGACCACGTGGCCCTGCAGCGCCAGCCGGCGGCGCGCCTGCGCGTCGGCCGGCAGTTGTGTGCCGATCCAGGCGATCCGGCCATCCAGAACGCCCAGGCTGGCACAGCGCAGCAAAGGCTGTTGCGCATCGCCGGTGATCAGCGTGGCGCCTTCCAGCAGCAGGTCGAAGTGCTGGCCGGCGGGTGTGCCGGCGGGTGCGCCGGCGGATGTGCCGGGTGGTGCCTTGGGTGGCGCAGCCGTCACGCATCCAGCTCCAGCCACTGCCGCCAGCCGCCGCTGCGGGTGCGCGGCCGCGCCAGCGCCGGGCGGTCGCAGCGCAGGAACTGGCCCTGGCCCGGCGTGCCGGTGAACTGCTGGCCGTCCCACACCACCTGGCCGCGCAGCAGGGTCATGGCCGGCCAGGCCTGCAGTTCACGGCCCTCGTAGGGCGTGTAGTCGACGTTGTGGTGCAGCTTGTCGTTGCGGATGACATGGGGCTTGCCGGTGTCCCAGATCACCAGGTCGGCATCGCTGCCCACCGCCAGCGTGCCCTTGCGCGGGTACAGGCCGTACAGGTGGGCGGCATTGGTGGCGGTCAGCGCCACGAACTGCTGGATCGACAGCCGCCCGGTCAGCACGCCTTCGCTGAACAGCAGCGGCATGCGCGTCTCCAGCCCCGGGATGCCGTTGGGGATGTAAGGGAACGGCGGCTCGCGGCCGCCCAGCCGCTTGCCGTTGGGGTCGTCGTAGTTGAACGGCGCATGGTCGGACGACACCACGGTGAACAGGCCGTCGGCCAGCGCGTCCCACACCACCTGCTGGTTGGCCTTGTCGCGCGGCGGCGGGCTGCACACGCAGCGTGCGCCACCAAAGCCGGTGGTGGCCAGGTCGTCCTGGGTCAGGAACAGGTACTGCGGACAGGTCTCGGCATGGATGTTGATGCCCTTGCTGCGGGCCCAGCGGATCTGCTCGATCGCCTCGCCGCCTGACACATGCACGATCAGGATGGGCACATCCAGCAGCTCGGCCAGGGTGATGGCGCGGTGCGTGGCCTCGCGCTCGACGGGCGACGGCCGCGACAGGCCGTGGTAGCCGGGCGCTGTCTTGCCCGCTGCCAGCAGCCGCTCGGTCAGGAAGGCGATGGCGTCGCTGTTCTCGGCATGGATCATCGCCATGGCCTGCTCGCGCCGCGCCAGTTCCAGCACCTGCAGGATCTGGCCGTCGGCCAGCTTCAGGTCGTCGTAGGTCATGTACATCTTGAAGGATGTGCAGCCTTCGGCAATCAGCGCGGGCAGCTCATGCTGCAGCACCTGCGGCGTGGGGTCGGCAATGATCAGGTGGAAGGCGTAGTCGACACTGGCCTTGCCGGCGGCGCGCTGGTGGTAGTCGGTCACCGCCGCACGCAATGAGCCGCCCTTGGCCTGCGCCGCAAACGGGATGATGGTGGTGGTGCCGCCACAGGCTGCCGACCGGGTGCCGGTCTCGAAGTCGTCGGCCATGCGCACCGGCGGCAGCATCGGCTGGTCGATATGGCAGTGTGAATCGATGCCGCCCGGTGTGACGAAGCGGCCGGCGGCGTCGATCTCACGCGTGGCCGGCCCGGCCTGCAGCGATTGCGCCAGCGCCACGATGCGCCCGCCGGTGATGCCGATGTCGGCATCGAACACATCACCCGCAGTGGCCACATGGGCCCGGCGCACGATCAGGTCAAAGCTCATGTGTTCTCCTGGAACAGTTGGCCCCAGCCGCGCACGCGGGCGGTGTCCACGCCGGTCAGGCGCAGGCACTGCCAGACGGCGGTGGCCGTGGTGTCGTACAACGGGATGCCCAGCTCGGCTTCGAGCTGCGTGGCCAGCTGCGCCGCATGCAGGTTGGTGCAGAAGGTGGTGATGCACTGGGCACCGGCAGCGGCCACCTCATGCGCCATCTGGTGCAGCAGCGTGGGCGCCACCTCGGCAAATTCAAAGTTGACCGACAGCGACAGGTGCCGCTCGGCCACGCAGGCATAGCCGCTGGCCGCGTAGTTGTCGACGATGCGCTGCTGCACATCGGCGGTGTAGGGCGTCACCAGGCCGAAGCGGCGCTGGTCGTTGCGGTCCATCAGGGTGTTGAGCGCCAGCACCGAGGTGCAGGCGGGGATGCCGGTCTCACGGGTGATGGCTTCGCACAGCGCGGCGTCGCGGTCGAAGCCCAGCCAGCCGGCGGCCGTGCCGTTCCAGGCGATCACATCCACCCGCGCATCGGCCAGCAGCTGCGCCGCCTGCAGGATGGGTTGCAGCTCGAACTGGCCCAGGGCCTGCTGCGCCAGCGAGATCTGGGTGACGCGGAAGCGGGCGAAGTGCACCGACACCTCGGGCAAGCCGGCCAGCATGGCGGCGCACAGCGGCTCGAGTGCGGTGTTGGACGAGGGCGTCAACATGCCCAGGCGGATGCGTTTCATGCGTTTGTCTCCGATGTTCCTGCCTTGGCCGGCGCGGCATTTGCATGGACGACTGGACAATCGTTGTTCCATCTGTGCCGCACCTGCCACCCTGCCCGATGCCGACCCGCACCCCTGAAGCAACCCCTGCCCTGGACGGTGTGGCCCTGCGCGAAGCCATCTTCGACCGCATCTGGCGCGCAGTGCTGGAGCACCGCCTGCCGCCCGGCACCAAGCTGGTGGAAGACCGGCTGGCCGAGCTGTTCACCACCAGCCGCGCGCAGGTGCGCGACGTGCTGGCAAGGCTGGCCAACGAGGGCATCGTCGACATGGTGCCCAACCGCGGCGCCTTCATCGCCAGCCCCACGCCCGAGCAAACGCGTGAGGTGTTCGAGGCGCGCCGCCTGCTGGAGCCGGCGCTGGTGCGGCGCCTGACCGCCCGGCGTGATGCCGCCGCGATCGCTGCACTGCGGGCGGTGGTGGCCGACGAGCAGGCGGCCCGGGGCCGCGCCGACCGGCCCACCATCGTGCGGCTGTCGGGCTGGTTCCACATCGAGCTGGCGCGCCTGGCCGGCAACCGCCCGCTGGCCCACACCATGCGCGAGCTGGCCACGATGACGGTGCTGGCGATCTTTCTGTATGACGCGCCGCATGCCACCGCCTGCCGCGAAGACGAGCATGAGCAACTGCTCAATGCCATCGAACGCCGGCGCACTGAGCGCGCGGTGGAGCTGATGCTGCATCACCTGGACCACATCGAGGGCTCGCTCAACCTGGCGCCGCGGGCCGATGCACCCATCGACCTGGCTGCCGTGCTGGGCGGTGGCTGATCAGACCTTCACCTCGCGGTTGAAGCGGTCGATGTACTCGGCGCGGCGCGGGTTCAGCTTGGCCCAGTCGACGCTGCTCATCGCTTCCAGTGCCGCGGTGTTGGCGGCGTAGGTCTGCAGTGCCTTGCTGAAGGTGGCCTTCGAACTGGTGGGCGCCACCATGTAGGGCGCATCGGCCATCTGGGTCTGCACCTCGGGGCTGATGGCGGCATTGATGTAGGCGGCCGCCAGGTCCACGTTCTTCGAGTTCTTGACGATGTGCATCGAGCTCTTGATGTGGATGTAGCCGGTGTCGGGCTTGGCCAGCGCAATCGGCACGCCCTTGGACTGCAGGTCGCCGACGTTGTTGTTGTAGTGCACCGAGATGTCGATCTGCCCCTGCTGGAACAGCGTGGCCAGCGAGCCGGGGTTGGACGCCACCGCGCTGACGTTGGGCAGCAGCCGCTTGACGAACTGGAAGGCCGGCTCCATGTTCTCCTCGCTGCCGCCGTTGAGGCGGGCGATCTCCACCATCCAGGCCGACATCAGGGTGCTGCCCATGCCGGCCAGGCCCACGCGGCCCTTGAACTCGGGCTTGAGCAGGTCGTTCCAGTTGCGCGGCGGGGTCTTGATCTTGTCGGTGTTGTAGGCAATGCCGATGATCTGGCCCGAGCAGAACACGCCCAGGCCGCGCGGGTCGATGAACTTGGCGGGGATGTCCTTCAGGTAGGGCATCTTGTCGGTGGGCACCTTCTCGAAGATGTCATGCTGCAGCGCGTTGAGGTAGGGGCCCTCGTCCAGGATGATCACGTCGAACGGCGGGTTGGCCTTGGACGCCACGATCTTGCTGACCGTGTCCACCGCCAGGCTGGCCACCAGGTTGGTGCTGCCGCCGCTGGCCTTGGCAAAGGCCGGCAGCAGGATCTGCCGGTGGGCCGATTCCCAGGCGCCGGGGTAAGTGGTGGCAGAGATCGTCTTGCCCTGGGCAAAGGCCAGGCCGGGCAGGCCCAGTGCAGCGGCAGCAGCGGCGCCGGTGTGCAGGAACGCGCGGCGCGGCAGGGAACGGATGGCCATGGAAATCCTTTCTGGCAGATGGGTCGAAGGTGCTGGCCAGCCGCAAAGTCCATGCCACACGCCCCGCCGCACACTGCCGGCGCGCACCACCCTCAAGGCGCACCAAGTTGGCGCCTCACCGCCCCGTTTGTTGGCATCCATGCACTGGATTGTCGACAATCGGAACTGCCGATGTGGACGATCCGGCGCGGCGGCAGCGTATGCCCGGCACTTTGTCGGCATGCTTCTTGAATAGCTGATCGCTTGTGACCCAGCCTGCCATGTCTACCCAACCCAGCCCGCCATCCAGCACGGTGCCCAGCGTCGCGCTGCACTTCATCGGTGTGCAGCACCGCTATGGCGACGCGGTGGCGGTGGCCGGTGTCGACCTGGCCACCCGCCCCGGCGAACTGGTGGCCCTGCTGGGCCCCAGCGGCTGCGGCAAGACCACGCTGCTGCGCATCGTGGCCGGGCTGCTGCGCCAGACAGCCGGGCAAGTGCGCCTGGGCGACCAGATCGTCGATGCCCTGCCCACCGGCGAGCGCGGCGTGGGCATCGTGTTCCAGAACTACGCCCTGTTCCCCCACATGACGGTGCAGGCCAACGTGGCCTACGGCCTGCGGGCCCGTGGCCTGGCCGGCCCGCAGGTGGCGCAGCGGGTAGGCGAGATGCTGGACCTGGTGCACATGGGGGCCTTCGCCGGCCGCTACCCGCGTGAACTGTCGGGCGGCCAGCAACAGCGGGTGGCGCTGGCCCGCACCCTGGCCATCCGGCCGCAGGTGCTGCTGCTCGATGAGCCCTTTGCCGCGCTCGACAAGAACCTGCGGCTGGACATGCAGATCGAGATCCGCCGCATCCAGCGTGAGCTGGGCATCACCTCGCTGCTGGTCACCCACGACCAGGAAGAAGCCATGTCGATGGCCGACCGCATCGCGGTGATGCAGGCCGGCCGGGTGGAACAGTTCGACACGCCCGAGGCGGTGTACGACAGGCCGGCCTCGCTGTTCGTGGCGCGCTTTGTCGGCACCGCCAACCTGGTGCCGGGGCGCCTGGCGCGCAGCGGTGACGGCTTCACGCTGCACTGCGACAGCGGTGGCAGCTTCCACCTGCCGGCGGCCGCGCCCTGCTCACGCGAAGGCCAGGCCCTGCTGTCGGTGCGGCCCGAGCATCTGGCCCTGGTGCCCACCGGCCACGGCGCGCCCGAGGCGGTGGTGGCCATGGTGCTGCCGCTGGGCCCGCACCATGTGGTCGAGCTGACATTGCCCGGTGGCGGCACCGTCAAGGCCAGCCTGCAACGCCACGGCGGCGGCCCGGCCGTGGCACCGGGTGACCGGGTGGGCCTGGCGCTGCGCCCGGGCGCGCCGGCGGCCGTGTTCCTGCCGGCGGTGTGATGGCTGCCGCCGGCCTGCCTGCTGACCGCTCGGCGCCCATGGGCCTGGCCGCGCCACTGGGCCTGTTCTTCGCCGTCTTCGTGCTGCTGCCGCTGCTGCTGCTGGTGTTCGTCAGCACCTATGCCGACACGGCGATGACGGCGCATGGCACGCACCAGTACAGCCGCTTCCTGGGCGACGCCTTCAACCGCGGTGTGCTGCTGGGCACGCTCAGCCTGGGGCTGCAGGTCACCGTGCTGTCGCTGCTGCTGGGCCTGCCGCTGGCCTATGCCTACACCCTGGTGCCAGCGCGCTGGCAGGGCCTGCTGATGCTGCTGATCGTGCTGCCGCTGCTGACCAGCGCAGTGGTGCGCACCTTTGCCTGGGTGGTGATCCTGGGCCGCCAGGGCATCGTCAACACCGGCCTGCTGCAGCTGGGCTGGATCGACGCACCGCTGCGCCTGCTCTACACCCAGGGCGCCACGGTGGTGGCGCTGACGCAGATCGAGCTGCCGCTGATGGTGCTGCCGCTGATCACCGCGCTGCTCAACATCGACCCCAACCTGCGCCAGGCCAGCCTGGCCCTGGGTGCCGGCCACTGGCGCACGCTGTGGCAGGTGACGCTGCCGCTGGCCGTGCCCGGGCTGCTGGCGGGTGCGCTGCTGGTGTTTGCGTCCAGCGTCAGCGCTTTCGTCACCCAGACTCTGGTGGGTGGCGGCCAGAACATCCTGATGCCGTTCTACATGTACCAGCAGGCGATCCAGGCCAACGACTACCCGTTTGCCGCCGCCATCGCGGTGCTGCTGCTGGTGTCGGTGCTGGTGGTGGTGACGCTGGTCAACATCCTGGGCCGGCGGGCGCGGGGGTTCGTGCATGCCTAGCGCCATGCCGCCTGTGCCCAACGCCCGCGAGACCCTCGCCTCGGCGCTGGAGCGCCGCAGCTTCTTCGGCCTGCTGGTGGGGCTGGCGCTGGTGGCGGCGGTGCTGCTGATCGCGCCCACGGTGGTGGTGCTGATCACCTCGTTCACCAGCGGCTTTTCGCTGAAGTTTCCACCACCGGGTTATTCACCGCGCTGGTACCTGGCGCTGTGGACCGAATCGCCCGAGATCATTGCGGCCCTGCTGCTGTCGCTGAAGGTGGCGGCGCTGGCCACCAGCGTGTCGATCGTGCTGGCGGTGTCGGCGGCGCTGCCGCTGGCGCGCCGGCCCGAGGCCTGGGCCCGGGCGGTGGAGGCCTTCTTCCTGTCGCCGCTGATGCTGCCCACGCTGGCCATCGGCCTGGCGCTGCTGATGCTGTTCAACCTGGCCGGCGGTGGGCTCAGCTTCTGGACCCTGGTGGCCGGCCACATCGCCATCACCGCGCCCTATGTGTTCCGCACCACCACCGCCAGCCTGGTGCAGCTGGACGGCGCCTTGTTCGAATGCGCGCGCAGCCTGGGCGCATCGCCGCTGTTCCTGTTCCGCACCGTCACGCTGCCGCTGATCTTTCGCGGCGTGGCGGCGGGGGCCTTCATCGGCTTCATGTACTCGTTCGACAACGTGGCGGTCAGCCTGTTCCTGTCGGACGCCCGGTCTGAGGTGCTGCCCATCCGCATGTGGCATTTGATCGAGAGCAGCCTGGACGTGCGGGCTGCCGCGCTGTCGGGCGTGCTGATCCTGGCCACGCTGCTGCTGATGGTGGTGATGGAACGTGTGGCGGGCATCTCCCGCCATCTGCGGTGATATGGCGGCAGCCGCCAGCATCCGCCACCCACGGCCCGGCGCTGCTGCCGGTGCTGCCGTCTGCGCCCACACCAGGAGTGAAAACCGATGAATGCCATGATCTTGCGCGGCGCCTCGGCGCTGCTGGGCGATGCACTGCGCTTCGATCCCGCGCCGCTGGATGTGCGGGTCGAAACCGGCCGCATCGCCGCCATCGCGCCGGCCGGCACGCTGCAGGGCGCGCCGGTGATCGAGCTGCCGCGCCAGCTGCTGGTGCCGGGCCTGGTCAACGGCCACCAGCATTCGCATGAACATTTCCAGCGCGGCCGCACCGAGAACCTGCCGCTGGAGCTGTGGATGCACCTGGTGCGCACCCGCATCCCCGTGCCGCTGACGCCGCGCCAGGTCTACCTGCGCACGCTGATCGGCGGCATCGAGGCGCTGCGCACCGGCTGCACCACGCTGGTCGACGACATGGCGCTGGGCGGCGCCATCGACTCAGAGCGCATAGCCGCCGCGCTGCAGGCCTACGACGACATCGGCGTGCGCGCGCTGATGGGCTTCGCGATGATGGACAAGCCCATCATCGACAACTTCCCGTTCGTGGCCGAGCTGGTGCCGCCTGCGCTGGCCGCCGAGCTGCGCGCTGCGCCGCGCCCCACGGCGGACGAGCAACTGGCCCTGGTGCGCCGACTGGCCGCCAGCCGCCATCCGCAGCAGCAGCGGGTGGGCGTGCTGGTGTCGGTGTCGGCGCCGCAGCGGGCCACCCGCGGCTTCCTGCAGCAGGTGCGGGCCCTGGCCGACGAGCTGGCGCTGCCGGTCATCAGCCATGTGCAGGAAACCCGGCTGCAGGTGGTGACCGGCCAGCTGTTCTTCGGCAAGCCGATGGTCGAGTACCTCGACGAGATCGGCTTTTTGAAACCCGCCACCAGCCTGATCCACGCGGTGTGGCTGAACCCGCGCGAGATCGCCGCGCTGGCGCGCAGCGGCGCCACCGCCCAGCACAACCCCTGGAGCAACCTGCTGCTGGGGTCTGGCGTGCAGCCGGTGCGTGAGCTGCTGGACGCCGGCGTCAACGTCAGCCTGGGGTCCGACGGCTCCTGCTCCACCGTCACCACCAACATGCTCAATGTGCTGGGCAGTGCGGCCGGCGTGGCCAAGCTGCGCGGCGACGACCCCGGCCGCTGGCTGTCGGCGCGCGAAACGCTGCAGGCCGGCACCCTGGCTGGCGGCCGTGCGCTGGGCTTTGGTGAGCAGCTGGGCAGCCTGCGCGTGGGTGCCATCGCCGACATCGTGGGCTACCGGCTCGACAGCGTCACCTTCACCCCGCTGACCGACCCGGTGCGCCAGCTGGTCTATGCCGAGCGCGGCGCGGGCGTCAGCTTCGCCATGGTCGATGGCCGGCCTGTCATGCAGCAAGGCAAGTTGGCTGGCATCGACGAGGCCGCCATCCTGGCCGAGATCGAAGCCGAGTACCGCGGCCTGGCCGACCGCTATACGGAGGCCGAGGCCTCGGTGGCGCCGATCCTGGCGGCGGTGGAGCAGATCTACCGCCGCAGCCTGGCCACGCCGGTGCCTGCCGACACCTACCCCGCGCGGCTGGCCTGACGCCCGCCGCCTGCCCTGTGTGCCTGTCCCATCCACCACCCCTTCGGAGGCTTCCATGAGCTTGTCCCGCCGCCAGTTTGCCGCTGCCACCGCAGCCGCCACCGCATCCACCCTGCTGCCCGGCTGGGCCCAGGCCCAGGCCGGCGGCCTGAGCCTGGCGCAGATCAAGGCCAGCGGTGAGCTGCGCATCGGCTGCGAAGCCGCCTATGTGCCCTTCACCTACCGGCAGGACGGCAAGATCGTCGGCTACGACGTCGATCTGGCCGAGCTGTTGTGCAAGTCGCTGGGCGTCAAGCCCAACTTCATCGACACCGCCTGGGCCGGCGTGATCCCGTCGCTGTATGCCAAGAAGTTCGACGTGATCATGAGCTCGATGAGCTACACCAAGGAGCGGCTGGAGCGCGTGGCCTTCAGCATCCCCTATGCCGAAGCGTCGCAGGCGCTGCTGGTGCGCGCGGCCGATGCCGCCACCATCAAGTCGGGTGCCGACCTGAACAACAAGACCGTGGCCGTCAAGCTGGGCAGCCCGGGCCAGATCCTGCAGGAGCGCATCAACGCCGGGCTGAAGACCGCGGGCGGTGCCGGTTTCAAAGAGCTGCGCACCTTCGACGACCACCCCTCGGCCTATGTGGCCCTGGCCCAGAACCGGGTGGACGGCGTGCTCAACACCCTGGCCACGCTGGCCATGGTGCTGAAGGATGCGCCGGGCAGGTACGCCATCGTCAAGGGCCTGGGGTCCGACAACTGGGCCGGCATTGCCGCCCGCAAGGAAGACACCGAGCTGGTGGCCTGGCTCAACACCGAGCTGGGCAAGCTGCGCGCCGACGGCACGTTGTTCCAGTTGCAGGAGAAGTGGTTCGGCTTCCGCATGCAACTGGCTGACAAGGTGCCGAGCTTCAGCTGACCACACGGACGCACGCACCATGAACTTCGACTGGGCCCTGGTCGGCAAGGCCGTGCCGCTGCTGGCCACCGGGCTGGTCACCACGGTGAAGATCTGCTCGCTGGCCATGCTGCTGGGCGTGGCGCTGGGCGGCCTGCTGGGGCTGGGCTCGCTGTCGCGCCTGGCGCCGCTGCGCTGGGCGGTGCGGGCCTATGTCGACTTCATCCGCGGCACGCCGCTGCTGATCCAGATCTTCCTGGTGTACTTCGCCTTGCCGGTCATCGGCATCAACCTGCCCGAGTTCTGGGCCGGTGTGATCGCGCTGGGGCTGAACGCGGCGGGCTTCATCGCCGAGATCGTGCGCTCAGGCGTGGGCGCGGTGGAACGTGGCCAGTCAGAGGCGGCGCGCTCGATCGGCATGACGCACGGGCAGATCCTGTGGCACATCCTGCTGCCGCAATCGCTGCGCACCGTGGTGCCGCCCACCACCAACGAGCTGATCACCCTGGTCAAGGGCTCGGCATTGCTGTCGGTGATCTCGGTGTATGAACTGACACGCGCCGGCCAGGCCATCATCGCAGTGCACTTCGCGCCGTTCGAGATCTTCCTGCTGATCGCGCTGTACTACTACCTCACCATCTCGGCGCTGGCCTGGTTTTCGCGCTGGCTGGAAAGAAAGCTGCCGGTATGGTGACCACCAACAACACCCCCGTGCTGCAGGTCGATGGCCTGGGCAAGCAGTACGGTGGCCGCACCGTGCTGCGCGGCGCAGCGCTGCAGGTGGCCGAAGGCGAGACGGTGGTGATCATCGGGCCGTCGGGCTCGGGCAAGACCACGCTGCTGCGCTGCCTGAACTGGCTGGAGACACCCGATGCAGGCCAGGTGCTGCTGCGCGGCGAGCCGATCGGCCGCACCGCTGCCGGTCAGCCCCTGCCCGAGGCCCGGCTGGCCGCGCAGCGGGCCCGCTTCGGCTTCGTGTTCCAGCGCTTCAACCTGTTTGCCCACCTGTCGGCACTGGACAACGTGGCGATCGGGCCGCAGCGGGTGCTGGGCCTGTCGGCCGCAGCCGCGCGTGAACGTGCCCGCCAGCAACTCGACCGGGTGCACCTGGCCACCCATGTGGACAAGCGGCCCAGCCAGCTGTCGGGCGGCCAGCAGCAGCGCGTGGCCATCGCCCGGGCGCTGGCGATGCAGCCCGAGCTGATCCTGTTCGACGAGCCCACGTCCGCGCTCGACCCCGAGCTGGTGACCGAGGTGGTCGACGTGATGGCCGAGCTGGCTGCCGGCGGCATGACCATGGTGGCCGTCACCCATGAGATGCGCTTTGCCCGCAGCGCTGCCGACCGGGTGATCTTCATCGACGAAGGCGCAGTGGTCGAAGAAGGCCCACCAGCCCAGATCTTCGACGCGCCGCTGAATGAGCGCACGCGGCGCTTTCTCAGCCACCTGCATGGCTGACACCCCCACGACGAGGCAGCACCCCATGACCCGCATCCGCATCACCGCCGCCGGCCTGGTGTTCACCGCCGAGCCGGTGGCCGAGGCGCCGGCCACGGTGGCCGCCTTCTGCAAACTGCTGCCCTACCGGCAACAGCTGATCCATGTGCGCTGGAGCGGCGAGGCGGTGTGGATGCCGCTGGGCGACTTCCAGCTGGGCGTGGGCTTCGAGAACCACACCAGCCACCCGTCGGTGGGCGACGTGCTGTTCTACCCCGGCGGCTACAGCGAGACCGAACTGCTGATCGCCTACGGCGGCTGCAGCTTCGCCAGCAAGATGGGGCCGCTGGCCGGCAACCACTTCCTGCGCATCACCGAGGGCCGCGACCAGCTGCCCCAGCTGGGCCGGCAGGTGCTGTGGCAGGGCGCGCAAGACGTGCTGTTCGAAGCCATCGACGCCACCGCGCCATCGGCCTGAGCGCCACGCTGCGCAGGCCAGCCCGCACCTGAACCCACCACCTGAACCCGCCGCCCGAACCGATCGCCGGAGAGCCCCGCCATGACCGCACCCCCGCCCCCGCCAGCCGACCTGCTGCTGACCGAGTTGACGCTGATCACTGTCGATGCGCAGATGGCGGTCATCCCCGATGCCGCGCTGCTGGTGCGCGGCGGCCGCATCGACTGGCTGGGCCCGCGCAGCGCGCTGCCACCCGGCACCACCGCCACCCGCACCCTGGCCCTGCCCGGCCGCGTGGCCTGCCCCGGCTTCGTCAACGTGCACACCCATGCCATCCTCAGCATGGTGCGCGGCGTGGCCGAAGACCTGGGCTTTGCGCCGGCCTACACGCCCGGCATCCCGCATGGCCATGACGTCACGCCCGACGAGGCCGTGGCCCTGGCCCGGCTGGGCACGGTGGAGGCGCTGCTGTTCGGCTCCACCCTGATCAACGACACCTATGTGCATGCCGACCTGACCCTGCCGGCCATGGCTGCGCTGGGCGGGCGGGTGTTCAGCTGCGGCCGCATCCACGATGCCGACTTCTCGCTGATCGGCGACGGCCGCTGGGAGCACCACACCGCCATCGGCCAGCGCACCCTGGGCGACGCGCTGGCCCTGGCCGAGCGCTGGAACGGCGCCTTCGGCGGGCGCACCGGCGTGCAGCTGTCGGCCCATGCGCCCGACACCTGCAGCGACAGCTTCCTGCGCGAGATCGCAGCCGCCTCGCAAGCCCAGGGCTTGCGCGTCAACACCCACCTGGCGCAAAGCCGCAGCGAGGTGGCGCAGATCCAGCGCCGCAGCGGCTGCACGCCGGCGCAGTTGCTCGACGACGTGGGCCTGCTGAACGACCGCCTGATCGCCGCCCATGGCATCCACATGGACGACGCCGACATCGCCCGCTGCGGCCGCGCCGGCATGCACCTGGCCCATGTGCCCAAGGGCAATGCCACCGGCGGCACCATGGCGCGCACATCGGCCTTTCGCCGTGCCGGCGCCAACCTGGCCTTGGGCAGCGACAACATGCATGCCGACCTGGTGGAGGTGATGCGCTGGGCGCTGTGCATCGGGCGGCTGCAGGAAGGCAGCGTCGACGACTTCTGGCAACCGGCCGACGTGCTGCGCATGGCCACCATCGACGGTGCGCGCGCCATGGGGCTGGCCGACCGCATCGGCTCGCTGGAAGTGGGCAAGCAGGCCGACATCGTGGTCTTCGACTTCCGCCGCCCGCACCTGGTGCCCTGCGAGAACCCGCTGGGCAACCTGGTGCATGTGGCCCAGGGCCGCGATGTGGAGCATGTGTTCGTCGATGGCGACCAGGTGGTGGCCAGCGGCCGGCCGGTGCATGCCGACCTGGACCAGCTGCTGGCCGATGCATCGGCCGCCAGCCGGGCCTTGTGGCAACGGGCCCGGGCATCGACAGGAGCCCCAGCATGACCGCCCGCACCAGAGACTTCCACGGCTACCGCGGCCACTATCCCGCCTTCCGCTGGCCGGGCGATGCCGGCCTGGCGCTGAGCTTCGTGCTCAATGTCGAAGAGGGCGCCGAGCTGTCGCTGACCGCCGGCGACGAGCGCAACGAAGCCCGCCACGAGGTCAACCACGAGGTGGTGGGCGCGCCCGACCTGTGCATGGAGAGCATGTTCGAGTACGGCGCGCGGGTGGGCTATGCCCGCATCGCCCAGGTGCTGGTCGATGCCGGCCTGCCGCTGACCCTGAACGCCTGTGCCCGCGCGCTGGAAACCACGCCCTGGATTGCCCGGGATGCCGCCGACCGCGGCTTCGAGCTGTGCTGCCACGGCTGGCGCTGGGAGTCGCATGCCGGCATGGACGAAGCCCGCGAGCGGGCGCTGATCGCCCGCTGCGTGCAGACCATCACCCGGCTGCACGGCAAGCCGCCGGTGGGCTGGCACACCAAGAGCTCGGCCTCGGTCAACACCCGGCGCCTGCTGGTCGAGCATGGCGGCTTCCTCTACGACAGCGACGCCTACAACGACGACCTGCCGTACTGGCTGCCGGTGGCCACCAGCGCCGGCCCCCGCCAGCAGCTGGTGCTGCCCTATGCCTTCGACACCAACGACATGCGCTTCTTCGACAGCTTTGCCTATGTGCGCGGCAGCGACTTCGCCGACTACGCCATCGCCGCCGTCGATGCCCTGCTGCTGGAAGCGCAGGCGTCGCCACGCTTGCTGTCCATCGGCCTGCACACCCGCATCATCGGGCGGCCCGGGCGCATCGGCGGCCTGCGGCAGCTGGTGGCCTACGTGCAGCAGCAGCGCGGCATCTGGGTGGCCACGCGGGAACAGATCGCCCGCCACTTCATGCAGGCGGTGCCGCAGCCGGGGCTGCCGACATGACCTGGCACACCCGCACCGCCCGGGCGCTGGCCGCGCAGGTGCAGGCCGGCAGCACCACGGCCGCAGCGGTGGCCGATCACTTCATCGCCCGGGTGCAGGCCCTCAACCCGGCGCTGAACGCGCTGGTGCAGTTCCACCCCGACCGGGTGCGCGCCGAGGCGGCGGGCATCGACCAGCGCCTGGCCGCCGGTGCCCACCTGCCGCTGGCCGGCGTGCCGGTGACGGTGAAGGACAACGTGTGGGTGGCCGGCTACGCGCAGCAGCAGGGCTCACGCGTGTACGACGGCTTCATGGCCCCGCGCGACGCCTGGGTGGTGGCGCGGCTGAAGGCTCTGGGCGCGGTGGTGCTGGGCATCAGCAACTGCTCTGAATTCGCCTGCAAGGGCACCACCGTCAACCCGGTCTACGGCGCCACCCGGCATCCGCAAGACCCCTTGCTGACCCCGGGCGGGTCGTCGGGCGGGGCGGTGGCCGCGCTGGCTGCCGGCCTGGGCCTGCTGGCGATTGCCACCGATGCCGGCGGCTCGGTGCGCCGGCCGGCCGCGCACACGGGCCTGGTCGGCCTGAAGCCCAGCCCCGGCCTGATCCCGCACCCCTGGGGCTTTGCCGAGCCCAACTACGGGTTGTCGGTCATCGGCCTGCTGGGGCGCACGGTGGCCGATGTGGCCTGGCTGTTCGGGCACGTCATGGCCTTCGATGCCGGCGACCCCGCTGCGCCGCCGCTGCCGCTGGACCTGGGCGTGGGCGACCTGCAGCCGCCACCGCGCAGCCTGCGCATCGGCTGGAGCCCGCAGCTGGGCTGCGGCTTTGCGGTCGATGCCGATGTGGCGGCGGCCTTGCAGGCCCGGGTGGACGCACTGCGCGCCCAGGGCTGGCAGATCCACGATGCCGACCCGGCCTGGCCCGCTGGCACGCGCGAGTACCCGCTGATCAAACTGCAGCATGCCGGCCTGCATGCGCTGTACGGCCGGCACCTGGCCGCCGGCCAGCCGCCCATCGACCCCGACCTGGCGGCCCAGATCAGCCTGGGCGCCAGCGTGACGCCGGCCGAGGTGGGCGAAGCGCTGCGCCTGCGCGAGCGCATCACCGGCGCCCTGGCTGCCTACTTCGACAGCTTCGACCTGCTGCTGACGCCCACGGCGCCGGTCACAGCCTGGCCCATCGACCAGCCGGGCCCGCCGCTGATCGGCGGCCTGCCCGCCGGCCCGCGCGGGCACGCCGCCTTCACACCCTTGTTCAACTATGCCGGCGTGCCGGCACTGTCGGTGCCGGCCGGCACGGTGCGCGGGCTGCCGGTGGGCCTGCAGCTGGTGGCACCCCGGTACGAAGACGCCCGGGTGCTGCAGTTTGCTGCGGTGGTGGAAGGCACGGGCAGCTGACAGGGCCGGCGCCAGCGCTGGCACCACCGCCAGCTGGCCGCCCGGGCCTGCGGCCAGCCCGCATTGACGCGGCCCGCAGCAGGCCCTACCGTCGTCCGCATCAACAACAAGGAGACACCCGATGCGGATGCGCAGCTACCAGGTCTGTCAGTGCGGGGCGCCGCTGCAGCGCCACGACGGCGATGTGCCCACGCCCCAGGGCAGCCAAGTGCTGCTGAAGGTGCTGGCTGCCGGCGTGTGCCACTCCGACCTGCACATCTGGGACGGCTACTACGAGATCGGTGGCGGCAAGCAGCTGAACCTGGTCGACCGCGGCATCAAGCTGCCGCTGACCATGGGCCATGAGAACGTTGGCGAGGTGATCGCGGTCGGGCCCGATGCCACCGGCGTGCAGGTCGGCGACATCCGCCTGGCCCACCCCTGGATCGGCTGCGGCGAATGCCCGGCCTGCCGCCGCAACGAAGAGAACCTGTGCGTGAAGCCACGCTTCCTGGGCGTGTTCTCGCAGGGCGGGTATTCCACCCACCTGGTGGTGCCGCACAGCCGCCATCTGTTTGCCATCGGCGGCCTGAGCCCGCAGCAAGCCGCCCCGCTGGCCTGCTCGGGCGTGACGGCCTACGCCGCGCTGAAGAAGGTGCAGGCCACCCTGTCGACCGAAGCCGTGGTGGTGATCGGTGCCGGCGGCGTGGGCATGATGGGCATCACGCTGGCGCGCATGATGGGCGCGCAGCGTGTCATCGCTGTCGACATCGACCCGGTCAAGCGCGAAGCAGCCTTGCTGGCCGGCGCCACCCAGGCCATCGACGGCGGCGCCTGCGACGCGGCAGCCCAGATCCAGCAGGCCACCGGCGGCGGCTCGGCGGCCACGCTGGATTTCGTCGGCTCGGGCCCCACGGTGGACCTGGCGATGGCCGCAGCGGCCAAGGGCGGCAGCGTGGTGGTGGTGGGCCTGTACGGCGGCGCCATCAACCTGCCCACACCGTACCTGCCGATGCGCGCCTTGACGCTGCGCGGCTCGTACGTGGGCACCCATGGCGAGATGGCCGAACTGCTGGCCCTGGTCAACCAGAAGGGCCTGCCGCCGGTGCCGGTGACCACCCGCCCGCTGGACGAGGTGAGCACAGCCCTGGCCGACCTGCGTGCGGGCCGCGTGGTCGGCCGGGTGGTGCTGGCCGGCTGACGCCGGCCCGCATCACACCCCGAGCAGCTGACCGCCGTCCACGGCGATCGTCTGCCCGGTGATCCACCGGGCAGACGGCGAGGCCAGAAACAGCGCCACCTCGGCGATCTCTTCGGCCGTGCCCATGCGGCCGAAGGGGATGGACTTCAGCGTGCGCTCGTACACCGGGTCGGCTGCCAGCCGGCGCTGGTCCCACACGCCGCCGGGGAACTCGATCGAGCCCGGCGCGATGGCGTTCACCCGCACGCCCTGGCGCGCCAGCATCGCCGCCTGGCTGCCGGTGTAGCTGATCATCGCGGCCTTGGCCGCCGCATAGGCAGCCGAGCGCGCCGACGGCCGCAGGCCCGAGATCGACGTCAGGTGCACGATGCAGCTGCCACCGGCGGCTGCGGCCAGCAGGGCGGGCAGCGCGGCATGCGATGCGCGCACCATCGCCATCACATCGACCTGCAGGCTGGCGGCCCAGCCGGCCTCGTCATCGCCCATGCCGAAGCCCGACGCGTTGTTGACCAGCACGTCGATGCCGCCCAGCGCTGCCTGCGCCTGGGCCACATACCGCGCCACCTCGGCCGCGTCGGCCAGGTTGCAAGGTGCGGCATGGGCGGTGTGGCCGTGCCGGGCGATGTCGGCACGCGTGCTGGCCAGGCCGTCAGCGCCGCGCGCGCAGATCGACACATGTGCCCCCGCTGCGGCAAAGCCCAGCGCGATGGCCCGGCCGATGCCGCGGCTGCCGCCAGCCACCACCACGCGCCTGTCCTTGAAGTCGAATGCCATGCTGTTGTCTCCTGTTCGGTTGTGTGAGGCGGCCATTGTGGTGTCGACGACACGGGCGTCAACGGCGACTGCCGAGAATGACAGGCGATGTGCAAAGCGACCTGGAAGGGGCGGGTCGGGCGCCTTCGGGTCCATACGGCGTGCACTTGCTTGCGGCTCAATGAACCCGCAGCACCTCGAACTGCTGGCGGTTTGGGGCGACCTGTATCGACACCGCATCACCCTCGCATTGGCCCAGCATGGCCCTGCCCAAAGGCGAGTCGCCACTGATGACCTGAACAGGCTGCGGGCCGTTGACCAACTTCATGCTGCCCCCATCCGGGCCGAGGAAGAGCAGTTGCTGCCTGTCGCCGGAATCGACCAGGCAGACCAGCGCGCCGAGCTGTATGCCCTTGCTGGCGTCGTAGGGGCTGGGGCGGAACTGGCGCCAATTGGCCAGCGCCTGGCGGATGGCATCGGCGCGACGCGCCTGGCCGGTGGCCAGGTAGGCGGCTTCGAGCCCCAAGGTGTCGTACTTGTTTTCGGCGATGTTCTCTTCGTGCGTCGCCGCTTCATGGGCCGCCCGCACAGCCTGTTCGGCTTGCAGCAGGTCTTCGGCGAGCCGGTCCAGCACCTGTTGCTGCAGTAGGAATTTATCCATGATTAAAGATGGGCATCTCGACCAACAGGAGACCGCAACCCGCCCCGCTCACTCCACTGTGACCGACTTGGCCAGGTTCCTCGGCTTGTCCACATCCGTGCCGCGCGCGCAGGCCGTGTGGTACGCCAGCAGCTGCAGCGGCACCACATGCAGGATGGGCGACAGCGCGCCGTAATGCTCGGGCATGCGGATCACATGCACGCCGGGCTCGCTCTTGATCTGGGTGTCGGTGTCGGCAAACACGAACAGCTCGCCGCCGCGCGCACGCACTTCCTGCAGGTTGCTCTTGAGCTTTTCCAGCAGGGCGTCGTTGGGGGCGATGGTCACCACCGGCATCGCGGCCGTCACCAGGGCCAGCGGGCCGTGCTTCAGTTCACCGGCCGGGTAGGCCTCGGCATGGATGTAGCTGATCTCCTTGAGCTTGAGCGCACCTTCCAGCGCAATCGGGTAGTGCAGGCCGCGGCCCAGGAACAGCGCGTTTTCCTTGCGCGCAAAGTCAGCGGCCCAGGCGATGACCTGCGGCTCCAGCGCCAGCACCGCCTGCACGGCAGCCGGCAGGTGGCGCAGGGCCTTCATGTGCGCGGCTTCCTGCGCGTCGGTCAGCTTGCCGCGGGTCTGCGCCAGCGCCAGCGTCAGCAGGAACAGCGCCACCAGCTGGGTGGTGAAGGCCTTGGTGCTGGCCACGCCGATCTCCACGCCGGCATGGGTCAGGAAGTTCAGCTTGCATTCGCGCACCATGGCGCTGGTGGCCACGTTGCAGATGGTCAGTGTGTGCGGCATGCCCAGGCCGCGTGCATGCTTGAGCGCGGCGATGGTGTCGGCCGTCTCGCCGCTCTGGCTGATGGTCACCACCAGGGTGCGGGGGTCGGGCACGCTGTCGCGGTAGCGGTATTCGCTGGCGATTTCCACGCTGCAAGGGATGCCGGCAATGCCCTCCAGCCAGTACTTGGCGGTGCTGCCGCTGTAGTAGCTGGTGCCGCAGGCCAGGATCAGCACCCGGTCGATGTCCTTGAACACCTGGTAGGCCCCATCGCCGAACAGCTCGGGCGTGATGCCGGCCACCGATTCCAGCGTGTCGGCAATGGCGCGCGGCTGCTCGAAGATCTCTTTCTGCATGTAGTGCTGGTAGGGGCCCAGCTCGGCGGCGCCGGTGTGGGCATGCACGGTGCGCACCTCGCGCTGCACGCGTTCGAAGCTGCCGTCAGCCTGGCGCGCGGTGATCCAGTGCTTGCCCAGCTGCAGGTCAACCACGTCGCCCTCTTCCAGGTAGACGATCTGGTCGGTGACGCCGGCCAGGGCCATGGCGTCGCTGGCCAGGAAGGTTTCACCCTGGCCCACCCCCAGCACCAGGGGGCTGCCCTCGCGCGCACCCACCACCCGGTGCGGCTCGTCGCGGCAGAACACCGCAATCGCATAGGCGCCCTTCAGACGAAGAATGGCGCGCTGCACCGCGTCGAACAGGTCACCGTCGTAAAGCTGGTGCACCAGGTGGGCGATCACCTCGGTGTCGGTCTGGCTTTCGAAGACATAGCCCTTGTTCTGCAGCTCGGCGCGCAGTTCGTCATGGTTTTCAATGATGCCGTTGTGCACCAGGCCAATGCGCTTGCCTGAAAAATGCGGGTGGGCGTTGTGCACGGCCGGCACACCGTGGGTGGCCCAGCGGGTGTGGGCGATGCCGGTGCCGCCCTGCACGCTGTCTTGCGCAATCTGCGTCTCCAGCTCGGCCACCCGGCTGGTGCTGCGGGTGCGGCGCAGCTCGCCACCCTGGTGCACCGCCACACCGCAGCTGTCATAGCCCCGGTATTCCAGCCGCTTCAGGCCCTCCACCAGGACAGGGACGATGTTGCGGGTGCTGACGGCGCCGACGATGCCACACATGGTGCTGGTTCCTGAAGTTCAGACAGGAACGCATCCTAGTGACACCGCCCTGAAAGAAGCGTGCAATATCTTCCGATTCAAGAAACAATCGATCCACGTCCACTTGATCTGCAATTTTCTTGCAAAACGTACTCATTCATGGATGACTCTACTGACGTCGATGCGCTGGATGCCATCGACGTGCGCCTGCTGGCCTTGCTGCAAGACGACGCTTCGCGCTCCAACCAGGCGTTGGCGGCAGCGGCATTCGTGTCACCGGCCACTGCGCTCCGGCGGGTGCGTCGCCTGGTCGATGCCGGCGTGATCGAGCGGCAAGTGGCGATCGTGGCGCCAGCCAAGGTGGGCGGCCTGAGCGTGATTGCCGAGATCACGCTCGACCGCCAGGGCCACGAGCATGTGGCCGCCTTCGAGGCCCGTGCGGTGGCTGAAGGCGCGGTGCAGCAGTGCTACCGCGTGTCGCCCGGGCCCGACCTGGTGCTGGTGCTGTGGCTGCCCGACATGGCGGCCTACCACGCGCTGGTGCAGCGCCTGTTCACGCAAGACGCCAACGTGCGCAACGTCAAGGCCTTCTTCGCCACCCACAGGGCCAAGTTTGCGCCGGCGGTGCAGTTGGGGGCAGTCGCGCGCTGACCGCGGACGCTTCAGCCAGCGGCAATTTCCTGTTGTTGACGAGCATCGGGACGTCAACGCTGAGCCTCGGCGCCTCCAGCCTGCCGCCCAGATGCTGGCCTGCGAGCGTGGCAGCCGGGCCTGGTACAGCACCATCGTCTGGCGGCCAGGCGGGCAACGAGATGTCAGCCAACAAGCTTGTCGTACTCGCTGTGGAAGCCGATCCAGAACCAGTGCACGCCATCGGCCTGAGGCAACCCCAGCGCCCTGTGATGAAGGCCGACACGAACGCTGACCATGCGGCCACCGCCCAGGTGCTTGAATTGCAACGACGGATGCGCTGGTTCTTGCTTGAGCAGTGCGAAGCACTTCTTCAAGAGCAACTGCACCTCGGCGGGAAGCGCCTCGTGGCAGCGCCAGAAACGCTTGGATACGGTGTGCTTCAAAGCCCGCGCGCGCTGCCGTGCTGAAGATCTTCCACCGCTTCGGCCAGCAGGGCATCCAGCTTGCCGGCGGCCAAATCAGCGTCTATCTGCAAGTCCCAGGCAGAGAAATCGAAATCGGCAAACCAGCGGCGAAACTCGGCCAGCTGCTGGGGCGCCAACGCCTTCACGGCGTCTTCGATGGCCTTGATGTCGGACATGGTTTCTCCGCCTGCAAGTCTGTTGGGTTTCAGTATGCCTGAGCGAGCCATGGTGGCTGAAAGCAGGCCGGGCGGACCCGGCTGGCCTCAGACCCGCAGCAGCGCCAGGCCCTTGAGGTATTCGCCTTCGGGAAACTCCAGCGTCGTCGGGTGATCAGGCGCGCCTTCCAGCCGCTGCAGGATGGCCGCGTTCACCCCGGCGTCGATGCCGGCACCGGCCACGATCTTGTGGAACAGGTCGGCATTCACCCCGCCCGAGCAGCTGAAGGTCAGCAGCAGCCCGCCCGGCGCCAGCAGCTTCAGCGCCAGGCGGTTGATGTCCTTGTAAGCGCGCGCCGCGCGCTCGGCATGGGCGGCCGTGGGCGCGAATTTGGGCGGGTCGAGCACGATGGCGTCGAAGCTGGCGCCGTCGGCCAGGCATTGGCGCAGATGGGCATTCACATCGGCGTCGATGAAGGCGTGCGCGGTGTCGTCAAAGCCGTTGCGGCGCAGGTTGTCGCGCGCCTGGGCCAGTGCCGGGCCCGATGAGTCGACGCTGGTGACCTGCTGCGCACCGCCGGCCAGCGCCGCCACGCTGAAGCCGCCGGTGTAGCTGTAGCAGTTCAGCACCGTGCGGCAGCCCAGTTGCCGCACCAGCTGCGCAAAGCGGTGGCGGTTGTCGCGCTGGTCGAGGTAGTAGCCGGTCTTGTGGCCCAGGGCCACGTCCAGGCCCAGCTGCCAGCCATGCTCGGTGATGGCCAGCGCCGTGGCGCCGCCAGCCACATCACCGCCACGCAGCCAGCCGGTGCGCTCGGGCAGGCCTTCCAGTGCCCGCACGCTGACGTCGCTGCGCTCATACAGCTGCTGCAGGCCG
>JARXAJ010000067.1 GCA_029865965.1 Aquabacterium sp.
GCGTTGCGCGACACAACTGCGGGCGTGAGGTCGACCGTCACGGTGAGGGTGTTGCCCGCCTGCCCGATGGTGCTTGTGCCGTTGTCGCTGACGACGGTGTCCCACATCGCCAGGCGCAGCAGGCCGGCGCTGGTGGCGGTGAACTCCACCGATGTCCGCAGCGAGTTGAAGTCATAGGCCCCCGCCCAGTCGGTGCCGTTCAACGAAAAGGCCAGCGCGCCGAAGTCGATCGGTGTCAGCGGGTTCAGAAGGCCCCGCAGGTTGGTCGTGTTGTGCGTGCCGTTGCCGTAGCCAGCGGGAAAGCCGGCGGCCGTGACCTGGACGCCATTGATGTTCCAGCGGTCGTTGGCTGCGGTGGAGATCTTCACCGTGTCACCGATGCCGACCTGCACCGAGGTCAGCAACGGGCCCGTGTTCAACGTGGTGTCACCGATCACAGGCACGGCACCGTGGACGACGGAGTCCACCGTCCAGGTGGTGATGACGCCAGCGTGTGCGCCGGCCTGCAGGCCCAGGGACAGGACACAGGCGGCAATGGCGGTGGAGAGTGAGAGAGTTTTCATGGTGCTTGCGCAAGAAGTGGGTGGATGACATCTTTGTATTGGCACAACCCATGCCATCAGAATTAAACAAATGAAATCAATGACTTAAGGGATACCCCAAGAATGAAGTGTAAAAGTTGTTGACAAGAACTTTTTCACGACATCTGTTTTTCAGTGGCATATCTCACGGATGTGCTTGTTCTCGGGTAGCGCGCTGTTGCCGGCCACGCGGCAACCATCAATCCCGGTCTGCCGCAGCCAGCGGCGGCAGCGCAGCGCCGCCTGCCACCACGGGCGTGGGTGCAGGCGCAGGCCGCCGGTCACGCACCAGGTAGCTGTAGATCACCGGCACCACCACCAGCGTCAGCAAGGTGCTGGTGAGCACGCCGCCGATGATGGCCCGGCCCATCGGCGCCTGGATCTCGCCGCCGTCGTTCAGCGCCAGCGCCATCGGCAGCATGCCGAAGACCATGGCCGCCGTGGTCATCACGATCGGCCGCATGCGGATCAGCCCGGCCTGCAACAGCGCATCGGCCACCGTGGCGCCGGCCAGGCGGGCATGGTTGGCAAAGTCCACCAGCAGGATGGCGTTCTTGGTCACCAGGCCCATCAGCATCACCAGGCCGATCATGGAAAACACATTGAGCGTGCTGCGCCAGAACAGCAGCGCCAGCATCACGCCGATCAGCGCCAGCGGCAGGCTGGCCATGATGGCGATGGGTTGCAAGAAGCTGCCGAACTGGCTGGCCAGCACGATGTAGATGAAGATCACCGCCAGCGCCATCGCACCCAGCAGGCCGCTGAAGGCCTCGGCCTGCTGCTGCATCTGGCCACCCACATCGAAGCTGTAGCCCGGCGGCAGCGTGGTGGCCTTGATCAGCGCCTGCACATCGTCGCCCACGGCGCCGGCGCTGCGGTCCTTCACGCCGGCAAACACCGCCTCGCGGCGCTGCAGGTTCTGGCGGCGGATGACCTCGGGGTTGAACACCTCGGTGATGTCGGCCACCGCGTCCAGCGGGATCGGCGTGCCGTCCTTGGCAAAGGCCACCGGCAGCTGGCGCAGCTGGGCGATGCGCTCGCGCTGGCCTTCGTTCAGGCGCAGCACCACCTCGACCTGGTTGCCGTCGGGCGTGGTCCAGTAGGTGGCCGTCTCGCCGTTGACATAGGCGCGCAGGCTGCTGGCCAGCTGCGGCGCGGTCAGGCCCAGCTCACGCACCGCGCTTGGCTTCAGCCGCACCGCATAGGCCGGCAGGCCGGGCTTGACGCTGAGCTCCACATCCACCACGCCGGGGATCTTCTTGACCTGCTCGGCAAAGTCAGATGCCACCCGGGCCAGGCCCTCGGCATCATTGCCCAGGATGGCCACGGAGATCGGCCGGTCGAAGCCCACGGCCGCGTCGATGCCGGGGATGCTGGCGATGGCGTCGCGCAACGCGTCTTCCACCTGCTTCTGGCTGCGTTGGCGGTCCTTGCGGTCGGTCAGCGCGATGTTCAGCCAGGCCTGGTTGCGCTGGCCGGCGCCGCCCACCGCCGTGGACACGGTGGCCACCTCGGGCAGGGACCGCACGATGGCCTCGACCTGCTGCACCTTGGCGTCGGTGCGCGCCAGGCTGCTGCCCACCGGCATGGTGAGCTTGAGCTGGGTGTAGCCCTGGTCGGTCTGCGGCACGAATTCACTGCCCACCAGCGGCGCCAGCCCCAGGGCCAGCACAAAGCTGCCGATGCCCACCGCCATCACCACGCCACGCGGCGTGAAGGTGGCCCGCCGCCAGTGGCGCGGGCCCTGCGGCAGGCGCTGGCCGTCGGCTGCAAAGCCGCGGCCGAAGGCGGGCAGCCAGAGCTGCCAGCGCCGGCCCGAGAACACCCAGTGGATCAGCCGCTCATAGGTGTCGTGCAGCACATCCATGCCCCGGTCGGTGGCGCGGATGGCATGGCCGATCACCGGCAGGTGCTTGAGCCGCGCGGCCGGCGGGTCGTGCCAGACGGCCGACAGCATCGGGTCGAGCGTGAAGCTGACGAACAGGCTGACCAGCACCGCCACCACCACGGTGATGCCGAAGGGGTGGAAGAACTTGCCGATGATGCCGCCCATGAAGGCCACCGGCACGAACACCGCGCACAGCGCAAAGGTGGTGGCCATCACCGCCAGGCCGATTTCATCCGTGCCCACGCGGGCGGCGGTTGCGTGGTCCTTGCCCAGCTGCACATGGCGCACGATGTTCTCGCGCACCACGATGGCGTCATCGATCAGCAGGCCGATGCACAGGCTCAGCGCCATCATCGTCATGAAGTTCAGCGTGAAGCCGAAGGCATAGACCGCGATGAAGCTGCTGATCACCGCGATCGGCAGCGTCAGCCCGGTGATGATGGTGCTGCGCCAGCTGTGCAGAAACAGGAAGACGATGGCAATCGTCAGCGCCGCGCCTTCGATCAGCGTGTGGCGCAGGCCGGTCAGCGAGCCCTTCACCCAGTCGCTGCTGGCATAGATGAGCCGCAGCTCCACGTCGGGCGGCAGGTTCTTGCGCAGCGCGTCCATCGCCTGCTTCACCGCGTCGCCGGTGTTGACAATGTTGGCGTCCTGCTGCTTGTACACGCTGAAGCTGATGGCGCGCTGGCCGTTGATGCGGGCGACAGAGTCGGGCTCCTTCTCGCGCTCGACCAGATGGCCCAGGTCGCCCAATGTCAGCGCCAGGCCGTTGCGGCGGGCCACCACCAGCTGCTCGAACTGGCGCGGGTCGCGCACACGGCCCTCCACCCGCAGCAGCGCATCCTGCACCGGGTTGCTGAGCAGGCCCACCGGCTGGTCGGCATTGGACTCGCGCAGCGCGGTGGCGATCTCGGCCGGTGTCACGCCATAGGCGCGCAGGCGCACCGGGTCCAGGTCGATGCGCACCTCGCGCACCGTCAGCCCGCTCACGTCCACCCGGGCCACGCCGGGCACGCGCTGCAGGCGCTTGCCGACCTGCTCATCGGCCAGGATCGACAGTTCACGCGGGCCTCGGCTCGGCGACAGCAACGCCAGCTCCACCACCGGCTGGGCGTTGTCGTTGTTCCAGCGCTCGATGGTGGGCGCACGGGCATCGCGCGGCAGGCTGGCCTGCACCGCCGACACCCGGTCGCGGATGTCCTGCATCGCCCGGCCCATGTCGGCGTCCAGCGAGAACTCGATGCTCATCTCGCCGATGCCCTCACGCGAGCGTGAGCTGATGCGCCGCACACCGGCGATGCTGTTCACAGCCTCTTCCAGCGGCTTCATCAGCTCACGTTCCACCGCCTCGGGCGATGCGCCGGGGTAGCGCATATTCAGCTGCGCGCCGGGGAAGCTGATGTCGGGCATCTGCTCCACACCCAGCTTGGCATACGAGAACAGGCCCAGCACGCACAGCGCCACCATCACCATGGCGGCGAAGACCGGGTTGTTGATCGAGACGCGGGTCATCCACATGGTCTTGTGCTCCTAGCGCAGCGCCGGGGCGCTGGCGGCGGTGGTGGCCGCACCGGCCACCGTCGGCAGGCCGGCCGCGCCTGGCGGCGCACTGCCGATCACCAGGGCCAACGCGCCTTCACGCAGGTTGTCGTAGCGCGCAGCCAGCACCCGGGCATCGACGCCGATGCCGTCGAGCACTTCCACCCGGCCGCCGGCCTCGTCGCGCCGGCCCAGGGTGACGGCGCGCCGCGCCAGCCGGCCGCCCTCGATCACCCACACATGGCTCTGGCCGGCGGTGCTGCCCACCGCCGTGGCGGGCAGCAGCAGGCGCTGGCGGTCGTCGGGCAGCAGCACCTCGCCGACGGCGTACTGGCCGGCGCGCAGGCGCTCCTGGGCATTGGTCAGCGCCACCGTCACGCCGATCGACCGGGTGCCGGCCTCGGCCGCAGGGGCGATGCGGGCCAGCCGGCCGGCAATCGGCGCATCCAGGCCTTCCACCCGCACGGCCACCGGCATGCCGGGGGCCAGGCGGGCCACCTCGTGCGTGCCCACGGTGGCTGCCAGTTCCAGCCGGGCCAGGTCGACGATGGTCAGCACCTGCTGCTCGGCCGACAGCTTTTCGCCGGGCAGCACATGGCGCCTGGCCACGATGCCGGCGATCGGCGCCACCAGGGTGGCGTCGCGCTGGCCGACGCGGGTGGTCTCCAGCGTGGCCTGGGCGGCGGCCAGCGCGGCACGGGCGGTGTCGACCTGGGCGCGCGTGCTGTCCAGCGCACTGGGGGAGATGAAGTTCTGCGCCGCCAGGCGCTCGTTGCTGGCATGGGTGCGCTCAGCCTGGGCCAGGCTGGCGCGGGCCGAATCCAGCATGGCGCTGCGCTCGGCAATGCGCGGCGCCAGCTCGGCCATGTCGATGCGGCCCAGCACCTGGCCGGCCTTGACGCGGTCGCCCTCGGCCACAGCCAGGGCCACAAGCGTGCCGGGCAGGCGCGCGCGCAGCAGCGCCGTGTTGGGTGCCACCAGCGGGCCCGAGAAGGCGATGCGCTCGGGCAGGCTGGCGCGCTGGGGCTGCACCAACTCGCTGGCGCGGAACTCCAGCGGCGGGGCCGACGCGGCATCACCCGGCTTGCCGGCCTTGGCTGCGGACGACCCGGCAGCCTGCGCATCGCCGGCCACCACCGCGCCAGGCGGCTTCGCCACCCATGCAGCGCCGGCAGCCGCCAGCACCACCACCATCACTGCCAAAACGATCCACGCTTGTCTGCGCATGTCTGCCTCCGAAAGCGGCGCGAGTGTAGGAGCCGCCCCATGACGCACAGCCCTTGATGCGACGGAATGCGCCCGGTGTGGATCAACTGCAGGGAAGGCGGGCTGGCTGCCGCCGGTGGCGACGGGCTGCTGCCAAGCCGTCAGCCGCCCGCAGCCCCCGGCACGGCCTGCTCAGCCCGCCAGGCCAGGCCCACGCAGCCCAACGCCAGCAGCCCCGCCAGCGTGGCTGCGGCGTACAAGGCGCTGAAGCCGGCCCGCTCGATCAACCAGCCGCCACCCACCCCACCCAGCAGGCCCGACAGGCCGTAGCCCAGCGCCGAATACAGCGCCTGGCCGCGCCCGCGCAGCCGGCCGGGGAAGTGCCGGCTGACCAGCGCGATGCAGGCCGCATGGTGGGCGGCAAAGGTGATGGCATGGGTGAGCTGGGCCAGCACCAGCACCACCGGCTGGGCACCGGCTGCCGCCATGGCGGCAAAGCGCAGCGCCGTGATGCCGGCGGCCAGGGCCAGCCAGCCATGCGGCGACAGCCGGTGGAACCAGCGCCCCTGCAACATGAAGAACAGCACCTCCACCGCCACCGACACCGCCCACAGCGCGCCCACCGCCTGCTTGCCGTAGCCGCTGTGCACCAGGTACAGCGACAGAAAGGCATACAGGCTGGTGTGCGCCAGCACGGTGAAGAACACCGAGCCGAAGAACCAGGCCACCGCCGGCTGGCGCAGCAGCGGCAGCACCGGCGGCGCAGGCGCGCCGACATGGCGCTCTTCATGCCCCGTGGGCAGGCGGCTGGCCACCAGCAGCAGCGCGGCATTGATGCCCACCACCAGCCACGGGAAGATGCCGATGCCCAGCGGCTGCAGCAGCGCGCCCGCAGCCAGCACGGCGGCGATGAAGCCGATCGACCCCCACATGCGCACCCGGCCGTAGCGGCTGGCGTCCAGGCCGTTGGGGCCGGTGAGCAGCTGCGCCAGCGCCGCCTCGGCCAGCGGCACGATGCCGCCATTGCTGATGAACAGCAGTGCCACCAGGGCCGGGATCAGCGCCGCCGTCAGCCAGGCGGCCTGGCCGGTGGGTGTGGCCGCCAGCCACGGCGCCAATGCCAGCCCCAGCGCGCCCAGCAGGCAGCCGGCGGCGGCCAGCCGGATCAGCGCCACCCGGGCGCCGCTGTGGTCGGCCGCCCAGCTCCAGGCATAGGGGGCCAGCAGGCGCGTCCAGCTTTGCAGCGAGGCGATGGCGCCGATGGCCAGGGTCGACATGCCCAGCGCCTGGAACCACAGCGGCGCATAGGGGTTGAACAGCCCGATGGTGGCGAAGTAGGCCAGCCACAGGCCGGCAAAGGCCCGCAGCGGGCGCTGGGGTGGCGGTGCGTGTGGCGGTGCGTGTGGCAGGGCGTGTGGCAGGACGGGCGGCGCCCCGGGCGGCGCGTTGACGGCGCTCACCCGCCGGTGGGGCCCGGCGCCTGGCCGGGCACGGCGGGCGTGTCCAGCCGCACATCACCGCACTGTGCGCGGTGCAGCAGCGCATGGTCCATCAGCACCAGGGCCAACAGGCTTTCGGCGATGGGTGTGGCGCGGATGCCCACGCAGGGGTCGTGGCGGCCGAAGGTCTCCACCAGGGTGGGATGGCCGGCGCGGTCGATGCTGGCCTTGGGCGTGCGGATGGAGCTGGTGGGCTTGATGGCGATGCGCACCACCAGGTCTTGCCCGGTGCTGATGCCGCCCAACACGCCGCCGCCATGGTTGCTGGCAAAGCCGGCGGGCGTGATGGCGTCGCCATGGTGGCTGCCGCGCTGGGCCACCACGCCGAAGCCGTCGCCGATCTCGACGCCCTTGACCGCATTCAGGCCCATCATCGCGAACGCGATGTCGGCATCCAGCCGGTCATAGAGCGGCGCGCCCAGGCCGGGCGGCACGCCGTGGGCGCGCACCTCGATGCGTGCGCCACAGCTGTCACCCGACTTGCGCAGGTCGTCCATGTAGGCCTCCAGCTGCGGCACGATGCCGGCATTGGGGGCGTAGAACGGATTCAGCGGGATCTGCGCCGCGTCGTCGAACGGGATCTGGATCTCGCCGAGCTGGCTCATCCAGCCGCTGAAGGTGGTGCCGAACTGCTGCCGCAGCCATTTGCGCGCCACCGCGCCGGCAGCCACCGTGGGCGCCGTCAACCGGGCAGACGACCGGCCACCGCCACGCGGGTCACGCACACCGTACTTGCGCCAGTAGGTGTAGTCGGCATGGCCGGGGCGGAAGGTGTCGAGGATGTTGCCGTAGTCCTTGCTGCGCTGGTCGGTGTTGCGGATCAGCAGGCAGATCGGCGTGCCGGTGGTCAGGCCCTCATACACGCCGCTGAGGATCTCGACTGCGTCGGCCTCGTTGCGCTGGGTGACATGGCGGCTGGTGCCAGGGCGGCGGCGGTCCAGCTCGGGCTGGATGTCTTCCACCCCGAGTGCCAGGCCTGGCGGGCAGCCGTCGATCACGCAGCCGATGGCCGGGCCATGGCTTTCGCCGAAATTGGTGACACAGAACAGGGTGCCGAAGGTGCTGCCGGGCATGGGGAATCCGCCAAATGAAAAGGCCGGCGCACCGGCGCCGGCCTGATGAATTGTCGCAGCCGCCAGGTCAGAGTCAGAGCTTGGGCGCGTCGGCGCCTTCTTCTTCCTGCGGCCAGTCGCGGATATAGGCCTTGAGCATGCGGTTCTCGAAATCCTGGCCGTCAACCACCGCCTTGGCCACGTCGTAGAACGAGATCACGCCCATCAGCGTCTTGCCGTCGAGTGCCGGCATGTAGCGGGCGTGGCGGCCCAGCATCATGCGGCGCACCTCGTCGATCTCGGTCTCGGGGGTGCAGGTCAGCGGGGCGTCGTCCATCACCGTGCGCACCGTCAGCTTGCCCACCGCGCCGCCGTTCTTGCAGATCCCGGCGATCACCTCACGGAAGGTGAGCATGCCCACCAGGTCGCCGTACTCCATCACCACCAGCGAGCCGATGTCGTGCTCGGCCATGGTCTCGACAGCCTCGGCCAGCGGCTGCGCCGGTGACACGGTGTACAGCGTATTGCCCTTGACACGCAGGATGTCGATGACTTTCATGGGGATTCTCCTCGGGTGGCGCGCCCGGTGTGCCGCTGGGCGGGTGGAAAAACATAGCACACAATCCGCTGCCACGACACCCTGGCGCGCCCCTGGCGGCCCACACGCACATGGCTGGCCACAGCGACCCCGGATTCGACACCTTGGCGCTGCACGCCGGTGCCACGCCCGACCCCACCACCGGCGCGCGCGCCACGCCCATCCACCTGAGCACCAGCTTCGTGTTCCAGAGCAGCGAGCATGCGGCGTCGCTGTTCAACATGGAGCGCTCGGGCCATGTTTACAGCCGCATCAGCAACCCCACCACGGCGGTGCTGGAAGAACGCATCGCCGCGCTGGAAGGCGGCGCCGGGGCGATTGCCACCGCCAGCGGCCAGGCGGCCTTGCACCTGGCCGTGGCCACGCTGGCCGGCGCGGGCCACCACATCGTGGCCAGCAGCGCGCTGTACGGTGGCAGCCACAACCTGCTGGACTACACGCTGCGCCGTTTCGGCATCAGCACCACCTTCGTGGCGCCGGGCGATGTGGACGCCTGGCGCGCCGCCATCCGGCCCGAGACGCGGCTGCTGTTCGGCGAAACCCTGGGCAACCCGGGGCTGGACGTGCTGGACATTCCCACCATCAGCGCCATCGCCCATGACGCACGGCTGCCGCTGCTGGTGGATTCCACCTTCACCCCGCCCTGGCTGCTGAAGCCCTTCGACCACGGTGCCGATCTGGTCTACCACTCGGCCACCAAGTTCCTGTCGGGCCACGGCACGGTGGTGGGCGGGCTGCTGGTCGACAGCGGTGCCTTCGACTGTGCCGCGTCGGGCCGCTTCCCCGAGCGGAGCGAGGCCTACGACGGCTTCCACGGCATGGTGTTCAGCGAGGAAAGCACCGTTGGCGCCTTCCTGCTG
>JARXAJ010000084.1 GCA_029865965.1 Aquabacterium sp.
CTGGTCGACCAGTTCTATGCCGATGTGCAGGCCGCCGGCGGCCAGCGCTTCGACACCAGCAGCCTGGTCACCCGGCTGAAGTAGCCCATCCCCGAAGCGCCGCAAGCGCTTCCCCCGAAGCGCCGCAAGCGCTTCCCCCGAAGCGCCGCAAGCGCTTCCCCCGAAGCGCCGCAAGCGCTTCCCCCGAAGCAGGCGCCGCCATGGCCCGGCGAAGCCGGCTCCATGGGGTCCACCCAGTCAATGCGGGCACGTCACCTGGATTGCAGCGCCGCCAGCTCCGCTTCGCTGAGGATCTCGAACACCCGCACCACCTTGCCCACGCCGCTGGTGGAGCGGGCCAGTTCGGTGGCGCGGTTGGCTTCCCGCTCGGTCACCCGGCCCATCAGGTAGATGGTGCCGCGCTCGGCCACCACCTTGATGGCATTGGCCTGCAGGTCCTTGGCATCCACATAAGCCGCCTTCACCTTGCTGCCGAGGATCGCGTCGTTGCTGCGCGCCGACAGCGTGGTGGTGCCCATCACCGCCAGCTCGTTGACAGTGGCGCGCACGTTCTCGATGCGGGCCACGGCCTGCTCGGTGGCGGTGCGGGCGGCGTCGGTGGGCACCTCGCCGGTCAGCAGCACGGTGCGGTTGTAGCTGGTGACGTTGACATTGGATGCGCTGCCCGCGGCTTCGCGCACCCGGTTGATGGCCTTCAGCTCGATGGACTGGTCTTCCAACTGGGCGCCGCCGGTGCGGCGGTCGGTCACCGACAGCGCGGTGCTCACCATTGCCCCGCCGATCAGCAGCGGCGCGCAGGCGCCCAGCAGCGTGGCGGTGGAGACGGCGGCAGCCAGCACGGCCATGCGGGATGCAGCGGAGATGGTTCTCTTCGGTGTCATGCGGGATCCTGTTCGCCCAGCAGTTGCAGATCGATCGCGTCACACAGGCAGTGCAGCACCAGCAGGTGGGTTTCCAGCACGCGCACACGGCGGTCGTGCGGCACGGCCACCAGCACATCGGTTTCCCCCAGCACGCCCCGCAGGGCGCCGCCGGTGCGGCCGGTGAGGGCGATCACGGTCATGTCCTGGCCTTGCGCGGCGGCCACCGCCGCCAGCAGCGCCGGGTGGTTGCCGTCGCTGTCGATCAGCAGCAGCAGGTCGCCCGGCTGGCCCAATGTCTCGACCTGGCGCGACAGCACCGTGTCGAAGCTGGCACCCGGCAGCACCGCCAAGGCCGACAGCGCCGGGCCGTCCACCCCCAGGGCCATGGCAGCCAGCCCGGGGCGGTCGCGTTCGAAGCAGCCGATCAGCTCGGCCGTGACCAGCTGCGCCAGGCTGGCCGATGCGCCCAGCCCGGCCACCAGCACCCGCCCGCCAGCCGTCAGCCCGGCCACCAGGGCGACCACGGCCTGCTCGATCGGACGGCCCAGCACCTCGGCGGCCTGGTATTTGAGATCGGCGCTTTCGAAGAATTGCTGTTGGATGCGTTGCTCAAGCATGGTGGCGCATGATAGGGCAGGGGTCAGCCAGCCTCGAAGGCACCCTGCAGCCATTGCAGCTGGTCGCCATCGATGGCCACCACGTCGAAGCGGCAGGGCGGCAGCACCGCCAGGCCGAGCAGGTAATGCTGGGCGGCGCGCACGATGCGGCGCTGCTTGGCGCCAGTGACACTGGACGCCGCGCCGCCATGGCCGGCCCCGGCGCGGGCGCGCACTTCCACGAACACCAGCGTGCCGTCGGGCGCGCGCAGGATCAGGTCGACCTCGGCGCCGCGCTGGCGCGGCCCGCCTGCCAGCCGATAATTGCGCTGCACCAGCCGCAGGCCCTGCTGCTGCAGATGGGCCAGCGCCCGGTCTTCGGCGGCATCGCCGGCGGCCTTGGTGCTGGTCTTGCTGGTGGCGCCTGGCCACCTGATGCCACCCCAGCCCGCGCCACCCCAGCCTGAGCCCCCGCCCTTGACCATCTCCACCCCCTTGCTGCAACAGGCCGCAGCGGCCGCCACCAGCGGTCAGCACCACCCGGCCGGGGCACTGTACGTGGTGGCCACGCCGATCGGCAACCTGGCCGACATCACGCTGCGTGCGGTGTTCGTGCTGGGCCTGGTGGACGCGGTGGCGTGTGAAGACACGCGCGTCACCGGCCAGCTGCTGCGCCACCTGGGGCTGGACAAGCCGCTGATCGCCCTGCACCAGCACAACGAGGCGGGCGCCGCGCGTGGCGTGGTCGACCGCCTGGCCCAGGGCCAGCGTGTGGCCTATGCCAGCGATGCCGGCACGCCGGCCGTCAGCGACCCCGGCGCGGTGCTGGTGGCGGCGGTGGCGGCCGCCGGCCACCGCATCCTGCCGATCCCGGGGGCCAGCAGCGCGGTGGCGGCGCTCAGCGCGGCGGGGGATGTGGGCGCGCAGGGTTTCGCCTTCATCGGCTTTGCGCCGGCCAAGGGTGCCGACCGGCGCGCCTGGCTGCAGGCGGCCTGTGCGGCGCCGGGCTGCCAAGTGCTGTTCGAGGCGCCGCACCGCATCGCCGCGCTGCTGACCAGCCTGGCCGAAGCCGCGCCGCAGCGGCGCATCACCCTGTGCCGCGAACTCACCAAGCAGTTCGAGACCATCGTCACCGGGCCGGCCGGCGACCTGCCGGCCTGGCTGGCGGCCGACGCCAACCGCAGCCGGGGGGAATTCGTGCTGGTGCTGCATGCGGTGCCGGTGGTGCCGGCGGCCGATGACGGCCTGCCGGCCGAGGCCGAGCGGCTGCTGGGCCCGCTGCTGCGTGACCTGCCGCTGAAGCAGGCGGTGGCGCTGGCGGCCGAGCTGAGCGGCGCGCCGCGCAATGCGCTGTACCAGCGGGCGCTGGTGTTGCGGGCGACCATCGGCACCCCCGCCGATGCCGATGCCGACGTGGCCCACGACCCGCAGCCGGACTGACGTTCGCCGTCAACCCGCCCGGTGCGGCTGCACCTGGGCGTCGTGCCTCTGGCGCTGGATGTTGCGGCTGGCGCGGTCTTGCAGGCGGTGCAGGCGGTGGCGCTCCTGCGCGGTCACCGTGCCGTCGGCCTTGGCATGGCGCTCGGCATGGCGGATGTGGCGTTGCTGCTGCTGCAGGCGGCGGGCTTCGGGCCGGGTGAGCGAGCCATTGGCCACGCCGTCGGCGATGCGTGCCTGCTGGTGGGCCTGGCGGGCATCGACCCGCGGCGCGTCGGTGGTGGTGGCCTGGGCAGCGGCCAAGCCTGCCAGCGACAGCAGGGCGATGGTGAGTGGGCGGGCAAAGCGCATGGTGGCGACCTCTGGTGTAAGTGGTGGATCTGGTGTGGCCCGGGCCCGAGCTTGCCCACACAACGGCAGGCCTCCCCAGCTGGTGCACCCCGCCCAGGCAAAGTTGTGTGAACCCCACCGGGGCGGTGCCACGTCATCCCGCCCGCAGGGCCACCCCCGGCTGCCTACAATCCCCCGATGATCAGCCGCGAACCCACCCTTGAACGCCTCGCCATCGCCCAGCAACTGCTGATCGAGCCCTTCGGGCTGGATGAAGCCAAGCTGGCCAACGCACTGGCGTTGATGGGCGAGCACCGCATCGACGACGCCGACCTGTACTTCCAGATCACCCGCCACGAGGGCTGGAGCCTGGAAGAAGGCATCGTCAAGAGCGGCAGCTTCAGCATCGACCAGGGCGTGGGCGTGCGCGCCGTGGCCGGCGAGAAGACCGCATTCGCTTACAGCGACGACATCTCCGAGGCCAGCTTGCTGGACGCTGCCCGCACCGTGCGCAGCATCGCCGCAGCCGGCCAGAGCCGCCGTGTGAAGGTGGGCCGCGCACCCAGGATCGCCACCAGCCGCGCGTTGTATGCGCCCACCGACCCGATCGCCACGCTCGATAGCATGCAGAAGGTGGCCTTGCTCGAGAAGATCGAGCGGATGGCCCGAGCGCGTGACCCGCGCGTGGTGCAGGTGATGGCCGGCGTGGCGGCCGAGTACGACGTGGTGCTGGTGGCGCGTGCCGACGGCACCCGCGCCGCCGATGTGCGCCCGCTGGTGCGCCTGTCGATCACCGTGATCGCCGAGAGCAACGGCCGGCGCGAGGTGGGATCGGGCGGCGGCGGCGGGCGCTTCGGTCTGGGCTACTTCCAGGACGAGCAGCTCACGCTGTATGTCGACCAGGCGGTCAATGCCGCGCTGATGAACCTCGAATCCCGCCCGGCCCCGGCCGGCGAGATGACCGTGGTGCTGGGCCCCGGCTGGCCCGGCGTGCTGTTGCACGAGGCGGTGGGCCATGGGCTGGAGGGCGACTTCAACCGCAAGGGCAGCAGCACCTTCAGCGGCCGCATCGGCCAGCGGGTGGCAGCCAAGGGCGTGACGGTGCTCGACGACGGCACCATCGCCGACCGGCGTGGCAGCCTGAACGTCGACGACGAGGGCCATGCCAGCCAGCGCAACGTGCTGATCGAGGACGGCATCCTGCGCGGCTACATCCAGGACAGCATGAACGCCCGGCTGATGGGCGTGAAGCCCACCGGCAACGGCCGCCGTGAAAGTTATGCCCATGTACCGATGCCGCGCATGACCAACACCTACATGCTCAACGGCGACAAGACCAAGGACGAGATCGTCGGCAGCATCAAGCGCGGGCTGTACGCCACCAACTTCGGCGGTGGCCAGGTCGACATCACCAGTGGCAAGTTCGTGTTCTCGGCCAGCGAGGCCTACTGGGTGGAGAACGGCAAGATCCTGTACCCGGTCAAGGGCGCCACCATCATCGGCAACGGGCCCGAGGCGCTCAAGCGCGTCAGCATGATCGGCAACGACCTGGCGCTGGATTCCGGCGTGGGCGTGTGCGGCAAGGACGGCCAGAGCGTGCCGGTGGGCGTGGGCCAGCCCACGCTGCGCATCGACGGCATGACGGTGGGCGGCACGGCCTGAGCGTGCTGTTGCCGGAGGTCGGCGGCCGTCCTGGTGACGCGCTAACGCCCGGCCTGATCGACCAGCAGCCGCAGGCTGTGGTCGGCAGCTCTGCTCAAGCCATCAGTCGCAGCACGGTGGCGGCGGCCAGCAGCGACACCAGGTAGTAGCCACCGTTGATGGCGAACAGCGCCAGCGACGGCTTTTCCCAGCCCAGGCGGTGCAGCAGCACCGGCAGCACGAAGCCCAGCCAGGTGAAGCCGGCAGCCGACAGCACCTGTTCGACCGCGCCCGGTGCCGGCGCAGCCACGCCCCAGCTGGCCGGCAGCCACACCGCCATGGTGTTGGCCAGCACGAAGGCCATGAGCACTGCCCCCAGTGCGGTCAGCAGCAGGCCGCGTGCCAGTGCGGCGCCGGCATGGCTGTGGTCGGCCGGCAGGCCCACGGCGCGCGCCCAGGCCCGCCCGAACAGCGGCGTGTACCAGATGAAGCTGATGAAGAAGATGGCAGCGGCGGCGGCGGCGACGCCCAGGGGGTTGATGGTGATGGTCGGCATGGTGACGTGATGGACTCGCGGGTGGTTGAAGAAATGTGTGACACCGGCCTGCTCCGTGGTGCGACCGGTGAATGCACTTTAGGCACGGCGCCCGGCCGCCACAACGCCGCCAGCGCTTCTTGCAGCCCGAACCTCAGGTTTGCACTGGCCGGCTGAAATCGGCGCCGCCAGCGGCTTCCATGCGCGCGGGCGCTGGCCTCGCGTCGGCCCCGGCGTGCAGCCCCAGGCTTGGGCGAAGATACGGCACCTCAAACCGCACCTGGAGATCGCGTCATGCGCAAGCTGGTCACTGTTCGCAAGGTCGATGCCGTCAAGAAGGTCGGCGACCATGAAGTGCTGGTCATCGACGGCATCGACCTGGAGGACTACCACTCACCGCGGGATCTGTTCCACGCCGGCGAGTACTGTGTCTTCATCGAAGCGGGTGTGGCCTTGCCGGCCAGGGCGGGCCGGCCCTGGACGGCGCAGCCGCACACGGCGCATGTGCAGATCTACCCCACCAGCAGCTTCCCGGAAATCTTCGAGGCCATGATGATGCTGGCGCACGACCATGATGGTTTCACCACCGAGGACTACCTGGAGATCCGCGACACCGACTTTGCGCGCCACCTGGGCGTCGTTGAGGCTGGCTGACGACGCGGGGCGTGACCGGGCAGGCCCCAAGCCACCTATGACGTCACCCCTCACGCCGCCCCTCACGCCGCCCACTGCGCCGGGTTGACGCTCAGGTCGGGATGTCCGCCGAACTGCGCGACCACGAAGTCGACAAACGCCCGCACCCGGGCCGGCAGCTGCTTGCGGCTGGGGTAGTGCAGGAACAGCTGCAGCCCGGTCAGGGTGTGATCGGCCAGCAGCAGCTTCAGCCGGCCGGCACGCAGCGCTGCCAGGGCCATGGGCTGGGGCAGCTGGGCGATGCCCAGGCCGGCCTCGCAGGCGGCCAGCAGGCCGCGGTAGTCGCTGCAGACAAAGCGCCCGGCCAGGATGCCGGTGGTGGGCAGCATGCGGGGCAGGGCCGGCGCGTCGGGTGTGCTGCGGCTTTGCAGCATGAACGGCGTGGGCTGCTCGCGGTCGGTGAAGTGCGCCACCAGCAGCTGGTGCTGCGCCAGGTCATCGGGCGACTGCGGGCTGCCGTGCGCGGCCAGGTAGGCCGGTGCGGCCAGCGTCAACATGCGCAGCGGCCCCAGCGGGCGGGCCACGAAGGCGGCATCCTGCAAGGCGCCCACGCGGATGCCGACATCGAAGCGCCTGCCGATCAGCGGGTTGGCGTCTTCGCTGAGTTCCAGCTCCAGCTCGATGCCAGGATGGCGCTCGAAGAACAGCGGCAGCGCCGGGATCAGGTAAAGATAGGCCACCGGTGACACGGTCGTCACCCGCAGCCTGCCACGCGGGGTTTGCGTGTCGTCCTTGGCCTGGCGGCAGGCGCGCTCCAGCTCGGCCAGTGGCTCGCGGCATTGCGCCAGGAAGGCGTTGCCCTCGGTCGTCAGGCTCAACTGGCGGGTGCTGCGCGCCAGCAGGCGCACGCCCAGGGCCTTTTCCAGGCGGCTGATGTTCTGGCTGACCGCCACGGCCGAGATGCCCAGTTCACGCGCGGCCTGGGCAAAGCTGCCCAGCTCAGCCACCCGCGCAAAGTTCAGGATGCCCCGCAGACTCTCCATACAACCCCCCCGACTACAAGGCAAAAGTTTATGCTGCATGAAGAATAGGGTCGGTTGTGCGCGGCTATCGGCGCTTCTAGAGTGGCTTCACCGGGATCTTCCGGCGTCGTTCAGAAAGCCTCCACCATGAAGTTCCTTCTCCTGTGCCAGATCCAGCCCGCCGCGTTTGCCGATGTGCCCGAGGCCGCCCAACAGCAGATGCAGCAGGCCATGGAGGCTTACCACCAGCAGCTGATCGCCTCCGGCGTGCTGGCCGGCGCCGGCCAGCTGGCGATGCCGCATGAGGCCGTCC
>JARXAJ010000222.1 GCA_029865965.1 Aquabacterium sp.
GATCGGCGGCGGCGCGCTGGCCGCGCTGGTCCTGGCCGGGCCGGCGGCGGCGCAGGACGCGGCCGATGCCGAGTGCCAACGCTCCAGCTTCACCAAGGCGGTGTCGGCCGACCAGATCGAGCAGGCCGCCGGCCAGCAGTACCGGCAGATGCTCGAGCGGGCTGCAGAGCAGCGTGCGCTGGCGCCGGCCGACAACGCCCAGTTGCAGCGCCTGCGCTACATCGCCAAGCGCATCATTCCGTTCACGGCCGGCTGCAACCCGCGGTCGCAGCAGTGGCGCTGGGACGTCAACCTGATCGGCGACCAGCAGCTCAATGCCTTCTGCATGCCCGGCGGCAAGATCGCCTTTTATTACGGCATCCTGGCCAAGCTGAAGCTCGACGACGACGAGGTGGCCACCATCATGGGCCATGAGGTGGCACACGCCCTGCTGGAACATGCGCGTGAGCGCATGGGCAAGACCATGGTCACGCGGGGTGCCATCGAGCTGGGTGCGGCGCTGTTCGGCCTGGGCGGTGCGGGCACCACGCTGGCCCAGATGGGCGGGCAGTTGCTGGAGCTGCGGTTCTCGCGCAGCGATGAGAGCGAAGCCGACGCGCTGGGCCTGGTGCTGTCGGCCAAGGCCGGCTACCGGCCCGATGCCGGCGTCAGCCTGTGGCAGAAGATGCTGGCGGCCAACAAGGGCGCGCCGCCGCAGTGGATGAGTACCCACCCCTCGGGCGACAGCCGCATCAAGGACATCCAGGGCCGCCTGCCGCGGCTGGAACCGGTGTTTGCCAGTGCCGCCAAGCCGGACCGGCGCTTCGGCCCGCCCACCAGCTGACCGGCGGCCTCACCAGCGCTGCGGCAGCGGCTTGACCAGCACGAACTGGCTGTTCTGCACCTGCAGGTAGCCACCGCGCTCCAGGTCCTTCATCAGGCGGCTGACCATCTCGCGTGAGCAGCCCAGCCGGTTGGCCATCTCCTGGTGGGTGAGGCGCTCGACCACCCGCTGCGTGCCATCGGGCTGCGCCTGGGCCATGCCCTGCAGCAGGGCCCGCAGACGGCCGTATACATCATTGAGTGCCAGCTGGCGCGCGCTGTGGGTGGCTGCCCGCGCACGGCGGATCACCTTGGCCAGCAGTTCGAAGGCGAAGTCTGGCCGCTCGCCGACAAAGCGCTCCAGCGTGCGCCGGCCCACCACTGAACAGCTGCAGGCCTCCAGCGTGATCACGCTGGCCGAGCGTGGCCCGCCGTCCAGGCTGAGCTCACCCAGGTATTCGCCCGGGCCATAGACACCATAGGTGATCTCGCGGTCGTTGTCGCCGGCGCTGAAGGCGCGCAGCCGGCCGCTGAGGATGATGAAGATGGTGTCGCCCTGGTCACCTTCCTGGATCAGCAGCGTGCCCTTGCGGTAGCGGCGCACTTCGCCGCGCGCGGCCAGTTCAGCCAGGGCATCGCTCATCAGGATGGGTGCCCCCATGCTGCCGGCGGCCGGGTTGGCAGCCTGGGCGGCGGCGGGCGCTGCGGGGCGGACGAGGCGGGGAGGGTCGGTGGTCTGGGCCATGGGCAGCGGGTGCGGCCGGTTGGCGGCCCCTCACCCGCTGCGCATGCTAACCCCCGCCCTGGGATGGGGGCCGGCGCGGCGCTGACAAACCGCAACCGCATCGGCCCTTGTGCACGGTCAGGAGTGCAGCACCCGGTCAGCTGCCCGCAGGCTGCCGCCGCCTTGCAGCGCGCTGACCAGCGGCGGCAGCAGCGCCACCTGCTGCACCAGCGCGCGGATGCTGCAGGCGCCGGTCTTGATGCGGATGCTGCCGATCTGGGTGCGGATGGTGGCCAGGCCCACACCCTGGCGGGCGGCGATCTCGTGCGGCGTCAGGTCGGCGCACAGGCCCTTGATGACGGCGGTCTCGGCCATCGTCAGGCCGTGGCTGCGGGCGAACCATTCCACCGTCAGCTCCTCGCAGACCTGGCGCTTGCCCAGCAGCACGGCAGCGCCGGGCTGGTCATCGGCGCCCAGCGCGGGCAACGGCACCACCGCCACGCTGATGCGCTGGTGGGTCGTGCCCTGGCTGTCGCCCAGTTGCAGCAGGCGGCGCAAGCCGCGCTGGGTGGCGCCCACCAGGGCATCCCGCAATGGCTGCTGGTCTTGCTGCAGGCGGGCCTGCAACTGGCCGCCCGCCCACTGCAGCGGGTGGTGCGCGTCCATGTCGCGGCGCGCGGCCTTGTTGATGTGGCTGACGTCCAGCGTCTCGCTGATCAGCAGCATGCCGTAGTCCAGGGTGTCGAGCATCTGCGCCATGCGGCGGTGCTGCAGCGAGGCGGCGCCGCGCCGTTCCGGCCCGGCGTAGCCGCGGGCGCGCTGGGGGCTGGCGGGGGCGCCCAGTGCGGCGAACAGGTCTGATGCCTGGGCTTGCGGGGAATCGAGCAGGTCGAGCATGTTGGCTTCTCCGTTGGCAGCGACCGTGCGACTCACAAGGCCGGGCTGCATGGGACGGAAGTTTGGGCGCCCCGCGGCGCCGCACAACGTGACGTCTGCCACGCGCCAGCCTGTGATTTATTACCAGCGCCGCATCAGGTGCCGCCCACGTAAGGGTTGTGGCGGCGCTCGGCGCCGAAGCTGCTTTCGGGGCCGTGGCCGGGCACGAACACGGTGGCATCGCCCATGGGCCACAGCCGCTGGGTGATGCTGGTGATCAGGGTGTCGTGGTCGCCGCCCGGGAAGTCGGTGCGGCCGATGCTGCCGGCGAACAGCACGTCGCCCACGAAAGCGCGCCGGGCCTCGGCGCTGTGGAAGACCACATGCCCCGGCGTGTGGCCCGGGCAGTGGCGCACCGCCAGCGTGCTGCGACCCACCGCCACGGTGTCGCCATCGGCCAGCCAGCGGGTGGGGGTGAAGGGCTCGGCCGGCGCAAAGCCGAACATCTCGGCCTGTTGCGCCAGGCCGTCGATCCAGAATTGGTCGCCCGGGTGCGGCCCGATGATCGGCAGGCCCAACGTGCGTGCCAGCGTGCCGGTGCCGCCGGCATGGTCGATGTGGGCATGGGTGAGCAGGATCTGGCCGAGCCGCACGCCCAGGCGTGCCACCTCGGCCTGCAGCCGTGGCAGATCACCGCCGGGGTCGATGACGGCGCCTTCCATCGTCTCACTGCACCAGACGATGGAGCAGTTCTGCTGGAAGGGGGTGACGGGGACGGTGTGGTCTCGCAGCATGGAGTGTGGTGTTGTTGTGCAACGCGGTGTCGATTTTCGCCGCGCTGTGTCGAGCAGACCGCATTGCGGCTGCGGCCATGGATTGCCATGCGCCGGGAACGCTGCAGGTCCGTCGTTCACCGCGCGACCTGCGGCCAAAGACTGCCTGCTGACGGTCAGGCTCGGAAGACGAATGTCGGCAGCCGACTGACAGCCAAGCAGGCGTTACAGCGATGGAAACCGAACCGCACCCTGCACGGGCAACTTGGACATGCAGGTGGCAAAGAGTGGGCTGCTCAGCCAGCCTTCCAGCCAGGCCCGTACCGATCGCAGGTTCTGCGCTGCAAACCATCCCGGGTCGACCGCAGCGAACTGGCGGACGAAGGGCAGCACTGCCAAGTCGGTGGCGCAGGGCGTGGCACCGCCCAGGCAGGGCATGCCTTGCAGCCGGGCCTCGAGTGGTTGCAGCAAGACATCCAGCGCCCTGTCACGGTGTGCGTCCGGGCTGGGTGCTTCATTCGCGTAGCGCTGGGGGTACTTCCAGCGGTCCAGGTGATGCTTGAAGTCGCCGTCGTTGCGCTGTACCAGGTCCAGGTTGGCAGTCGACTGCGCCCGGGCCCACCAGCCTTGCGTATCCGGCGCGGCCAGTGCCCAGCGCAGGATGTCCCAACTCTCGTCGATCACGCTGCCATCGGGCAACTGCAGCACCGGCACCGTCGCTTTGGGCGACAAGGCCAGCAAGCTGGCTGGCTTGTCGCGCAAGCTGACCTCCACCGCCTCGAAGGCCAGCCCGGCCTGCAGCAGCGCCATCCGTGCGCGCATGGCGTACGGGCAGCGACGAAAGGTGTAGAGCCGCGGCAGCTGCGGACCTGGCAGCTTGGCTGGTGCGTGCGGTGGCAGGGTCGATGCGTGCATGGCTCAGGTCGCTGGACGCAGGTTAAACCAATCATTCTTCGGATGAAAACTGCCGCCATCCCCCAGGTTCGCGTGGAGCCGGAGTTGCGCGCCGATCTCGATGCCGTGCTGTTGCCTGGTGAGACCCTGACGACCGCCTGCCCAGCGCTGCGCACCGTGTGCGCCGTTGTGCGGCAGGCCAGGGCGCGGCACGCGGCGCAGGGTGGCGTGCCGCTCTGTTCGCCGGGCTCAGACTGGCGCTGGCTGCGTTGCGCCGCCCACCTTGAAGAAGCGCACCAGCTGCACCAGCGATTCGGCCTGCCCTTGCAGGTTGCTCGCCGCAGCGGCCGACTCTTCCACCAGGGCCGCGTTCTGCTGGGTGGCTGAATCGAGCCCGCTCACCGCTGTGCTCACCAGGCTGATGCCCTGGGTCTGCTCGTGGGTGGCCGTGGAGATCTCGCCGATCAGGTCGGTGACCCGCTGCACCTGGTCGACGATCTCGCGCATGTTGTTGCCGGCATCGGCCACCAGTGCGGTGCCGGCCTGCACACGGGTGACGCTCTGGCCGATCAGGTGGTTGATCTCCTTGGCCGCCGTGGCCGACCGCTGCGCCAGGCTGCGCACCTCGCTGGCCACCACGGCAAAGCCGCGCCCCTGCTCGCCTGCGCGGGCAGCCTCGACCGCTGCATTCAGCGCCAGGATGTTGGTCTGGAAGGCGATGCCGTCGATCACCGCCGTGATCTCGCCGATCCGCCTGGAACTGTGGGCGATCGCGTCCATGGTGGAGACGACATCGCCCACCACCTTGGCGCCGCGCTGGGCGCTGGCGCTGGCGGACTCGGCCAGCTGTGCGGCCATGCGGGCGGTGTCGGCGCTGGTCTGCACGGTGCCCGAGAACTCGTCCATCGCCGATGCGGTCTGCTGCAGGTTGGATGCCTGCTGCTCGGTGCGCACGCTCAGGTCCATGTTGCCGCTGGCGATCTGCTGCGACCCGGCTGCGATGCTGGCACTGCTGTGGTTGACGCTGGCGGCGATCTCGCGCAGCTTGGCACACATGCGCGCCATCGCCGCCATCATGCTGCTGTCGTCACCCGGGCGCACGCCGACGGCCATGGTCAGGTCGCCCTGCGACACGGCGTTGGCGATGCGGGCCACGTCCGCAGGCTCGCCGCCGGTGGCCTGCAGCACCGCGCGCAGGGTCCACAGGCCTTGCAGGCCCAGCGCCGTGGCCGCTGCCAGCAAGCCCAGGATCAGCGCCCAGTCCGTGCGGTCGGAATTGCGCTGCACATTGGCCATGGCGTTCTCGGCAAACGCGCTGGCCACCTGCACGCTGGCGTCGACACCGGCCCGGTGTGCCAGATACAGGCCATGCGCGGCTGCCAGGCTGGCCTTGGCGGCCTGCACATCGCCGGCTTCCACGGCCTGAAGCACGCCCGCAGCCGATGCGATGAAGCGCTGGCCCTGGGCATGTTGGGCGCCCAGCAGCCGCGCCTCCAGTCCGTACGGCGGATGGCTGGTCCAGAAGGCCACGCGCTCGCCATACTCCTTGACCAGGCGGGCCTGCAACTGCCGGGCTTCGCCCACGGGCAGGCTGCCATCGACCGCCATGCCCAGCACCAGGCGCAGCTCGATCAGGTACAGCGGCGGCGGCAGGATGTCGGCCACCACGTCCTTGGCCACCAGGCCACGCTGCACGGCCTGCATTTTCTGGACGTTCGCCAGCTTCACCGTGCCCGCCAGCAGGCACAGGGCCGCAACGCCCACCGACACCAACACCACCAACTTTGAGCGAAGTGAATGCATGGACAACAACTCCAGGGGAAGACAACCAGGATCCTTCGGCGCGATCGGCCTTGCTCCGGTTTCGGCACGCGGCGATCACCGCTGAAGTGACTTGTGATCGGCCTGCGAATCTGTGGGGTGATCTGCCGGCACTTCCACACGTTGCGCTGCCCGCCATGCGGTTCAATCGGGCCTGGTCCGCTTTTCATGCGTGCCCCCAAACCTGCCGCTGACGCGCCAGCCCCCCCGAGGGGGGTCAAGAAAACTTGGGGCGGCCCGGCGTTTTCTTGAGAGCCAACCCATGTTGCCCAGATCCCTGGCGTTGATCGACGACGATGCCGAGTACACCGAGTTCCTGTCGCAGTTCCTGCGTGACCTGGGCATGGCCGTGGACGTGTTTGGCAGCCCGCATGCCTTGCTGGCGCACGACAACGCCTTCGGCTTCGATTTCTACATCGTCGACCTGATGCTGCCGGGCATCGACGGCATCGACCTGATCGATGTGCTGCGCCGGCGCACCAGGGCGGGGCTGGTGGTGGTGTCGGGCCGGCTGGCACCCGAGGTGTTCCAGCAGGTGGTGCGCGCGGGTGCCGACATGTACCTGGCCAAGCCGGTGCAGTTTGAGCAGGTGGCCGCTGCCATCGAGGCGGTGCAGCGGCGCGCCGACACGTCCCAGCGCAACGACACGCCCTGGAAGGTGGACCGCCGTGGCCGCCAGTTGATTGCCCCCGACGGGGTGTGCGTGGACCTCAGCGAGATCGACCTGCTGGTGCTGGGCTGCCTGGTGGAAGCGCGCGGCGCCGCGGTCACGCGGGAGGCCCTGTGCCAGCGCCTGCGGCGCGACGCGGGCGGCGACGCGCCCGACGGTCTGAACGCCATCATCTACCGCCTGCGCCGGCGCATCGAACGTGCCACGCCGGTGCCGGTGCCGCTGCAGTCGAAGCCGCGTGTGGGCTATGTCTTCAAGGCCGGGCTGATGGCGGTGTAGCCGCCGGCCGGCAACGGCTCAGTCGGTGTGCGACTGGATGACCACCAGGCGCATGTGCACGCCTTGCGGCCCGTTGGCCAGCAGTTGCACGCTGCCCGCGTGCAGGGCCATCACCCGGCCGACGATGTAGAGCCCCAGCCCCAGGCCCTGGCCGCGCCGGGCACGCGGCTGGTGGCGGTGGATGCCGTGCTCAAACAGCCGTGGCAAGAGATCGGCCGCAATGCCGCTGCCGGCATCGGCCACATCGATCAGCAGCGCCAGGGGGTCTTCGCTGTCGCGCAGGTGCATCACCACCGGCGCGTCGTCGGGGCTGTGCTGCAGCGCGTTGTTCAACAGGTTGCGCAGGGCCAGGCGCATCAGGTGCATGTCCATGGACGCCGTGCGGGCCAGGGTGTGGCGCTGGATGCGGATGCGCTGGCGCTGCGGTTGCGGCACGTCGGCGATGGCCACCTGCAGCAGCGCGTCGATGTCGGTGTCGGCACGTTCGATCGGCTGGCCCGTGCTCAGCAGCGCGGCCACGGCCAGGGTGTTGTCGATGCTGGCCAGCACCTGGGCCAGCACGGTCTGGGCACGTGCCAGCCGTGGCGACGCGTCTTCTTCGGACAGGCCTGCCAGCGCCCGCGAGGCACTCTGCATCGCGGCCGAGGCATTGTTCAAGGGCTGGCGCACCTCATGGGCCATCACATCGAGCATTTCGCTGCGCTCGCGCAGCAGGCGCTCGGTGTGCGCCATCTGCGTCTGCAATGTGGTGCGCAGCGCCTGTTCCTGCAGCAACTGCAGGCGGCGGCTGCGTTGCTCGGTGATGTCCTGCACCGCACCGGCCAGGCGAACCGCACGCCCGGCTTCCAGCTCCACACTGCCTTGTGACCGCACCCAGATCTGCCGCCCCCGTGCGGTGACCAGGGGCAGCTCCAGATCCCAGGGCAGGCCTTCGGCGATGCCCATCTCCACGGCGGCTTCCATCTGCTGGCGCACGTCCTCGGCATAGAAGCCGATCGCCGATGCCAGCTGGGGCACATGGTCGTCGGCCACCTCATGGATCAGGCGGGTCTGGGCCGACCAGGTCAGGGCCTGGGTGCGCAGGTCCAGCTCCCAGCCGCCCACACCGGCGATGCGGCCGGTGCGCTCGATCAGCGCTGCCATGCGCCGGTGCTCGGTGACATCCTCGACCGGGCCGGCATCGCCGACCACCTCGCCCGCCGCGCGGGCATCGACGTTGGCACGGCGGGCCTGCAGTGCGTGCACGGCGGCCACAGCCAGCTGGCGCAGCGCCTCGCGCTGGGTGTCGTCCAGCTGGCGGGGCTGGCGGTCGATCACACACAGCGTGCCGACCCGGTGGCCGTCGCCCAGCCGCAGCGGTGCACCCGCTTAGAACCGGATGTCGGGCGCCGCCGTGACCAGCGGGTTGTGGGCAAAGCGCGGGTCGCGGCTGGCATCGCGCACTTCCAGCAGCTGGTCGCCCGGCACAGCATGGGCGCAGAACGCCTGGTCGCGCGGCGTCTGCCGCACGCCGGGCAGGCCGACATTGGCCTTGAACCACTGCCGGTCATGGTCGATCAGGCTGATCAGCGCGATCGGCACCCGGCACACCAGGGCGGCGGTGCGGGCGAGGGCGTCGAACTGGTCCTCGGGGCCGGTGTCGAGCATGCCCAGGCGCCGCACGGCATGCAGGCGGGCTGCTTCTTCGGGGCGTTCAGCGGCGGGGGGCATTGCGCAGGGTGCGGGGGCAGGTGTTGCGCGCCGGGTCGCGCGCCAGGTGTCCGTTGCAGGCTGGCCAGCCGGGCCAGGCGGCACGGTCAGCGCCAGCGGGCCAGCTGCATTCTGAAAGGCCGCCTGGTGAGCCAAGCCGAGAACAAGCCGGGGTCTGCAGGGCAGACCCGGGCATCACGGCGGCAGGTCCAGTGGCGTGCCCTGCCGCTGCAGCGCCAGCATCACCTGCAGGGCCACATAGGCGTCGTTGGCGGCGTACAGCACCTGGCGCGCATCAAGCACCGGGTTCGACCAGTTGCTGGTGGTCACCCGCTTGCTCTTGACGAAGCGCTGGCCGAACACCACCCCCACGGCCGACTTGATGCCCAAGGTGCGCGGGTAGCCCAGGCGGTGGAACACCCGGGTCAGGTCGAGCAGCGGCACCACGTCGGTGCCCAGGCGCCGCCGCAACTGGCCCAGGTCCTGCTGCAGGTCGAAACCCACCTTCACCACGCCCGGCTGCACCAGCAGCTGGCACGCCAGCGCGGCGCAGCCCGGGTGCTGCAGTTGCAGCACATAGGCGGTGGTGGCGGTGGCGAACTGCACCACGTCGGGGCCGGTGCTTTCCTGGCCCTTGGTGAAGGTGGGGCGGCTCTCGGTGTCGAAGCCGATGTGGGTCTGCGCCGCCAGGTCGGCCAGGGCGTCGGCCAGGGCCGCGTCGCTGCGTGGCACCCGCACGGCGGCGGGGCCGATGCCCGGGTAGGGCGGCAGTGCCAGCAGGGCGGCCTTGTCGGGCGGGTGCAGTTTGGGCATGGGCAGATGCTAGGCCAGGCTGTCACCTGCCGCATTGCAGCGGCACGCCGCGCTGGCTAAGCTGTGCCCGACATCCCCAACCGCGCCCCGAGGAGCCCCGATGAAATTCCGAGAGATCACCAGTGGCCTGCAGTTCCCAGAAGGCCCGATCGCCATGGACGACGGCTCGGTGCTGCTGGTCGAGATCGCCCGCGGCACGTTGAGCCGGGTGACGCCCGACGGCCGCATCAGCGTGGTGGCCGATCTGGGCGGCGGCCCCAATGGCGCGGCCATCGGGCCCGACGGCGCGGTGTATGTGTGCAACAACGGCGGCTTCCATTGGCACACCGAAGCCGACGGCACGCTGCGCCCCATGGCCCAGGCGGCCGACTATTCGGGCGGCCGCATCGAGCGCGTGCACCTGGGCACCGGCCGCGCCGAGCGCCTGTATGAGCAGGTGGACGGCCGGGGCCTGCGTGGCCCCAACGACCTGGTGTTCGACGCCCACGGCGGCTTCTACTTCACCGACCTGGGCAAGGGCCGTGCGCACGACATGGACATGGGCGCGGTGTACTACGGCCGCCCCGACGGCAGCCCCGCCAGCGTGGTGGCCCGGCCGCTGCTGACGCCCAACGGCGTGGGCCTGTCGCCCGACGGCAGCACGCTGTATTACGCCGAGACCGCCGGCGCCCGGCTGTGGGCCTACGACATCACCGCCCCGGGCCAGGTGCGCAAGGACGCCTGGCCGTCGCCCAACGGCGGTCGCATGCTGGCCGCGTCGCCCGGCGGCATGCTGCAGCGCTTCGATTCGCTGGCGGTCGACGTGCTGGGCAACATCTGCGTGGCCACGCTGATGCATGGCGGCATCAGCATCATCTCGCCTGACGGCAGCCTGTGCAGCCATGTGCCGCTGCCCGACCGCATGACCACCAACCTCTGCTTCGGCGGCAAGGACCGGCGCACCGCCTTCGTCACGCTGTCGGGCACCGGCAAGCTGATCGCCATCGACGACTGGCCGATCCCGGGCCTGGCGCTGGCGCACGAGGCCTGAGCCGATGACCGCCATCGACCCCGGAACGCCGCTGATCGGCGCGGTGCGCGACAACCAACGCCTGGACGAAGCGGCGCTGGACGCCTGGTTCCGCACCCATGTCGCTGATCCGGCGCAGCCGCTGGTGCTGGGCCAGTTCAACCGCGGCGTATCCAACCCCACCTACTCGATCACCGCCGGCGACCAGCGCTGGGTGCTGCGCAAGAAGCCGCCCGGCACGCTGCTGGCCAGCGCGCACCAGGTGGACCGGGAGTTCCGCGTGATGTCGGCGCTGGGCCAGGTGGGCTTCCCGGTGCCGCGCATGCGCGCCTTCTGCGACGACGCGTCGGTGGTCGGCACCGCGTTCTACGTGATGGATTTTCTGGAAGGCCGCATCTTCCGCAATGCCCGCCTGCCGGGCCTGCCGCCGGCCGAGCGTGCCGCCATCTACGACAACCTGAACGCCACGCTGGCGCAGCTGCACCAGGTTGACCACGCCGCCATCGGCCTGGCCGACTATGGCCGGCCAGGCAACTACTTCCAGCGCCAGATCGACCGCTGGATCAAGCAGTACCGCGGCGCCGAGACCGAGGCCATCCCCGCGATGGAGCGGCTGATGGCCGAGTTGCCGGCGCGCCTGGAACAGCTGGCCCAAGGCAGCGACGAGGTCAGCATCGCCCATGGCGACTACCGGCTGGAGAACGTGATGTTCCACCCCACCGAGCCGCGCATCATCGCCGTGCTCGACTGGGAGCTGTCGACCCTGGGCCACCCGCTGGCCGACATCGCCTACGGCTGCATCCTGTACCACTCCAACTCCGAGAGCTGGGGCACGCTGGGCGGCATCGATCTGGCGGCCTCGGGCATCCCCGATGAGTCGGCGTACGTCGCGGCTTACTGCAGGCGCACCGGGCGCACCTCCATCCCGGGGTTCAACGTCTACCTGGCGTTCTCGATGTTCCGCCTGGCGTCCATCGGCCAGGGCGTGTTCAAGCGCAACCTGATCGGCATCGGCAATGCGCCGGCGTCGGCTGACAACAGCCACACCAAGCACTTGGCCGCCACGGCCTGCGCCATCCTGGATCGGTAGGCTTCAGTCGAACAGCGCCGGCAGCGTGCACAAGGTGTGCCCTGCGGCCGCCAGCCCGGCGCGCACCGCCGCGGCGGTGGCC
>JARXAJ010000224.1 GCA_029865965.1 Aquabacterium sp.
CCCCCAGCCCGCCCAGCGTGCGCCGCAGCCTGTGGCAGCGCCTGGCCCGCATCCTGCGCCACCGCTGGTGGGACGAGCGCGATGCTGCGCAGGCCCTGCCCGAGGCGGCGCTGCAGCGCATCGAGGCCAGTGTGGCCGCCAGCGAAACCGGCCACAGCGGTGAGATCCGGGTGGTGGTGGAGGCCGGGCTGCCGCTGTCGTACCTGTGGCAGGACCTGTCGGCCCGCGACCGCGCCATCACCCTGTTCGGCAAGTTGCGGGTGTGGGACACCGAGGCCAACAACGGCGTGCTGGTCTACCTGCTGCTGGCCGAGCATGCGATCGAGATCGTGGCCGACAGGGGCCTGAACCAGCATGTGGATGCGGCGCAGTGGCAGGCCTTGATCACGCCGATGCGCGAGGCTTTCGGCCAGGGCAGCTTCGAGGCCGGGCTGTCCGACGCGGTGGCCGCCATCGACGCGCTGCTGCGCGCCCACCACCCGCTGGGCGCGCAGCAAGCCAACCCCAACGAGTTGCCCAACCGGCCGCTGATGCGCTGAAGCTGGCTCAGACTGCCTTGAAGCCGCGCGGCAACCGCTCGATCAATGGCGGGCTGGCCAGCGGCGGCAGGTCCAGTGGCGCGGCCGCCACCTGGGTATCGGGCACATGGGCCAACAGGTGGCGGATCAGCGCCAGACGGCCGCGGCGCTGGTCGTTGAAGTCCACCAGGGTCCACGGCGCATGGTCGCTGTGTGTGGCCTTCAGCATGGCGTCCCGCGCCTGGCCATAGGCGGCGTACCTGTCGCGCGCCTTCAGGTCGATCGGCGACAACTTCCAGCGCTTGAGCGGGTCTTGCAGGCGCTCGGCAAAACGCTGCTCCTGTTCGGCCTGGTCGACGGTCAGCCAGTATTTCAACAACAGCAGGCCATCGTCGGCCAGCAATCGCTCGAACAGCGGGGCCTGCTGCAGGAAGGCCTGGGTCTGCGCCGCAGAGCAATAGCCCATGACCGACTCGACGCCGGCGCGGTTGTACCAGCTGCGGTCAAACAGCGTGATCTCACCGGCTGCAGGCAGGTACGGCACATAGCGCTGGAAGTACCACTGCGTCTGCTCACGCTCGCTGGGCTTGGCCAGTGCCACCACGTGGCACTGGCGCGGGTTCAAGGTGTCGGCGATGGCGGCGATGGCGCCACCCTTGCCGGCCGTGTCACGGCCTTCGAACACCACCGCCAGGCGCCGGCCGGTGTGCTGCAGCCAACGCACCAGATTGTTCAGCTGCAGTTCCAGCGGCTCCATGGCGGCCAGGTAGTCGGCCTTGGACATGCGGCCGTTGGCTGATGTGCCAGCCTTGTCGTTGGCCTTGTCCTTTTTGGTCCTGCCCTTGTCCTTGGCCATGGCTGCTCGATCGGGTTGCGGTGGCCACAGCTTAGCGCGCCCCATGGAAAAAGCCTGCGCGGCGGGGCCGGGCAGGCTTTTGGCAGACAGACCGCAAGGGGTCTGGAGGCGGGATCAACAGCCCGCCCGCGAATGTGCGGGCAGGTGCTCAGCGCTTCTTGCGCAGCTTGGAGATGGCGGCGATCTGCGCAGCCATGGTGGCGAACTCGCCCTGGGCCTTGGCGAAGTCGATGTCGGTCTTGGCATTCTTCATCGCCTCTTCCGCCAGCTTCTTGGCTTCCAGCGCCTTGGCCTCGTCCAGGTCCTGGCCGCGGATGGCGGTGTCGGCCAGCACGGTGACCACGCCCGGCTGCACTTCCAGGATGCCGCCGGCGACAAAGACGAAGACCTCTTCGCTGCCATCGGCCGGCTGGATGCGCACCGCGCCCGGCTTGATGCGGGTGATCAGCGGCGTGTGCCGGGGCAGGATGCCCAGCTCGCCGTTCTCGCCCGGCAGGGCGACGAACTTGGCCTGGCCCGAGAAGATGCTCGACTCGGCAGAGACAACGTCGACTTGGAGGGTGGCCATGCCGGCTCCTTAGTTGATCTTCTTGGCCTTCTCGAAGGCCTCGTCGATGGTGCCGACCATGTAGAAGGCCTGCTCGGGCAGGTGGTCGCACTCACCGGCCACGATCATCTTGAAGCCGCGGATGGTTTCCTTCAGCGGCACATACTTGCCAGGGCTGCCGGTGAACACCTCGGCCACGTGGAAGGGCTGCGACAGGAAGCGCTGGATCTTGCGTGCGCGGGCCACGGCCAGCTTGTCTTCCGGGCTCAGCTCGTCCATGCCCAGGATGGCGATGATGTCGCGCAGTTCCTTGTAGCGCTGCAGGGTCGACTGCACGGCGCGGGTGGTGCTGTAGTGCTCTTCACCCACCACGTTCGGGTCGACCTGGCGGCTGTTGCTGTCCAGGGGATCGACGGCCGGGTAGATGCCCAGCGACGCGATGTCACGCGACAACACGACCGTGGCGTCCAGGTGGGCGAAGGTGGTGGCGGGCGACGGGTCGGTCAGGTCGTCGGCAGGCACATAAACCGCCTGGATCGAGGTGATCGAGCCGACCTTGGTCGATGTGATGCGCTCTTGCAGGCGGCCCATCTCTTCGGCCAGCGTGGGCTGGTAGCCCACGGCCGACGGCATGCGGCCCAGCAGCGCCGACACTTCGGTACCAGCCAGGGTGTAGCGGTAGATGTTGTCGACGAAGAACAGCACGTCCTTGCCTTCGTCGCGGAACGACTCGGCAATCGTCAGGCCGGTCAGCGCCACACGCAGACGGTTGCCCGGGGGCTCGTTCATCTGGCCGTAGACCATCGACACCTTGGACTCACCCAAGTTCTCGAGGTTGACCACGCCCGACTCGGCCATCTCATGGTAGAAGTCATTGCCCTCGCGGGTGCGCTCACCCACGCCGGCAAACACCGACAGGCCGCTGTGCGCCTTGGCGATGTTGTTGATCAACTCCATCATGTTCACGGTCTTGCCCACGCCGGCACCACCGAACAGGCCCACCTTGCCGCCCTTGGCGAACGGGCAGATCAGGTCGATCACCTTGATGCCGGTTTCCAGCAGCTCTTGCGAGGGGCTGAGTTCGTCATAGGTGGGCGCCTTGCGGTGGATGGACGCGCTCAGCTCCATGCTGACGGGTCCGCGCTCGTCGATCGGGTTGCCCAGCACGTCCATGATGCGGCCCAGCGTGGCCTTGCCCACCGGCACAGTGATGGCCGCGCCGGTGTTGCTGACCATCAGCCCGCGGCGCAGGCCGTCGGACGAGCCCAGCGCGATGGTGCGCACCACGCCGTCGCCCAGCTGCTGCTGCACTTCCAGCGTCAGCGCCGAGCCGTCGAGCTTCAGCGCGTCATAGACACGCGGCATGGCGTCACGCGGGAATTCCACGTCCACCACGGCGCCGATGCACTGAACGATCTTGCCCTGTGCTTGTGTATTGGCCATTTTTAAGTCCTTCAAACAGTGTTCGTTGCGTGCGGCTCGGTCAGCCGCTGATGGCGGCGGCGCCGCTGACGATTTCTGACAGCTCGGTGGTGATGGCGGCCTGGCGGGTCTTGTTGTAGACCAGCTTCAGCTCGCCGATCAGGCTGCCGGCGTTCTCGGTGGCGGCCTTCATGGCCACCATGCGGGCCGACTGCTCCGAGGCCATGTTCTCGGCCACGGCCTGGAACACCAGCGCTTCGATGTAGCGGGTCAGCAGCTCGTCGATCACCGTGGCGGCTTCGGGCTCGTAGATGTAGTCCCAGCCGTACTGCGCTTTCTCGGCGGCCGTCTGCTCCAGGCGGTTGGCTGACAAGGGCAGCAGCTGCTCGATCACCGCTTCCTGCTTCATCGTGTTGATGAAGCGGGTGTAGCACAGCTGCACCTTGTCGATCTTGCCTTCGACGAACGCGTCCAGCATCACCTTGACCGGGCCGATCAGCTTCTCGAGCAACGGCGCATCGCCCAGCTGGGTGGCGTGACTCACCACCTTGGCGCCGATGCGGTTGAGGAAGGTAAAGCCCTTGTTGCCGATGGCTACCGCCTGCGCCGCGCCGCCTGCTGCCTGCACCTCGCGCAGTTCATTGGTGACGGCACGCAGCACGTTGGTGTTCAAGCCGCCGCACAGCCCCTTGTCGGCGGTGACGACGATGAAGCCCGTCACCTTGCTGTTGCCGCCCTGGCGCATGTAGGCGCTGCGGTACTCGGGGTTGGCCTGCGACAGATTGGCCGTGATGTTGCGGATCTTCTCGGCGTAAGGCCGGGCCGCACGCATGCGGTCCTGCGCCTTGCGCATCTTCGACGCCGAGACCATTTCCATGGCCTTGGTGATCTTCTTCGTGTTTTCGAAGCTCTTGATCTTGCCGCGGATCTCTTTACCGACTGCCATGGCAGTGCTCCTTGTGGCTGGTCGGGCCGGGACGGCGCCGGGCCGCCCCAAGCCGGCCCGCGCCCCCTCCGGGGGCATCGAGCGCAGCGAGCGTGGGGGTCGTCATGATCAGGCGAAGGACTTCTTGAATGCCGTGCAAGCGGCAGTCAGCTCTTCCTCTGCCGCCTTGTCCATGGCCTTGTCCTTTTCCAGCTTGGCCAGCAGGGCAGCGTGGCTGCTCTTGAGGTGCTGGTGCAGGCCGTGTTCGAAGGCCAGGATCTTCTTGACCTCGACCGTGTCCATGAAGCCCTTGTTCACCGCGAACAGCGTGGCACCCATCAGGCTGATCGGCAGCGGGCTGTACTGGGCCTGCTTGAGCAGTTCGGTCACGCGGGCGCCGCGGTCGAGCTGCTTGCGGGTGGCGTCGTCCAGGTCGGAGGCGAACTGCGCAAACGCCGCCAGTTCGCGGTACTGCGCCAGGTCGGTCCGGATGCCACCGGAGAGCGACTTGATCAGCTTGGTCTGGGCCGCACCACCCACCCGCGACACCGAGATACCGGCGTTGATGGCGGGGCGGATGCCGCTGTTGAACAGGCTGGTTTCCAGGAAGATCTGGCCGTCGGTGATCGAGATCACGTTGGTCGGCACGAAGGCCGACACGTCGCCGGCTTGCGTCTCGATGATCGGCAGCGCGGTCAGCGAGCCGGTCTTGCCCTTGACCTCACCCTTGGTGAAGGCTTCGACATAGTCGGCGTTCACGCGGGCGGCGCGCTCGAGCAGGCGGCTGTGGAGATAGAACACGTCGCCGGGGAAGGCTTCGCGGCCTGGCGGGCGGCGCAGCAGCAGCGACACCTGGCGGTAAGCCACGGCCTGCTTGGACAGGTCGTCATAGACGATCAGCGCGTCTTGGCCGCGGTCGCGGAAGTACTCGCCCATGGTGCAGCCCGAGTAGGCCGACACGTACTGCATGGCTGCAGACTCAGACGCGGTGGCCGCCACGACGATGGTGTAGTCCATCGCGCCATTGGCTTCCAGCGCGCGCACCACGTTCTTGACCGACGAGGCCTTCTGGCCGATCGCAACGTAGACGCAGGTCATGTTCTGACCCTTCTGGTTGATGATCGCGTCGATCGCCACCGCGGTCTTGCCGGTCTGGCGGTCACCGATGATCAGCTCGCGCTGGCCACGGCCGACGGGCACCATCGAGTCGATCGACTTCAGGCCGGTCTGCACCGGCTGATCGACACTCTTGCGCGCGATCACGCCCGGGGCGACCTTCTCGATCACGTCGGTCATCTTGGCGTTGATCGGGCCTTTGCCGTCGATGGGCTGACCCAGGGCGTTGACCACGCGGCCAATCAGCTCGGGACCCACGGGCACTTCCAGGATGCGGCCCGTGCACTTCACGGTGTCGCCTTCGGAGATGTGCTCGTACTCACCCAGGATCACGGCGCCGACCGAGTCGCGCTCGAGGTTCAGCGCCAGACCGTAGGTGGGCTGGCCGCTGGCGGTGGCCGGGAATTCCAGCATCTCGCCGGCCATCACATCAGACAGGCCGTGCACACGCACGATGCCGTCGGTGACAGACACGACGGTGCCCTGGTTCTTGATGTCCGACGACGCGCCAAGACCCTCGATGCGGGACTTGATGAGTTCAGAAATCTCTGCGGGATTCAGTTGCATAAGGTTCTCCTTGCGACAACGCTGCGGATCGCGGGCCGACCGGCCCGGCACCGTCACGCCGTCAGGGCGACTTTCATTTGTTCGAGGCGTGCTTTCACCGAGGTGTCGAGCACTTCGTCGCCCACCACCACGCGGATGCCACCGATGAGTTCAGCGTCGATCTCGACCCGGGCCTGGAGCTTGCGCGCGAAGCGTTTTTCCAGCGCCGCCACCACGTCGACCAGTGCCGCGTCGTCGATGGGAAAGGCGCTGTAGACGATGGCGTCCGACGAGCCCGACTGCGCATTGACCAGCGCGCTGAACTGCCCGGCGATCTCGGGCAACGCCGACAGGCGGCCGTTCTCGATCACCGTGCGCAGCAGGTTGGCAACACGATGGTCCAGGCTCAGGCCCTTCTGCAGGGCGATGCCGGCGATCAGGTCGAAGACCTGCAGCGGGGCCACCTTGGGGCTGTCGGCGAACTGGCGCAGATCGGCGTCAGACGCCAGTTGCGCCAGGCTGTCCATCTGGGTCTTCCAGACGGTGGCGTCGTTGCCGCCCGCTGACCTGAACAGCGCCTCGGCGTAAGGACGTGCGATGGTTGCCAGCTCAGCCATGGTCAGAGCTCAGCCTTCAGGCGACCCAGCAACTCGGCGTGCACGCCGGCGTTGACTTCACGGCGCAGGATCGCTTCCGCGCCCTTGACCGCCAGGCCTGCCACCTGCTCGCGCAGGGCCTCGCGGGCCTTCACGGCTTCTTGCTCGGCCTCGGCCTTGGCAGCTGCCACGATCTTGGCGCCTTCTTCCGTCGCACGCGACTTGGCTTCCTCGACCAGTTGCTGGCCCAGGCGCTCGGCATCGGCCAGGCGCTTGGCGGCGTCGGTGCGGGCAGCGGCCAATTGCTGTTCGACACGCTGATTGGCCACAGCCAGATCGCTCTTGGCCTTGTCGGCAGCCGACAGACCTTCGGCGATCTTCTTGGCGCGCTCGTCCAGGGCGGTGGCGATCGGCGGCCAGACGAATGACATCGTGAACCAGACGAGGATCGCGAAGACGATCATCTGGGCGATGAGGGTACCGTTGATGCTCACGTTTGTACCTCGATCAAAAGTGGTGGGTTGCGGCCCATCCGCTGGGACGGGCCACGCCGAACCCCCAGCCAGCAGCCACTGCGGGACCGGCTTGGCCGGACCACAGACGCCGCCCCCTTGCGGGGGAGCGGCGTTGCCGCTGCGGGAGTGGGTTCACTCACTTGGGCAGGTTGGCGATCTGGGCCAGGAACGGGTTGGCCGTGGCGAACCACAGCGCGATACCGGTACCGATGATGAAGGCCGCGTCGATCAGGCCAGCCAGCAGGAACATCTTGGTCTGCAGTTCGCCCATCAGTTCGGGCTGGCGGGCAGCGGCTTCCAGGTACTTGCTGCCCATGATGCCGATGCCGATACAGGCGCCGACGGCACCCAGACCAATGATCAGGCCAGCGGCGAGGGCGACAAAGCTGATGACTTCCATGATGACTCCAGTGAGTTGATTGAGTTGAGAGGGTGAAGCGAAAAAACCAAAGCCTGCCGGCCCGGGGGATACAAGGGGCCGTGAAGCCCCCTTGCACAAAGAGCCAGCCGGCTCAGTGAGCGTCGTGTGCTTGACCCAGATAGACCAGGGTCAGCATCATGAACACGAAGGCCTGCAAGACGACGATCAGGATGTGGAAGATGGCCCACACCGTGCCGGCGACGATGTGCCCCAGGAACAGCGCGATGCCGGTGCCGGTCAGCGCAAAGGCGCCGCCCATCAGGGCGATCAGGAAGAAGATCAGTTCACCGGCATACATGTTGCCGAACAGCCGCATGCCGTGCGAGACAGTCTTGGCCACGAACTCGATCACCTGCATCAGGAAGTTGACCGGATACAGGTAGAACTTGTCGCCGAAGGGGGCTGAGAACAGCTCATGCACCCAGCCACCGAAGCCCTTGATCTTGATGTTGTAGTACAGGCAGATCAACAGCACCGACAGGGCCAGGCCCATGGTGACCGACAGGTCGGCGGTGGGCACCGCGCGCATGTAGTGCAGGCCGAACAGCTCGCCAATTCTGGGCAGCAGGTCAACGGGCAGGAAGTCCATCGCATTCATCAGGACGATCCAGGCGAACACCGTCAGGGCCAACGGCGCCACGAGCTTGCGGCTCTGTGCGCTGTGCACGATGCCCTTGGCCTGGCTGTCGACCATCTCGACGAGCATTTCAACCGCCGCCTGGAACCGCCCGGGCACCCCGGCGGTGGCCGACTTGGCGGCGCGCCACAGGACGAAGCTGCCCACGATGCCCAGCAGCGTCGCCCAGAAGATGCTGTCAAGGTTGAAGACCGTGAAGTCGACAATGGACGTCTGCTTGTGGTTCTGCAGATGGGTCAGGTGGTGAATGATGTATTCACCGGCGGTCGGTCCGCTGCCTGCGGCGTTTTCTGCGGCTGCCATGCGTGTTGTCCAGTTCCGTCTTGTCTCAGATCGGGCGCCGCCGCCAGAGCAGCGCCACCCAGTAAACCTTCATGCATGCCACCAGGCCGACCAACAGGGCTGGCCACACCAAGGGCTGCACAACTCGGCCCGCGACCAACAACATCGCGAGCGACACACCAATTTTCAGCATCTCCCACAACATGAAGCTGACGGCGGATGTGCCCGGCGCCATGCTGGTGAGCTTGCTGGTCATGCCGCGCGCCATCAAGGCACCCGGCAGAACCGCGGTGGCCGCACCGTAAAGCAGCGACCAGCCGATGTCAGTCCGCCCGGTGGCCAGCCACCCGATCAGGGCGACCACCACACCCAGCGCCGCTTGCGCGGCAATGACCCGCCATGGTGAAACCGGCGGCTCCTGGGCCCTCAAGGCATCTGCTTCTTCTCGATTCAGCCGCTTGAAGCGGGTGCTTGCAACTTTGTCGCCACCACCATCCTCTGCGTCATCCCACCCTGCGCGGTGGCCACCTTGTTGCACTGGCCTGTCCGTCATGGATGGTCGATCACGCCTGGTTGCGGCAAACCGAGAAAGTATACGTGGAAACCCGTTGGCAGCCACCTCTTCCCGGTTGGGTGTGGCGTTGTTGCGCGCTGGTTACAGCCGTGCAACATGGGCCGCCAGGCCCGCCACCTCCACGCGGCATTGCAACACACAGCCGGCCAGCGGCTGCGCCGCCAGCTCGTCGGCCGGGCGCTTGTCGCGCGCGGTGGTGATGTAGAGCGTCTTCAGGTCAGGCCCGCCAAAACAGGGCATGGTGGGGCAACGCACCGGCAGCGGCAGTTCGGCCAGCTGGCTACCGTCAGGCGCCAGCCGCAGCAGCCGCTGGCCCTCGAACATCGCGACCCAGTAGGCGCCTTCGCTGTCCATCGCCGCCCCGTCGGGCCGGCCACCATAACGGCTGAGCGGCGCGTCCATCTGCCGCAGCGGAAACTGGGCAAACAGCCGCTGCCGCGACAGGCTGCCGTCGCTGGCATCCAGGTCGAAGGCCTGCACCCGGTGGGCCTTGGTGTCGGCCCAGAGCAGCACCGCGCCATCGGGGCTGAAGGCCAGGCCGTTGCTGGCGGTGATGCCGCCGGCCATGCGCTGCAGCGCGCCATCGGCCAGGCAGTACAGCGCCGCCCGAGGCTCGCGCTTGTCATCGATGGTGCCGACCCAGAACCGCCCCTGGGCATCGGCCTTGCCGTCGTTGAAGCGCTGGGTGGCGGGGTCGTAGGGGGGCGCGGCAACCTGGGTGCGGCGGCCGGTGGCCGGGTCGAAGCGCCAGAGGCCGTCGCGCATGGCCATCAGCAGGCCGCCACCCAGCAGTGGCGCGATGCAGGCCGGCTCACTGGGGAAGTGCCATTCGTCATGCCGGCCGGTGCGCGGGTCGTAACGGTTGAGCCGCAGGCCGGGGATGTCGACCCAGTACAGCAGTTGCTCGTCGGGGTGCCACAACGGTGATTCGCCCAGCAGCGAAGGCGCCACGGGCAGGGCTGTGATCTCGGTCATCGGGAGGCCTTCGGACGCAATGTGCGCCGGTGCTGGTCAAGCAAGGTCGACCTTGAGGTAGTGCGCGCCGGCGATGGGGTTGAAGTAGTAAGGCGGCACCTCCACGAAGCCCAGCGTGGCGTACAGGCCGCGCGCGGCCTCCATGTCATCGAGGGTGTCGAGCAACATGGCCGAATAACCGGCCTGCATCGCGCCGTCGATCAAGGCCTGCGCCAGCAAGCGGCCCAGGCCGAAACGGCGGAAGGCGCGGCGCACGTACAGCCGTTTCATCTCGCAGGCATTGGCATCGTCGGCGTCGGGCAAGGGGCGGAACGCGCCACAGCCAGCCAGTTCACCATCCACCCAGGCCAGCAGCAACCCGCCTTGGGGCCCGGCATAGTCGCCCGGCAGGCCCGCCAGTTCGGCCTCGAAGTTCTGGAAGCAGAGGTCGATGCCCAGACCGCTGGCGTACTCGCGGAACAGCAGACCCGCCGCTTGCAGCGCGTCAGGTGAGTCGGCCGGCAGCAGGCGGATGTCGGGCGCAGACATGGGCCGGTCAGGTGCCCAGCCGGGCGATCCACACGGCCAGCGCCGCACAAGCCAGCAGCAGCACGGCAGCCAGACCGCGGTTGGCCAGGCTGTCCTGCGTGGCGGGCACACTGGCCGGCAACGGTTTGTCGCCGGTGATCATCGGCGTGACCAGGTTCTTGCCGCGCAGCTTGTAGACGGCGATGGCCACGATGTGCAGACCGATCAGGCCCAGCAAGATCCATTGGCCATAGCCCTTGTGCCAGCCGGTGGCGGCAATGCCGGTGGCAGTGGCCACGTAGCGGTTGAGCGGGCCGATGGTGGCGATCTCGTCGTCGGCAATCAGGCCGGTACCCACCTGCACCAGCAGCAGTGCGATCAGCGCAAACACCGAGAACGCACCGAGCGGGCTGTGGCCCACCTCGAAGTGGTCACCAGGGCGGTGGTCACCACGCAGATAGCGCCATACCGTGCCGGGGGCGTAGGTGAAGCTGGCGAAGCGCGACCAGCGCCCGCCGACCAGGCCCCAGACGATGCGAAAGCTCAACAGCGCCAGCACCACCAGGCCCAGGCGCATGTGCCAGATCATGGCGTTGCCGCCCACCTTGGCGGTGATGACCAGGCCGATGACCGCTGTAGCCAGCAGCCAATGGAATGCGCGCGTCTGCAGATCCCAGACCCGCACGGGCGGATGCTTGACATCGCTGGTCATCGGCGGGGCCTTGTCGGTTGCACAGGCTGTCAACGATAGCCGAAGTCGGCCGCTGCACACCTTGGCCAGATGCTGGAACAAACCAGCCAGGCGCCCGTAGACTCGCGGTCGCCGGCAAGTGTCTGCGGGCAACCTGTGTCAACCCATTGTTGGAGTAATTGCATGAAACGACTGCTCATGGCCACCCTGACCGCGGCCGCTGTGCTTGCCGCCCTGCCCGCCGCAGCCCAGTTCCAGAAGCCGGAAGACGCAATCAAGTACCGCCAGTCCGCTTTCACCGTGATGGGCAACCATGTCGGCCGCATCGGTGCCATGGCGTCCGGCCGGGCGCCGTTCGACGCCAAGCTTGCCGCCGAGAGCGCCAACATCGTGGCCACCTTGTCCACGTTGCCTGCAGCCGGCTTCGTGCCGGGCAGCGACAAGGGCATGCCCAACCGCGCCAAGCCTGAAATCTGGACGGACGCGGCCAAGTTCAAGGCAGCGAACGACAAGATGGTGGTCGAGGTGGCCAAGCTCGACGTTGCCGCCAAGAGCGGCAGCCTGGATGCCATCAAGACCGCCATGGGCGCCGTGGGCGGCACCTGCAAGGCGTGCCACGACGACTTCCGGGCTGAGAAATACAGTAACTGACCCCCCCCGAAGCGCCTGCGGCGCTCCCCCCAGGGGGCGGCCCCAGCGGCCCGGCGAAGCCGGTTCCGCGGGCCCTGCTTGGTTCAAGCCCCGCTCCGGCGGGGTTTGTCGCTTTTGGGGGTCCCTCAGGCTTGATCGGCAAAGCCGAGCACGACCCTGCGGGTCTTGGCCGACTTCTTTTCGATCTTGGTGACGACGACGGCACCGATCTCGGCGGTGTTGGCCACATGGGTGCCGCCACAGGGCTGCAGGTCGACGCCCTGCACTTCCACCAGGCGCACCCGGCCGCTGCCGCGCGGGGGTTGCACGCTCATGCTGCGCACCAGGCCAGGGTTGGCGTCCAGATCGGCATCGGTGATCCAGCGGGTGGTCACCGGGTGGGCGCTCTCCACCAGGCGGGCGATGCCGGCGGTGAGCTGGTCCTTGTCCAGCGGGTCGGTCATGTGGAAGTCGAGCCGGGCATAGCCTGCGGTGATGCTGCAGCCGTCCACCGCATGCGGCACCAGTGCGCAGAGCAGGTGCGTGGCGGTGTGGAAGCGGCGGTGCGCCTGCCGCCGGCCGGCGTCGATGGTGGCTGTCACCAACTGCCCGGCAGCCCAGCCCGCCAGGTCGGTGCCGGGTGCCACCAGGTGCAGGATCTGGCCCGGCTCGGCGCCCTTGCGGGTGTCGGTGATGGCCAGGCTGGCGCCATCGGCGCGTTGCAGGCGCCCGGTGTCGCCGGCCTGGCCGCCGCCCTGCGGGTAGAACACGGTGCGGTCCAGGCTGATGCCGGCCTCGCCCACGGCGGTGATGGTGGCGCTGCATTGCAGCAGCGTGGCGTCGTCACGGAAGAGTTCGTCGGTCATGCGGTGGCCAGCTCCACGGTGCCCAGGGGCGTTTGCAGGGTGACGGCCAGGGCCGGGCCGCCGGGCACCACCTGGGCGCCGCGAAAGCGCAGCAGCGTGGCCTCACGCGCTTGTACCGCGCCGAAGCGCAATGCCTGCAGCACCACGGCCGACGCCGGCATGGCCTCGGTGGGATGGCGGCCTTGCCATTCGATCAGCACCGGCAGCCGGCCCTTGCCGGGCAGCGCACCGTCGTCGCGCACCAGGATGCGCCAGGACAGCAGGCCCTCGGGCGTGGGGCGCTGCGCCGCCAGCGCCGGGCCGGGGTCCTGAGCGAAGTTGATCAGGCCCCAGCGCAGCATTTCCACATTGGGCGTGCGCGCCACCGCCG
>JARXAJ010000243.1 GCA_029865965.1 Aquabacterium sp.
CGCGGGGCCACCGTGGCCGCCTGGGGGCCGGCCGTGGCGGGCGCAAAACGCGCGCCCTCCCCATCACGCGCCTGGCGCTCCTGCGGCGCCAGGGCTTCGGGCCGCACCCGCGTGTTGCTGGCGTCTGAACCGGCCACTGCAGCCGCAGGCGGGCGCGCCGCCTGGGGCTCCATGCGCACAGGCTGCACGCCCAGGGTCGGCTTCGGCCCCTCCGGATCGGGCCGGCGCACAGGGCCGGGATCGGTGCCACCCGGGGGCAGCGCAGGGAACATGGGGGTCAATCCTCGGTGGACCGATGCAAGTAATCAACAGTGAATGAAAGTATAATCATTTCGCACAGTTTTCGTCGAATTCTCACGTTTGGCCGCCAGCAGCACACTGAAGGGCAGGCACGAATTTCGCTTAAACTGCGCTGTCAATGCCCGGCCAGACCAGACCATCGCCAGGCATTGACGGCGTTTTCACCTTGCTTCCAGCAAGTACGGCGCCCAACGGCCATGCTGTGTGGCGAACCATTCCGCCCTTCCCAGACTCATCTTGTCACCATGCCCCGATTCCCCGATTTCCGCCTACGCGCACGGGCCCTTGCCTGCGCCGTGCTGTGGGCCGCAACGGCTGCCATGGCGCAGCCTGTCGATGGCGCGCTGGCCGCACTCTACGCCGACAAGAACTGGACCCAGGCTCTCGCCCTGATCGACCGCGAACTGGCACGCCAGCCTGCCGACGCCCAACTGCAGATCCAGCGTGGCGTGGTGCTGACCAATCTCAACCGCAGTGACGATGCGCTGGCACAGTTCCGCAAAGTGGTGGCCAGCCACCCGGAACTGCCCGGCCCGCACAACAACGTGGCGGTGCTGCTGGCCGCGCGGGGCGAGTTCCAGGAGGCCCGGCTGGCCCTGGAGCGCGCGATTCGCACGCACCCCAGCTACGCCACGGCACATGAGAATCTGGGCGACCTGTATTCCCACATGGCCGCAGAGGCCTACCGCAAGGCGCTGCGCTATGACAAGCAAGGCGCCGCTGCACGGCCGCGGCTGGCACTTGTCGACGGCATGCCCAAGACCGCCAGCCCGGCAATCGCTGCGGCGTCGGTTGCGCTGGCACCGCGCCTGCCCGTGGTGCTGCCCCCTCCGGCGCCACCGGCACCTGTGGTGGTGGCGGCCGCGCCCGCCGGCGCCCGGCCCGCCAGCACGGCTGCACCGTCGGCAACGGCGACTGCCACAACACCCGCCACAACACCCGCCGCACCATCCACCACACCACCCACCACGCCGACGGCGGTGGCCGGCAAGGCCACGCCAGCAGTGCCTGCCGCGGTGGCCGCGGTGCCGCCCACAGCCAGCACCGCCAAGCCGGCAACCGTGCCTGCGCCGGCGCCCGCAGCAACGGTGGCCGCTGCTGCAACGGCAGCACGGCCGGGCACCGCCCCGGCCAGCGCCACCGCAGCCGCAGCCGCAGCCGCAGCCGCAGAAGCACCCAACGCAGACGAGCGCGACATCGGCCGCGCGGTCAGCGCCTGGGCTGCCGCCTGGTCGCAGCGCGACATGCCGGCGTACTACAACGCTTACACCGCCGACTTCAAAGGCAAGGCCAAGTCACGCGAAGAGTGGAAGAATGACCGCAAGGACAGGATCGAAGGCAAGAAGCGCATCGACGTCACGGTGCAAGGCCTGCAGATCAAGGTGTCCGGCAAGCTGGCCAGGGTGAGCCTGGTCCAGGGGTACAAATCCGATTCGCTGTCGACCACCGGCCCCAAGGTGCTGGTGTTGGAAAACGTGGGCGGCAAATGGCTGATCCAACAGGAAAACGTGGGGCGATGAGCGGCAAGGGCGGCCGGTTTCCGCTGGGCCTGGACGCGCTGGGGACGTATGCCAGCCTGCCGGCCGTGGAACCCTCAGCCGCGGCGCCGCGGCGCTGGCCCTGGGCGGTCGCGGCCTGCCTGCTGGGCGGCAGCATCATCGCCGCGCTGTGGCCTGCAGGCGGCGTGGCGCAGTCGAAGGCCTTCGCCCCGACACCGGCCGCTGCTGGAGGCCAAGCGCCGGTGGTCTCGCCCGCCAGCCTGCTGGCAGGCACGGACGACGGCCCCGAAGGCCGCCTCATGGCCGCCTACCAGCTGCTGGCGGCTGGCGACATCGCCCAGGCCACGCTGCTGAGCGAGGCACTGGCGACCAGCCACCCGAACTTCGCCCTGGGGCAGCTGCTGCAGGCCGACCTGCTGGCAGCCCGGGCCGGGCAAGTGGGCGCGCTGGGTTCTGCCCTGGCGCCAGTCGCAGCTTCGGCCCGTGCCGCAGAGGGCGGCGGTGACCTGGCTGCCCTGCAGCTGGAGGCACAGCGGCGCCTGGACGCCCTGCGCGCCCGCCCGCCCGAGGGCACGGTGCCTGCCGAGCTGCTGCTGCTGCCGCCCAGCATGCGCACGGTCATGGTGGTGGATGTGTCGCGCTCGCGGCTGTACCTGATCGGCAACGGCGCAGACGGCCTGACCGTGCTGCGCGACTACTACGTCTCCTCGGGTCTGCAAGGCGTGGACAAGCGCATCGATGGCGACCAGCGCACCCCCCTGGGCGTGTACTGGATCACCAACTGGCTCAATGCGCAGCACATCGATGCCCGCTTCGGCCAGGGCGCGATGGGCATCAACTACCCCAATGCCTGGGACCGCAGCCTCGGCCGTGGCGGGCGCGGGCTGTTCGTGCACGGTGTGCCCGCCGACACGCTGGCGCGCCTGCCCCAAGCCACAGATGGCTGCATCGCGCTGGCCAACGACGACCTGCTGGAACTGGCCGCCGCCACCGCGCCCGGCCAGACGCCCGTGCTGATCGCCCGGCAGCTGAACTGGGTGGTGCCGCAGGCCGCAGCGCAGGGCGCTGCGGGCTTTCGGGCGGCCTATGACAGCTGGAACCAGGCCCGCATGGCCGGCGATCAAGACCAGGCCAGGCGCTGGCACGATGCCGGGGCGCAGATCGAGGAAGCGGTGGCAGAGTCCCGGGCGCCACGGCAAGAGCTGAGCCTGATCGCCTGGAACGGCGATGACCAGCGTCTGGTCGTGGCCACCAGCCGACAAGCGCGTGCGGGCGCCAAGGGCATCCCCGTGCGCCAGTACTGGGTGCAGCGTGATGGCCAATGGCGCATCTTCTTCGAAGGCCAGGTGCCGGCGTCGGCGTCGCGGTCCAGCCCGGCGGTGCCGGTCTGGACGGACGCTGCTGCCCGCCAGGTGGCAGGCACCGCAGCCCGGCCGCCGCTGACACAGGCCACCAGCGGCCGCGGCGGCTGACGGGCGGTGACTGCCGCTTGAGGCGCGCCTGCTGCGCCTCAGGGTGCCGGCGCGGCAGCCGGTGCGGGTGCCGAAGCCAGCGGCCTGGCCGGCTCAAACCGGTAGACGAACTCTGGCCGGCCAGCCATGTTGCGCCGGCAGCCCAGCGAGACCTCGCGCACCGCAGCCGACACCACCGACGACGAGGCGATGTCCAGCTGGCGGGCGATCACCGTGAAGCGGGCATCCTGTGCGTGGTAGGTGGCCACCAGTGCGGTGGCCACTTCATGGCGCTGCAACCGCGACTCTGTGTGGTCCCGCGTCAGCGCGTTCAGGCCGGAGGCATTCAGCCGCACCCGCCCCGCCAGCTCCGGGTGCAACACCGGCAGCTTGCAGACCGTGGCCACGCTGGCGCGAAACAGGTCGCCCAGCGACAAGCCCAGCGCCTCGGCCTGCATGCTCTGCACATCCACCATGTCGGGCACCAGCACCGCCAGCGGCGGGCCATCCTCGACCGCGCTGGCGACCCGGTGGCCCGGGCCACACAGCTCGTCGGCCAGCTCGTCGGTCAGGCGGCGCAGGTCCACCCGCGCCAGGCCCTCGCCGCCGGGCATCTGGCAATCCGAAGGCATGCCGGTCTGCAGGCTGGAGCAACCCTGCAGCACAGCCAGCGCCAGCGCGATGGACCCCAGGCGCCAATGGCCGGCGCAGATGCGGGTGGTCATGGCAGGCGCCGCAGCGCGGCTTCAGCGGCCAAGGGTGATGGTCGGCAGCACACGCGGCTTGTCGACCAGGCTGCTGATGAAGCGGTCCTGGGCGAAGCGCGTCTGCGCGGTCGACAGCACCTCGCCCGTGGCCAGGTCGATCACGCGGGCGTTCAGCAGCACACCGTCAGGCGTCAGGCTGTAGGTGCCGGTGAGCACATTGCCGGCCGGCAGGTTCTCGCGGATGCGCTTGATGTCGCGGCTGAGGGAGAACTCACCAGACTCGTTGACCACCAGGTTGCGGGTCAGGCGCATGTCGGTGACGGTCCAGCCGCGCACCTGCAGCTCATGCAGCATGTGCTCGCCCACCAGCCGGCCGAAGTTGGAGCTCTCGGTCAGGTCGTTCAGGTTCGAGAAGCTGGTGACCACCGTCATGCGCTTGCGCGCCTCGGGCAGGCCGTTGCGGTCGATCTGGTCGGCCAGGAAGATCAGGCCGCTGTTGAAGATGCCGGCGCCGCTGCGGCTGGGCATGTTCTGGATCGGCTCATAGGCGTAGGGCACCTGCACCAGGGCGGTGGCACGCTCATTGACCACCGCAGGGTTGCTGGCGATGACAGGCTGTGCCTGCGCCAGTGCACAGGCAGACAGGACGAGGGCGGCGACGCTGGCGCGGCAGACGGTGACTGGCATGGTGGGGCTCACTGGGGGCAGTTGGCGACGCGGGAGGCCGTGCCGCCGTTGGAAGACAGCACGCTGCGGTCGACCAGGCGCACCCGGTCATCGACCTCGGGCATCTGCACCCGGTAGGTGACGGGGTAGTCGTTGCACAGGGCCGGGCGGGTGATGGCGTAACCGACGACCGGGTTGGCGACGCAGTTGGTACAGACCGCCGCAACCGGTGCGGGCGCCGGTGCAGCTGCAGCGGGCTTGCCCAGGAAGGACTCGGTGGCGGCACAGCCGGACAGCAGACAGGCCGCCAACAGGGGCAGGCTCGCAAGGATCTTCATCGTGCATTCACTCCATGTGGTGACGGCCGGCACAGATGCACCAAACCCAATCATTCGGAGCATAAAACCGTTTCGGACGTTTCAACTATTTTTTGATAGCTTGTTTGATGCGATGGCAACACCGGGCCGCCGGCCGGGGTATCAGGGCTCGGTGGCGGCCTGGCTCAGCCCGCCCAGCACCGGGTACATCAGGTACGACATCACCGTGCGGCGCCCCACCACGATCTCGGCGGTCAGGGTCATGCCGGGCACCAGCCGGGCCTGGCGGGGCAGGTCGCGCAGCTCGGTCTGGTCGACACGGCTGCGGCCGACGTAGAAGGCCGGGCGCGGCGCGCCGGTGCCGGCGTCGCGGGTGAAGGCGTCCTGGCCCAGCTTGTCGAGCACGCCCTTCATCAAGCCGTGCTTCTGGAACGGGAAGGCATCGACCTTCAGGCGCAGCGGATCGGCCGGCTTGACGTTGCCGATGTCGGCCGATTCGATCTGGATCTCGGCCTCCAGCGGCACGTCCAGCGGCACCAGCACGAACAGCTGCTCCGATTCACGCAGCACCGAGCCGGCCGATTTCGCCGCCACCTCCAGCACCACCGCGTCGGCCGGTGCCAGCAGCCGGATGAGCTGGTTGCGCCGGTCGGCCTTGCGCACCTGCTCGGCCACGCTGTCGCGCTCGCGCCGCACGGCCACCAGATCCTCGGTGGACTTTTGCCGCCACTCCTGGGCAAACGCCAGCTTCTCGGCCTGCGCCTCGGCCAGCTGGCGGCGCAGCTCCTGGGACCGGTGGCCCGCGCTCAGCAGCTCCCGCTCGACCTCCTGGCGCCGCTCGCGGCTTTCCAGCAGCTTCAGCCGCGACTGGAAGTTCTGCGCCGTCAGCGCCTCTTGCATGGCTTCGATCTCGCGCAGCGACTTCATGCGCGATTCCAGCGCGCCGATCTCGCCCTGGTTGGTGGTGATGCCGGCCTGCACCCGGCCCAGGTTTTCATCGAGCCGCGCCATGCGCGCCTGGTAGCTGGCCTTGCGGTCGGCCTGCAGGCGCGACTGCAGCACCGCATCCCGGTTGCTGCCGGCGCCACCGTAGGCCTGGCCGGCCTGCTCCCGCTCCAGCCGGTGCAGCTCCGCGTCCAGGCTGGCCAGCCGGTCGCGCGCCTGGGTCAGGTCGGCGCTGACGAAGGTCGGGTCCAGCACCGCCAGCACCTGGCCCTTGCGCACCACCTGGCCGGCGCGCACATCCAGGCTGGTGATCTGCGCGGTCTCGAAGGCCTGCACCACGATGTTGGGCGTCTGCGTGACCAGGCGGCCCCGTGCGGTCACCACCATGTCCAGTTCGCACAGCGAGGCCCACAGCACGGCGGCGGCCAGCAGCCCCACCAGCAGGTAGAGCGTGGTGGTGAAGCCGGTGGGCAGGCGCTTGCGCTCCAGCGCGTCGGCGTCGGGCAGGAAGTCGACCGCCCAGTCGTTGCGGATGGGTTTCATGGCTGGTGGCTCTGCTGGTTCCACAGCTGGGTGTAGGGCTCGCAGCGACCCAGCAGCTGGGCATGCGGGGCGGCGTCGGCCAGCTGGCCTTGTTCGAAGACGAAGATGCAATCGGCGCCCACCAGGGTCGACAGCCGGTGGCTGACGATCACCACCGTGCGGCCGGCGGCAATGCGCGACAGGTTGCGCAGGAAGATGGCCTCGCTCTCCGGGTCGAGTGCGCTGGCCGCCTCGTCCAGGATCAGGATGCGCGGCGATGGCAGCAGCGCACGGGCGATGGCCAGGCGCTGGCGCTGGCCGCCCGAAAGGTTGCCGGCGTTCTCTTCCAGCAGGGTGTCATAGCCCTGCGGCAGCCGCTCGATGAACTCGTCGGCACCGGCGGCCTGCGCGGCCTGCACGATGGTCTCGAAGCTGGCGTCGGGCCGGCCCATGGCGATGTTCTCGCGCACCGAGCCGCGGAACATGAAGTTGTCCTGCAGCACCACGCCGATGCTGCGGCGCAGGTGCGGCAGCTCGATCTCGCGGATGTCCACGCCGTCAAAGCGGATCACGCCCTGCTGCGGCGGGTACAGGCCCTGGATCAGCCGGGTGAAGGTGGTCTTGCCCGAGCCGCTGCGGCCCACCACCCCCACCACGCTGCCGGCGGGGATGGTGAGCGTGACCCGGTCGAGCGCCGCAGCGGTGGACTGCGGGTAGCGGAAGGTGACGCCGTCGAGCTCGATGCGCCCGGCCAGGTCGGGGCGCAGGCCGCCGCCCGACTGGCGCTCGGGCGGATGGTTCATCACCGTGGCCAGCATCTTGACCGCCAGCACCGCCTCCTGGTAGCCATGCACCAGGCCCACCATCTGCACCAGCGGCCCCACCACCCGGCCCGACATGATCTGGAAGGCGATCAACGAGCCCACCGTCAGCTGCAGGCTGAACACATCCATCGCGCCCAGGGCGATCACCACCACCGACATCAGATTCTTGAGCAGGCCGGTCAGCGCCGAGGCCAGGTTGCCCAGGCGGCCGACATCGAACTGCATGTGGATGGTGTTGGCCGTGCGCTGGTCCCACAGCTTGCGCTGGCGCGGCTCGATGGCCAGCGACTTGACGGTGCGGATGCCGTGGATGGTCTCCACCAGCATGGACTGGCGCACGCCCTCGGCGTTGTACAGCGCCTCCAGCCGGCGGTTGAAGGGCTTGATCATCAGCAGCACCACTGCAGCCATCAGCGCCGAGAAGCCCAGCACCACCAGGCCGAGCTTGATGCTGTAGGAGAACAGCAGCGGCACGAAGATCAGCAAGGCGGTGGCGTCCAGCGCCGTGAAGAACAGCTGCCCGGTGAGGAAGTTGCGGATGGTGTGCACCTGCTGCATGTGCCGCACGATCACGCCCGCCGTGCCCGACTCGAAATACTCGATGGGCAGCGCCAGCAGTTGCGCGAAGGTGCGCTTGGCCAGGCGCATGTCGATGATGTTGGTGGCATGCAGCATCAGGTGCGAGCGCATGTAGGTGAAGCCCGCCTCGAACAGCAGCAGGCCCACCACGGCCACTGTCAGCACGGCCAGGGTGGACAGGCTCTCGTGGGCCAGCACCTTGTCGATCACCAGCTGGGTGTAGATGGCAGTGGCCAGGCCCAGCAGGTGCAGCATCACCGCAGCCACCGCCACGTCACGGAAGGCGCCCCGCTGGCGGATGATCTCCGGCACAAACCAGGCCAGGCCGAAGGGCTGGTCGGCGTCGAGCAGGCGAAAGTGGCGCTTGAGCAGCACCGTCTCGCCCGACCAGCCGGCGCAGAACGCCTGCTCGCCGGTGTGCACAACGCCATCGGCGGCGCGGGGGTCCAGCACCGCCAGCAGCGCCGGGCCGCCGCCCTCACCACGCACCACACCGGCCACGATGACCGACCGGCCGTCGGCATGGCGGGCGATCAACGGGAACACCCCGTCCAGGGCGGTCAGCGCGGCCCAGTCCAGGGTGCGCGCCTGCGCCTTCAGGCCCAGTGAATCCGCCATGCGCAGCAGCTGGCGCGTGGACGGCTCGCTGGCATCCAGCACGAACTCATGCACCAGGCGTTCCGGCAGGGCCGCGATGCCGTGGTGCTGCGCCACGGCGGACAGGCACTGGACAGTGGAATGGTTGGAAGCAGCAGACATCGTGCAACTCTACATGCTTGAACCAATAGCAAACTCGATGTGATTGCTTTACGCATATCTATCCATTAAATTCGACCACCATTTGGCACTTTGATACCTCGCATCCATGCCCACTTCCGCCGCATCAGCCTCGAAACCCAGGGCGGGTGCCAGCGCGCCCGCTGCAGTGGCATCCCTGGCCCTGGGGGATCTGCTGGGCCAGGCTGAAGCGCTGGTCGGCGCAGGCGCGGCCGACCAGGCCGTTGCGCTGTACCGGCAGTGGGCTGAGGCGGTGCGCGGGCCCCAGGCGGCGCTGGCCTTCGTGGCGCAGTTCAACCTGGGCGTGCTGCTGGGCACCGCCGGCGACAGGGCCGGCGCCATGGCGGCCTACCGTGCAGCCATCGCCATCAAGGCCGACCTGTTCGAGGCGCACCTCAACCTGGGCACGCAGCTCGAAGCCGTCGGGCGCACCGACGAGGCCCTGGCCTGCTGGCAACACGTGGTCGACGCCGGGGGGCAGATGCAAGCAGCGCAGCAGCCGCTGCTGCTGCAGGCGTTCAATCAGATCGGCAGGTTGTGCGAGCAGTTGCACCGTTACCCACAGGCCGAGGCGGCGCTCAAGCGCAGCCTGGAGATCAAGCCCGAGCAACCCGATGCGCTGCAGCACTGGCTGCACCTGCGGCAACGCCAGTGCAGCTGGCCGGTGCACCAGCCCTTTGGGCAGGTGGATGCGCACAGCATGCTGATGGCCACGTCGCCGCTGGCCATGCTGGCCGCCCACGACGACCCCGCACTGCAGCTGCTGGCGGCGCGGCAGTTCGGGCAGCGCAAGCTGCAGCACGCCACCGGCACACTGGCCAGCGGGCGCCGCTACAACCACAGCCGCCTGCGCATCGGCTACCTGTCGGGCGACCTGTGCACCCACGCGGTGGGCCTGCTGCTGGCCGACCTGATGGCCCAGCATGACCGCACGCGGGTCGAGGTGTTCGCCTTCTGCTCCAGCCCGGAAGACGGCACGCCCTACCGGGCGCGGCTGATGTCGACCTTCGAGCATGTGCACCGCATCCAGGCGATGGACGACGCCCAGGCCGCGCAGCTGATCCTGGCCTGCGAGATCGATGTGCTGGTCGACATGCACGGCCTGAGCGCCGGCACGCGCCAGGGCATCCTGGCGCTGCGCCCGGCGCCGGTGCAGGCCACCTGGCTAGGTTTCATGGGCACCACCGCCCTGCCCTGGATCGACCATGTGATCGTTGACCGCTTTGTGCTGCCGCCGGACCAGCAGCCCTGCTTCAGCGAGCGCCCGCTGTACCTGGACAGCTGCTTCCTGCCGGGCGACCGCCACCGCGAAACCGGCGCCGCACTCAGCCGCGCACAGGCCGGGCTGCCCGACGACCGCTTCGTCTTCGCGTCGTTCAACAACGCCTACAAGCTCAACCCGGTGATGTTCGACAGCTGGATGCGCATCTTGCGGGCGGTGCCCGACAGCGTGCTGTGGCTGCTCGATGACAACCCCAGCGCCACCGCCAATTTGAAGGCCTTCGCTGCCGATCGCGGGGTGGGCCCGCAACGGCTGGTGTTCGCGCCACGGGTGGTGACGGCCGACTACCGCGCCCGCCTGGCACTGGCCGATCTGTTCCTGGACAACCACCCATACAACGCCGGTTCCACAGCGAACGATGTGTTGTGGGCCGGCACACCGATGCTCACACTCAGCGGGCGCACCATCGTCTCGCGCATGGGCGGCAGCCTGCTCACCGCCCTGCATTTGCCCGAGCTGGTGACCCACAGCCATGGCGACTACGAGGCCAAGGCCATCGCGCTGGCGCACGACCGCGCGCAACTGCAGGCGCTGCGCGAACGGCTGCACCAGGCGCGGCACCACAGCGCAGCGTTCGACATGGCTGCGCTGGCGCGGCAGCTTGAGGACAGCCTGGCGCTGGCCTCGGCGCGGCGCAGCGGCGCCGGTGCACAGGCCGGCACGCCACCATGAAACTGGGCGTGGCCAGCATCCAGCGCAACCGCGGCAAGTGGATCGTGGAATGGCTCGCCTTCCACATGCTGGTGGGTTTCAGGCACTTCTACATCTACACCCACCTGTGTGACGACGACACCGAGGCCAAGCTGCTGAAGCTGGCGGGCCACCACGACATCCAGGTCTATCGCATGGGCCAGCAGGCACTGCCCCAGCTGACGGCCTACCAGCATGCCTACGACACCCATGGCGCAGACCTGGACTGGCTGGCCTTCATCGACGGCGACGAGTTCCTTCAGCCGGCCGACGGGCTGGACATCGCAACCGCCCTGCGCGGGTTCGACGGCGCACCGCTGTCTGCCCTGGCCGCTTACTGGATCTGCTACGGCAGCAATGGCCACCTGCACGACCCCGACGGCCTGGTGTTGAAGGACTATCCACGCCACAGCCACCCCGGCTTTGCCGGCAACCACCATGTGAAGTCGATCGTCAGGGGGCGCCAGCAAATCCAGGTGCGCGGCTCCCATGTCTTCGACACGGCCCACGGCACCTTTGATGAGCAGCTGCGGCCGGTCGATCGCGGATGGATGAACGATTTGGCGCCGTCGCACGCCAGGCTGCGCATCAACCACTATTCGGTGCAGAGCTTCGAGTTCTTCAAGCGCACCAAGCAGAACAGCGGCGCACCAGACGGCCAGGCAGGCCTGGTGCGACCAGACAGCTGGTTCTTCGAGTTCGACCGCAATGAATGCGACGACGGCAGCAGCTACCGCTTCCTGGTGCCGCTGCAGTTGCAGATGCAGGCCTTGCAGGCTGTGTTGGACGGCGCCTGACGACGCCTTGCCGCATGACACCCACCCAGACACCGAGACAGACGTGAATTCCTTCCCTGCGACCCCGCGCACCAACGCGACCGGCATCCACCCCGTGGGGCCATCGGCATGAAGGCCGTGATCCTGGCGGGCGGCCTGGGCAGCCGCATCTCGGAGGAGACCGGTCTGAAGCCCAAGCCCATGGTCGAGATCGGCGGCAAGCCCATCCTGTGGCACATCATGAAGATCTACGCGGCAGGCGGCGTGAACGACTTCGTGATCTGCTGCGGCTACAAGGGCTACGTCATCAAGGAGTACTTCGCCAACTACTTCCTGCACATGTCCGACGTCACCTTCGACATGGCCGACAACAGCATGCATGTGCACCAGGCCAGTGCCGAACCCTGGCGCGTGACGCTGGTCAACACCGGCGAGAGCACCATGACAGGTGGCCGGTTGCGGCGCGTGGCGTCCTATCTGCAAGACGACGACGCGTTCTGCTTCACCTACGGCGATTGTTTGTCGGACCTGGACGTGGCGCAGACGCTGCAGTTCCACAAGGCGCATGGCAAGCTGGCCACCGTTACCGCAGTGCAGCCACCCGGGCGTTACGGCGCGCTGGCCCTGGACGGCCCGCGTGTGCAACGCTTCACCGAGAAGCCGCCGGGCGACGGCGGGCTGATCAACGGCGGCTTCTTCGTGCTGTCACCGCGCTGCATTGACCGCATTGCCGACGACAGCACCACCTGGGAGGCCGCACCCCTGGCTGGCCTGGCTGCAGATGGTGAGCTGATGGCCTACCAGCACGGTGGCTTCTGGCAACCCATGGACACGCTGCGGGAGAAGACCTTGCTTGAAGAGCTGTGGTCAACCGGCCGCGCGCCCTGGAAACTGTGGTGACGGCGCCATCGCAGGCCTTCTGGCGCGGCAGGCGGGTGCTGTTGACCGGCCACACCGGCTTCAAGGGTGGGTGGCTGGCGCTATGGCTGCAGCGGCTGGGCGCAGATGTCACCGGCCTGGGGCTGCCGCCCGCCACCAACCCCAGCCTGTTCCATGCGGCGCAGGTGGCCACCGCCTGCCGCCACCGCCTGGTGGATGTGCGTGACGCCACAGCCGTGGTGCGCACGGTGCAGGCCGCCGCGCCCGAGATCGTGCTGCACCTGGCCGCGCAGCCCCTGGTGCGCGCCAGCTACCAGCAACCGCTGGAGACGCTGGCCACCAATGTCATGGGCACCGCCCATGTGCTGGATGCCCTGCGCGGGCTGGACGGCGTGCGCGTGGCCGTGGTGGTGACCACCGACAAGGTGTACCGCCATGGCGGGGCGCACACGCCGGGCGCGGCATTCCGCGAATCCGACCCGCTTGGCGGGCATGACCCCTACAGCGCCAGCAAGGCGGCCGCCGAGATCGTGGCGGCCAGCTACCACGACGCCTTCCTGCGCGCCCAGGGCGTTGCCGTGGCCACCGCGCGCGCAGGCAATGTGATCGGCGGCGGCGACTGGTCGCAGGACCGCCTGCTGCCCGACGCGGTGCGCGCCTGGCAGTCGGGCGCAGGCTTGCAGATCCGCAACCCACATGCGGTGCGGCCCTGGCAGCATGTGCTGGAGCCGCTGGCAGCCTACCTGTGCCTGGCCGAACGCCTGTGGCACGGCGGCCCGGCCGAGGCCGCCTACAACTTCGGCCCGGCAACCGCCGATGCCGCCTGTGTCGGCGACGTGGTCACCCTGGCCAGCAGCGCCTACGGCGGCGGTGGCTGGATCGACCAGCACGACCCCAACGCACCGCATGAGGCCGACTGGCTGGCGCTGGATGTGTCGTTGGCGCACAGCGGGCTGGGCGTGGTGCCGCGCTGGCCGCTGGCCACCGCAGTGCAACACACCATGCAGTGGTACCGCCGCTTCGCCGATGGCGCTGACGCGCGTGCGCTGTGCAACACCGACATCGACGCCTACGAGGCGATCGCATGAGCCCGCACGGCCGCCCGAAGGGCGAATTCCGCAGTGCACAGCACGAAGGTACCCCAGTGAGCCCATTCACCATCGCGCAGACCCCGCTGCCCGGCCTGGCCACGGTGCACCGCACGCGACGCGGCGACGCCCGTGGTTATCTCGAACGCATGTTCTGCGCCGAGGCCCTGGCAGCGGCCGGCTGGGCCGGCCCCATCGCGCAGATCAACCACACCCACACCGCCCGGCAGGGCACGGTGCGCGGCCTGCACTTCCAGCATGCGCCGCATGCCGAGGCGAAGCTGGTGAGCTGCCTGCGTGGCGAGGTCTGGGACGTGGCCGTCGACCTGCGCGCCGGCTCTGGCACCTTCTTGCAGTGGCATGCCCAATACCTGTCGGCCGACAACGGCCTGGCGCTGCTGATCCCGGCGGGCTTTGCCCACGGCTTCCAGGCCATCAGCGACGACGCAGAACTGCTCTACCTGCATTCAGTGGCCTATGCCCCCCAGGCCGAGGCCGGGTTGAACCCGCTGGACCCGGCGTTGGCCGTGGCCTGGCCGCTGCCGGTGGTGGGTTTGTCCCCACGTGATGCCGGACATGCCGCCATCACCCACGACTTTGCAGGAATCACCCCATGAAATGCCGCCACTGCAGCGCCCCCCTGGCACTGCCTTTTGTCGACCTGGGCAGCGCACCACCGTCCAATGCCTATCTGGACACGGCAGCGCTGCGCGCACCCGAGACCTGGTACCCCTTGCGCGCCCTGGTTTGTGGCGCCTGCTGGCTGGTGCAGACCGAAGACCATGCCGGCCGGGAAGCGCTGTTCAACGACGACTATGCGTACTTCAGCTCGTACTCCAGCTCCTGGGTGGCGCATGCCCACGCCTATGTGGACGCGATGCGCACGCGCCTGGCCCTGGGCGCCCACAGCCTGGTGGCCGAGGTTGCCGCCAACGACGGCTACCTGCTGCAGCATGTGCTGGCGGCCGGCATCGCCTGCTACGGCATCGAGCCCACCGCCGGCACGGCAGCGGCAGCGCGCGCCAAGGGCGTCGAGATCGTGCCGCAGTTCTTCGGCACCAGCCTGGCCACCGCCCTGGCGCAGGCCGGCCGGCAGGTTGACCTGGTGGCCGCCAACAACGTGCTGGCCCATGTGCCGGACATCAACGACTTCGTGGCCGGCTTCGCGCTGCTGCTCAAGCCGGCGGGCGTGGCCACCTTCGAGTTTCCGCACCTGCTGCGCCTGGTGCAGCAACACCAGTTCGACACCGTTTACCACGAGCACTATTCCTACCTGTCCCTCACCGCCGTACATCGCATCTTCGCGGCCAACGGGCTGGCGGTGTTCGACGTGGAAGAACATGCCACCCACGGCGGCAGCCTGCGTGTGTTTGCGCAGCGCGCCGACGTGCAGCAGCGGCCCTGCATGCCGGCGGTGGGCCAGATGCTGCAGGCGGAAACCCAAGCCGGGCTGACCGACGCCGACACTTACGCGCGCTTCCAGGCCAGCACCGACCGCGTGCGCGACGACTTCCGCAGCTTCCTGGTCGATGCCAGACGCCAGGGTAAACGGGTGGCGGCCTACGGGGCGGCGGCCAAGGGCAACACGCTGATGAACTACAGCGGCGTGCGCGACGACCTGGTGGCCTTTGTGGCTGACCGCAACCCTGCCAAGCAGGGCAAGTACATGCCCGGCAGCCGCATCCCGATCGTGCAAGAGGACAGGCTGCAGCAGGCGCGGCCAGACTACATCGTGCTGCTGCCCTGGAACCTGCGGACGGAGCTGATGGCCCAACTGGCCTACGCGCGGGATTGGGGTGCCCGCTTTGTCACCGCCGTGCCAACGCTGCAGGTGACAGGATGAAGGTGGCCGTCAGCGGTGCGTCGGGTTTTGTCGGGCAGCATGTCGTGGCGGCGCTGGCGCTGCAGGCGGCCGACATCACCCTGCTGGTGCGCCCGGGTGCCGCCGTGCTGCCAGCGCTGGCGCAGCACCGCTGCGTGGCGATGGACGCTGCCGCCGCGCTGCCCGACGCCTTTGATCGGGCCGGCCGGCCCGATGTTCTGATCCACCTGGCCTGGGGCGGCCTGCCGCAATACCAGTCACTGCACCATTTCGAGCAAGAGGCTGCGGGCCAGTACCGCTTCTTGAAGGCGATGCTGGCAGGCGGCCTGCGCCAATTGCTGGTCAGCGGCACCTGCGCCGAATATGGCCTGCAGTCAGGGCCGCTGCACGAAGACCTGCCCACCGAACCGGTGCACGCCTATGGCCTGGCCAAGGACCAATTACGCCGGCAGCTGCAGGCCCTGCAGCGGCTGCAGCCGTTCGGGCTGACCTGGGCGCGGCTGTTCTACCTGCATGGTGAGGGCCAGTCGCCCGGCGCGCTGTGGCCGCTGCTGCGCAGTGCAGCCGCGCGGGGTGACACCTGCTTTCCGATGTCTGGCGGCGAGCAACTGCGCGACTACCTGGGCGCCAGCGATGCGGCCCACCTGTTGGTGGCGCTGGCGCGCAGCGCCGCCGACTGCGCAGGCGGCCATGGCGTGGTCAACGTCTGCGCAGGCCGGCCCGTGTCGGTGCGCGCGCTGGTGGAGGGCTGGATCCAGCGCCACGGCTGGGCCATCGTGCCGGCGCCTGGCCACTATCCCTATCCCGACCACGAACCCATGGCCTTCTGGGGCGACCGGCGCAAGCTAGACCGCTGCCTGGCTGCTGCACCTGCGGGCAACACGCTAGCGCAGGCCAGCAGCGGCCTCTAGTCAACACCACACGCCCGCGCACCCGACACGCACTGCCGCTGCACCACCCGACCCGCCAACCAGCCGAGCCCCCACATGCAAGCCACCGCAGACCGCCACACCGCCACTACGCAGCAAAGCGCGCAAAAGCCGGCCACCAAGCTGCTGTATGGCTGCCTGACCCATGTGCCGCTGTGGGTGGATGTGCCCAGCTATGTGACACCGATCTACCTGGGCCAGGCCCAGGGCCCGGGCCGGCAGAACCTGCGTGACCTGGCGCCCGAATGGGAGGCCCATCACCCGGTGCTGGGCAGCATGGCCGGGGTGTTTGCCCTGCGCAACCTGCTGCTGCAGCAGCACCCCGACACCACGCAGGTGGGCATCTGCCAGTACCGCAAGTTCGTCTCACGCAAGTGCCTGGGCGAAGCTGCCGAAACCTACAAGGTGATGGACGTGGTGCACCGCGACCAGCTGCATGCCGACTGGCTGGCCGACGCCATGCGGCCCGACTGCGACAGCTTTCTGCTGGCGCAACCGGGCCAGTTCAGTGTGGGCGACCAGGTTTATGACTACCTGTACCAGTACAAGGAAGTGCACCACGTTGAGGACTTCCTGCGCTTTACCGCCGTGGCGGTGGAACTGGGCGTGCTGCACAAGAACGAGGTGGGCCCGTTCTTCAACGAGAAGATCTGGTTCACCGGTGGTGTGGAACTGGGCTTCTTTCCCACGGCGTTCTGGCTGGACAGCGTGGGTGCGGTGGAAGCCGTGATCCGCGCCTGCCTGCAGATGCACCCGGCCACCCGCGAGGGTGCACAGGCGCGAGCATGGTCGTTCTGCGCCGAGCGGCTGGGCAGCTTCCTGCTGCTGCGGCACTTGCGCGCGAACTACCCGCTGGTGCATTGGCTGGAGACCTTCACTGGGCGGCTGAACCTGGTGACTGAAGGCGGGCATGGGGACTATGTGCCAGGGATATGACCCACACGCTGCCCGAGGCTGAGACGCCATGCCCGCCGCAACGCGCCAGTCACTTTGGAACTTCCAGTCCACCACACTCCTGTCCGGACCAACACATGACCAGTCAATCGCCGCAAGAACCAGTCGCCGAGCCGGCGCCAGCATCTCAACTTCATGTCATCGTCCAGGCAGGTGGACGTGGGAGCCGCCTGCGGCACCACACGTGGAACAAACCAAAGTGCCTGGTGTCGGTGCGGGGAAAGCCACTGCTTTACCACTTCTTCGACCGGTTCAAGGCCGCCAGATTCATCATCATCGGCGACTACGCATTCGAGCAATTGGAGGCGTATCTTCAGGTCAACCCGCCTGGCGTCGCTTACGAACTGGTCCAGGCCGAAGGCAAGGGCACCTCATCGGGTATCGCCGTGGCCCTGGCGCGTGTGCCGGAAGACGCGCCGCTGCTGCTGAGCTGGAGCGACCTCATCATCGGCCAACTGCCGGCATGGCCGGCCAGCACGGTACCGGTTGTCTGCACCACATCGGCCTTCACCTGCCGCTGGTCCGCAGACCCGGACGGCCGCCTACACGAAAAGACAGCACACACCGGCGGCATTCCTGGCGTTTTCTACTTCAGCCAGGCGCGCATGCTGCCCGCACCGCCTGCCAAGGGTGAGTTCGTCAAATGGTTTTCGACGGCCATCTCGCACTATGCCTTGCTGGACTGCGCCGACCTGGAAGAGCTGGGTGACTTTGCGTCCATCGAGGACAGCAACGACAGGGCAGGCTTCTGCCGACACTTCAACGAGGTCGACATCCAGGCGACCGAAGTCACCAAGCGCGTCATCGATCACCACTACGACGATGTGCACCGCAACGAAGTGGCCTGGTATGCGGAGGCGGCCCGTCTCGGCTTCCGCAGGATCCCCAAGATCCACGCCACCCATCCCCTGAAGATGGATCGCATCCAGGGCCAGCATGCTTACCTGATGCGCGATCTCTCGCCCAGAGAAGGCCGGGCCGTCATCGCCAACTATCTCGACACCCTGACGTCGCTGCATGATTGCGGACAGAGCGTGGCGATGGCCTCCGACATCGATGATGTGTATTGCAAGAAGACTCTGCAACGCGTGAACAGCGTCGCGGCGATCATCCCGGGATTCAATGCACCTTCCATGACGATCAACGGCAAGAAATGCCGGAACATCTTTGCAGAGAAATACAGCGGCCTGCTGCCGTCGATCACCCAAACGCTGATGCCGGACCACTTCGTGCCCATCCACGGCGATGCCACGTTCTCCAACACCTTGGTCGATGACAATCTGCGCGTGTGGTTCATCGATCCGCGCGGGTACTTTTCGAAGCCCGGCATCATGGGCGACCCCTGGTATGACTTTGCCAAGGTCTACTACTCGGCGGTCGGTGGCTACGACGGTTTCAACCGCCGCAAGTTCAAGCTCCACATCGACCAGGAGACCGTGGAGATCCTGATGGAAGAGCCTGCGTTGTCGAAGACGGCGCAAACCATCTTCAGCCATTACTTCGGCCGCGACATGCACCGCATCAAGATCATCCACGGCCTGATCTGGCTGTCGCTGGCGGGCTATGTCAAGGACGATCTGGACTCCATCGTGGCAGCCTTCTACAACGGCCTGTACTGGCTGGAGTCTGGCTTGGAGAGCGCTTGAGCGCCGCTCCAGCCGCCTGCATCCCAGGGTGACGGACGCGCCATGACCACCATCGAACTCAGCGCCTTGCGGCACCTCTGGCTTATCGACCTGGATGGGACGATCCTGAAGCACAACGGCCACCTTGACGGCCAGGACACGCTGCTGCCGGGCGTTCAGGCGTTCTGGCAACAGATTCCGGCACACGACATGATCATCATCGTCAGCGCCAGGCCACCAGCATTTCGCGCCAGTTCACTGGCCGTGCTGGCCGCCCACGGCCTTCGCCATGACGACGCGATCTTCGGCGCGCCCCAGGGCGAGCGGGTACTGGTCAATGACATCAAACCGCGTGGGCTGCAGACCGCCATCGCGGTCAACTTGCCCAGGGACACCGGGCTGGCTGACTTGCGTGTCCAGGCCTCAACCGTTTGAACAGACCACAGTATGAGCAGCCCAATCCACAACAATCCCCACTCGCCCCATCACCAGTTCAAGAGTTCCGTCCAGCATGCGATGAAGGCGCATGATTTGCGGTTCGATGACTACTGCTACTTCATCCCGTTCTTCGGCCTGGGCGACAAACTCACCTACTTGAGCTTCCTGCCGCACCTGCGGGCCCAGGGGATGCGGATCTGCATCCTGGCCAGCCACGGCGATCCATTCGTCTTCCTGTATCGGGAGGTCGCGGATTTGCTGCTGTTTGTCCAGAGAACCGACTTGCAACCGTTCCAGCATGCAGACAACGCCGTCGGCCCAGGCCAGATCTGCGCCATGTGGCATGTTCCTTACTTCGGAGGGTGCTTGCAGAAGGCATCGGGCCCCACCGGGCGGGACGGCATTTATGACAGGGTGGTCGGTGGCCACAAACTCGCGGTCAAACTCAGCCTGCAGCTCGACATGACCCTGCAACCGCAGTTTCCGCAGGCACTCACGTCGCTGGCAACGGCGGCCAAGGAGGACTACGTCTACATCTCACCAATCGCCAATTCCACCAAGTCGATGGCGCCATCTCTCCTGGCATCGATTCTTGATCTGTTGCGAAGCCGCAGTGTGCGGTGCGTGGTCAACGTGGCCAACCGCGACCAAGTGTCCTCAGCCTATACGCTGCCGGACTGGGTGGACAAGTTCACCGGCAATGTACAGGACGCCATCAGCATTGCAGGACGTGCGCGCCTGTCGATCAACACCAGAAGCGGCATGTCCGAAGTGCATGCGGCTATGGGGCTGGACTTCATCGACATCTATCCCGACGACAACTTGAGAATCCCCTTCTGGAGCCTGGCAGCAGAGTTCGCCAGAGCACCGCTCGAGGAAATTCACGATCCCACCGATACCCTGGCCGCCCTGCAGGCATGGCTGCAATAAGCCAGGCTCGGCGCAACGCCGCAGCTGGCTCCCGACAAGCGATGTCAGCCCCGCGGCAATGCGCTGTGCAATACCTCCAGCAGCCGACTCGCAGCTGCGTCCCATGAAAAGCGCGTGCGCACAACCTGGGCCGCCCGCAAGACCGTGTCCGTTGTCGGTGGGCTGGCAGCAAACCGCAGCATGCAGTCGGCCAGCACCTGCGCATCCACCCGCGCCCAGCAGCCATGGTCCCCGTCTGGCCGCGGATACCAGGCCTGCCATTGCGGGCAATCAATGGCCGCCACGGCTGTTGCGATGTGGTGGTACAGCCCTTGAATGCTGGACAGGTACTCGGCCTGCCCGCCAAAGTCGGTGGCCATCACCGGCACCCCTTCGGCAATACATTCAATCAGCGGCAAGCCCCACCCTTCGCACAGCGACGGGAACAGCAGGCAGTCAGCCTCTCCGCGCAACTGTGCCATCTGGGCGTCGGTGTACTGGCCGGTGTAGACGCGGATCGGCAAGTCAGCATGGCGTTGCCAAAGCGCCATGAAGTCGGGATGCTGCACCGCGCCCGTGGGCGTGATCCAGTCAGCCTTGACCAACAGCTCCAGCTGTGGGTTCTGCGCAATGGCTAGTCTGAAAGCTTCGAACGCCACCTCATAGCCCTTGCGGGTTTCGTACTTGCCAATCATCAGAAAGCGGGTTGTGGTCCGCTGGCCGGCGGCCCGTCGCTCACGCGCTTTGAACGGGTGGTGCCGCATCGGGTTCACACCTTCGGGCACCACGTGTACCCTCTCGGGTGGCAGGCCGTAGGCCAGCATCGCCTCCCGGGCCCAGTGGCTGGGTGACAACATCAAGTCGTAGCGCGACATCCAACGCTCATAGCCCGGCGGCGGCCGGGTGGATTCAAACACCGCCCAGTACACCTTGCGCCCAGTCAGGTCCGGCACAAAGGGCTCGTCACGGAACAGCAGATTGATGTCTCCTGGGGCTGAATCCTGAATTGCCTGCGCCACCTGGTCGGGCGCGCTGGCATTGACAAACTCTGGCTGCAGCCAAGTCGATTCATAGCGCGCCAGCGCCTCGTGCACAGACCGGGCGTGCAGCCCGATGCCCGTCACCGGCTCCACCCCAAACAAGCGCAGGCGGCTCACGCGGCGGCGGCCTGCAGCAGCAATGCCGTGTTAAGGAAAGTGCTGTTGGAGGTACGCACGATCTGCGAGCGCGCCAGCACCATCAGGTCGACAACCGCATCCCGCACGCTCTGGGCGCTGCGCACCACATTGCACGCATAAGGCCGGCCACTGTGGTCCAGCGTGACGCTGTTCCAGTCGCCGTCCACCATCTTCTCGACATAAGCGTTCTTGGCGTTCACCGCCACATTGGGCAGCTGGCTGAACTGGCGCTCGACCTCGGCGTCGTCCGAGCAGACGAAGAACTGCTTCTGCGGGCAACCGCGCACCAGTTCAAACAAACCCTGGTCGTCGGCACCGCGCGCGCCAAAGTCGGTGCGGCGGATCTGGATGCCCAGAAAGTCGGTCAGCGCGTGGCGCGCCACAAAGCTGGCAGCAGTCTGCTGGATGCCCGCGTCGAGCTTGAGCGTGCGCACCAGCGCCAACACCTCGCCCTGGTCCAAGTAGGTGGGCATCAAGGGCGTGTGGTAATAAACGTCCAGGGTGCCAGCCCCCAGATAAGCCAGGGCCGCAGCGCAAGAGTCCGCCTGCAGCGGCGACAGATTGGGCACGCCCATGCCCAGGTGGTCTTCGGTCATGAAGAACTGGAACTTGTCGCGCTCGGGCACATAGGTGACCAGTTCGCGCTCGATCACATCGAACCGGTTCTCGAACAGCTCTGAGAACCCCGCGCCGCACCAGTTGTTGCGTGGCCACACCACCACCGGGCGCAGCCCGGCTTGCCGCGCCAGGATCAGCCCCGACACCAACGTGTTGAAGCGGTTGCCAAAGCCGCCATCGCAATAGATGTGCATGGCGCGGGCGGGCAGTGCCTGCAGCACGGTTGCGGGCGCGGCAGCGCCAGCCTGTGCCGGCCCGGCAGGCGGCAACACATCGCCCTGGCGCGCCAGGTCCGTCAGTGCCAACGCAGCGCGCCGCCAACTGTGCAGCTCGGCCCGCGCTACCGCCGCGGCCACCAGGTCCTGGCGGTCGGGGCCACGGGCAACCGCGTCCAGCATGCTGTCCACCAGCGACGGCAGGTGCGGGTCCAGCCGGCAGCTGTCGGGCCGCTCGCCCAGCACGCCGCGATGAAACGATGTCGGCACACGCCGCACCGCATCACCATGGCAGAAGTCGTCGGTCGCGCCGCCTGAGCTCACGATCACCGGTTTGCCACAGGCCAGTGCCTCCAGCACCGGCAGGTTGAAGCCTTCAGCCCGGTAGGGCGACACATACCAATCGCTGACGCCATACAACAGGCGCAGCTCAGCTTGCGACAGATTGCCAGGCACGACAGTGATGGCGGTACGCAGGGTGTCGCACACCAATTCGGGGTGGCGTGCGGCCATGTCGGTGATGATCGACTCGCAAGACACGCCATACATGCGCGACGCGTCTTTCAAGATCAGCCGGGTGCGCGGCCGCTGGCGGTGCACCCGGGCAAACGCCTCGACCACCAGGTCCACGCCCTTGTTCCACGATGGCGCACCCACATTCAAGAAGACCAGATCGTCGGCGTCAAAGCCCAGGTTGCTGCGGTTGAGCTGCCGGTCAGCGGTTGACAGCGGGTAGAAGGCCGTGGTGTCCACGCCATGGCCCACCACCCGCACACCCGTCTCCGGGAAGCCATAGTCCAGCAAGCGGTCACGTGACCAGCGTGAGGGCGTGACGACCAGATTGCGACCGCGCGTGTAGTCTTGCGGTGTGGCTTGGGGGTCGGCAAACGACCTCGGGTCCAGCCCGAACTCGGTGACGGCGAAGGTCATGGCCATGGCCCGCAAGCCCGGGGCAGGCGGCGCCTGGATCGGCCCGCTGATGCGGTAGACCAGATCGGCCTGCTCGGCGGGCAGGTCCTGCAGCCCGCCCAGGAAGCGGGCATCGGCGTCGGCAAAGCCGGCGCTGATGTCGCGGCTGTTCCAGTGCGCAGCCCGGTACGGCAGATCATGGTGGTGGATGGCAAAGTCACCCAGCCGAGCCCAGGCCAGGGCCTGGTGTTGGTTGACCATGGCGAAGGAGTGGCTGACGCCTCGCCATCCTTCGATCAAGAGCTTCTTCATGTGGGGATCATCGCCAAGGACATTGCCTGAACGCAGGCTCGGGGCCGGCTTGCAAAGCTTACGCCCCACCAACCAGACAATGCATCAGCTTAATAGCTTAGCGTCTTTTAAGCATTTTCAATCATGAACTAGACCGGAAAAAATGTACACTAACAGGATACAGCGCTTGCCCGATTCCCCAACACGCGGGTAGCCAAGGCCGAGGCATCGCAACCCGATGCCAACGCTCGGCATCGGCATGCCAGATCATTCAATGCGTTTTCTCTTTATTGCGATAACACACAGAGTTAACTACCGCAAGCGATGCGCGCTGAAAGTCGAGCAAAGAACATGCACGTTGGGCAACATCCCTTCATGACAGTGCAGAAGAGCAATGAGAGAAGAAGAACACGAGGGATCGCGTTTGCTTTGCGGGTGTTGCAGTTGCGCCAATGGGAGCGTCAGCGCATGCCCACCTACGGCACATCGCTTGGTTTCGAGCTGTTCATGAAGCTGGCCGAGTTGGCACAGGACATCGAAGGCCCCCGTGAAGGTGTGCTCAAACGCCTGTACCTGGAGCTGCCCTACACCCACCAGGCAGTGCGCCTGCACCTGCGGCGGCTGGAGGCCGACGGCTGGATCTCGTTGTCGCCCTCACCTGTGGACACGCGGGTGCGGCTGGTCGAACTGAGCAGCGACTACATCGACCTGTTCGACGAGTACATGGCGCAGTTCAAGGCCGTGCTCGGACCGGCGGCCTCTCCTGCAGCCGGACAGGTGCAGCAGAAGGCGTAGCGCGGCACCTGGCGCCAGCCGGTGCCGCGCTGATCACCAGCGTTCGCGCTGAAAGTGCGGCGCAATATCGTCGCGGTACACCCAGAAGTCCTGCGGCTCGCCCGGATTGGGCGTGACATCCGGGCCAATACCGCGGCTGTCTCGGCTGCTCGGAAAGTCGTAGAAGCTGAAGCACGCTGGCTGGTTCATGCCGATCCACTTCTCGAAATTCATGCGCTTGACGTTGCCGAAGTCGCCAGCGTCACCGGGAAATGGGTCGCGCGTCGGGTGGATCAGGCTGCGCAGGTAGTCGGCACGGGCCCACCAGAAATTGCCGCTCATGTGCGGCCATGGGTCCAGGCAGTGGTTCACACCGGCCACCTGCACGGTGTCGAGCTTGTCCACCGCCTCGCGCCAGCGGTCGATCACGCCCCACTCCATCACATGGCGCCAGCTGTTGACCGCACGGAACATGCGGTCCACATCGATGCCCGGCACCCGGCACAGCGGGCTGGTGCCCGACAGGTGGCTGATGCCCTTGGTGTGCAGGTACAGCACCGCATGCAGCGCGGGGTCGCCGTGGGCCGCCTGGTGCACATGCTTGAGGGTGGCGCCCTCGTACTCTGACTCATCCGTGGTCACGTCCACGATCTGCAGCCAGCGGTGGGCCGCCACGAAGCGGGCGATCGCCGGTGCCTGCGGCCCGGTGATCACGCCGTAGACCGTGGCGTTGTCTGGCAGTTGGCTGCGGCTGATCCGCTTCAGTTGCTCATCGACCAGGAAGCGCCAGAAGTCGGTGCCGCCCGGGCTCCAGATGTGGTAGTAAACCGACAGCTTTCTGGCCATGGCGGCCCCCATTCCAACAGGCGCCGGCCCAAAGGCCGGCGCGGAAAAAAAGATGCGCCGGCACCCCCAAGGAGGTGCCGGCGCACGCGTTGCAACCCGAGGTCAGGGCTTGGTCAGACCCGACCGGCCGGCAGACGCATCCAGGGCCGCACCCGGCCAGGCGGTGCCGCTTGTCCCGTTCAAGCTGCCCACCAGGCCTGCTGCACCAGGTGCAGCCCCTGACAGGCCCGTCCAGGCACCCGGCGCCTGGGCCAGGTAGCCCGACAAGCGCGCCGCCAACTGGCGCGACGCGTCATCTGCCAGACCCAGGCCAGCCGCTGCAGCCTCGGCACCCGCTTGCGTCGGCAACTGCAGTGTGCCAGCCCCGGTGTTGGCAGCGGGCTTCTGCGCCAGGAAGCTGTTCAACGCCTGGGTCAGGTTGTCAGCCTGCACGCGCAGCGGCTCGCTGGCAGGCGCTGCCGTGCGCAACCAGACGTCGTCCAGCGCCTGCTGGCTGCCGTCGGCCTTCTGGTAGCTGCCCGACAGCCCGATCAGGTTGCCGTTGTTCAGCGTGCTGGTTGCCTCGGCCTGCAGACCCAGCGACGTGACGTCCAGCGCAGCCAGGGACTTCAGCTCGCCAGCCTGCGTGCGGCCGTCGCTGTTGCCGTCCACCCACACCTGCAGCTGGCTGAAGCTGGCGTCCTGGGCGTCGATGCGGCCGTCTGCATTGCCGTCCAGGGTGGCCAGTGCCACGAAGCCGTCTGCCGCATGGCTGCCGTCGGCCAGCACCGTGCCGCTGCCGAACAGTTCACCACCGTCATCGATGGTGCCGTTCTGGTTGCGGTCCAGCACCAGCAGGCCGTCGGTGGGTGCCACCCAGCCGGTGTCCACAGCCGCACCGACGTTACCCACGTCGAAGCGCACACCCGCGCCCAGCGCCAGTGTCTGCACACCGTTGCCGTCCAGGTCCAGCATCAGCGGGGTGACCGACGTGGTGTCGAAAGCGGCAATCTGATCCGTCGACAGCGCGGCGTACTGTGCCGTGGTCAGCGCCTGAATCTGGCAGGTCGTCAGCGCATAGCTCTGGTCGGTGGTGAGGGCCGACAACTGCGCGGTCTTGAGAGCCACCACTTGCCGTGTTGTCAACGCGCTGAGGTCGTCCGTCGCCATCGCCGCAATGGCCGACGTCGTCAGTGCCACCACCTGCTTCGTTGTCAAGGCCACGAACTGCGCGGTCGTCAGCGCCACCACCTCGTCAGTGGTCAGTGCCGCCATCTGCGCGGTCGTCAGCGCCGCCACCTGCGCCGTTCCCAGCGCCTGCAGGTCATCGGTTTCCAGGGCCGCGATTTGCGCGGTGGTCAGTGCTGCCGCTTGCGCGGTGGTCAGCACGTCGTACTGCGCCGTCGTCAGCGCCAAGATGGCGTCGGTCGAGAGGCTGACCACCTGCGCGGTCGTCAGCGCCGCCACCTGCGCCGTGCCCAGGCTGGACAACTGCTCTGTGGTCAGGGCTGCGAGCTGCGCCGTCTTCAGCGCCATCACCTGCCGCGATGTCAACACGCCAAGGTCGTTGGTCGCCATGGCCGCGATGGCCGCCGTCGTGAGCGCCACGACCTGCTTGGTCGTCAGCGCCACGAACTGCGCAGTCGTCAGCGCCACCGCCTCGTCGGTGGTCAGTGCTTCCACCTGCGCCGTCGTCAGCGCCGCCACCTGCGCCGTGCCCAGCGCCTGCAGGTCATCGGTCTCCAGCGCCACCAATTGCGCGGTGGTCAGTGCCACCACTTGCGCGGTGCTCAGCACGTCGTACTGCGCTGTGGTCAGCGCCACGATGGCGTCGGTCGACAGGCTGGCGACCTGTGCCGTCGTCAAAGCCGCCACCTGCGCGGTGCCCAGGTTGCTCAACTGGTCCGTGGTCAGGCCTGCAAGCTGCGCCGTCTTCAGCGCCACCACCTGCAGCGTGGTCAGCACGTTCAGGTCGGCTGTCTCCATCGCTGCCATGGCATCGGTCGTCAGCGCCACCACCTGCCGGGTGGTCAGCGCTTCCACCTGCGTGGTCGTCAGCGCCACCACCTCGTCGGTGGTCAGGGCCGCCACCTGCGCCGTCGTCAGCGCCGCCACCTGTGCCGTGCTCAGCACTTGCAGGTCATCGGTCTGCAGGGCCACCAATTGCGCCGTGGTCAGTGCTGCCGCCTGCGCGGTGGTCAGCACCTCGTACTGCGCTGTGGTCAGCGCCACGATGGCGTCGGTCGACAGGCTGGCGACCTGTGCCGTCGTCAAAGCCGCCACCTGCGCCGTGCCCAGGTTGGACAACTGGTCCGTGGTCAAGCCTGCCAGCTGCGCCGTCGTCAGTGCCGCCGCCTGAAGCGAGGTCAGCACGTTCAGGTCGTCTGTCTGCATCGCTGCAATGGCCGCCGTCGTCAGCGCCATCACCTGCCGGGTAGTCAGCGACTCAACCTGCGCGGTCGTCAGCGCCATCACCTCGTCAGTGGTCAATGCCACCACCTGCGCGGTCGTCAGCACCGCCACCTGCGCCGTGCCCAGTGCCTGAAGATCATCGGTCTCCAGCGCCGCCAGTTGCGCGGTGGTCAGTGCTGCCGCTTGCGCGGTGGTCAGCACGTCGTAGTGCGTTGTCGTCAGCGCCACGATGGCGTCGGTCGACAGGCTGGCCACCTGTGCGGTCGTCAGCGCCGCCACCTGCGCCGTGCCCAGGCTGGACAACTGGCCCGTGGTCAGGCCCGCCAGCTGCGCCGTCGTCAGCGCCGCCGCCTGCAGCGTGGTCAGCACGTTCAGGTCGTCTGTCTCCATCGCTGCAATGGCGGCCGTCGTCAACGCTACCACCTGCCGCGTGGTCAGCGACATGACCTGTGCCGTCGTCAGCGCCACCGCCTCGTCGGTGGTCAGTGCCGCCACCTGCGCCGTCTTCAGCGCCGCCACCTGCGCGGTGCCCAGCGCCTGCAGATCATCGGTTTCCAGCGCCACCAGTTGCGCTGTGGTCAGTGCTGCCGCTTGCGCGGTGGCCAGCACGTCGTACTGCGTTGTCGTCAGCGCCACGATGGCATCGGTCGACAGGCTGGCGACCTGTGCCGTCGTCAGTGCCGCCACCTGCGCCGTACCCAGGTTGGACAACTGGTCCGTGGTCAGGCCCGCAAGCTGCGCCGTCGTCAGTGCCACCACCTGCAGCATGGTCAGCACGTTCAGGTCGTCTGTCTCCATTGCTGCAATCGCCGCTGTCGTCAGCGCCAGCACCTGCCTGGTGGTCAGCGATTCCACCTGCGCAGTCGTCAGCGCCACCACCTCATCGGTGGTCAGTGCCGCCACCTGCTCGGTTGTCAGCACCGCCACCTGCGCCGTGCCGAGCGCCTGCAGATCATCGGTCTCCATGGCCACCAGCTGCGCGGTGGTCAGTGCTGCTGCTTGCGCAGTGGTCAGCACGTCGTACTGCGTCGTTGTTAGCGCCACGATGGCGTCGGTCGACAGGCTCGCGACTTGCACGGTCGTCAGCGCCGCCACCTGCGCTGTGCCCAGGTTGGACAACTGGTCCGTGGTCAGGCCCGCCAGTTGCGCCGTCGTCAGTGCCACCATCTGCAGCGTGGTCAGCGCGTTCAAGTCGTCTGACTCCATCGCTGCAATCGCTGCAGTCGTCAGCGCCACCACCTGCGTCGCCGTCAGCGACCCCACCTGCGTGGTGGTCAGCGCCACCACCTCGCCGGTGGTCAGTGCCGCCACCTGCGCCGTCGTGAGCGCCAAAACCTGTGCCGTGCCGAGTGCGCTGATCTGGTCCGTCGTCAGGGCCACCAAGCCCGCCGTCGTCAGCACGGCCACCTGCGCAGTGGTCAGGGCCACCACTTGGGTCGTGCCCAGGTTGGTCAACTGTGCCGTTGTCAGCGCGCTCACCTGCGCTGTGCTCAGAGCCGCCACCTGCGCCGTCGTCAGCGCGTTCAGGTCGTCGGTCTGCAATGCGGCCATAGCCGCAGTGCTCAGCGCAGCCAGCTGGCCGGTGGTCAGCGACTCCACCTGGGCCGTGGTCAAGGCCACCGCTTCGGCCGTTGTCAGCACCGCTATCGCACCCGTACTCAATGCCAGCACTTGGGCCGTGCTCAGGCTCTCCAGATCTGCTGTCTCCAGCGCCTTCACCTGTGCGGTGGTCAGCGCGGCGACCTGCTGCGTGGTCAGCGCGCCGAACTGGTCGGTTGTCAACGCGTTCAAGCTGGCCGTCGCCAACACCATCAGCTGTGCCGTGGTCAAGGCCGCCACCTGAGTCGTGCCCAGGTTGCTCAGCTGAGCCGTCGTCAACGCACTGACCTGTGCCGTTCCGAGCACGGCCACTTGTGCCGTCGTCAGCACATTCAGGTCATCGGTCTCCAGTGCCGCCACCGCCATGGTGCTCAGTGCCGACACCTGGCTGGTCGTCAGCGCCAGCACCTGGGCCGTGGTCAGCGCCACGGCTTCGGCGGTGGTGAGCACCGCCACCGCAGCAGTGCCCAGTGCCGCTACCTGAGCCGTCCCCAGGCTCGCCAGGTCTGCCGTCTCCAGTGCCTTCACCTGGGCGGTCGTCAATGCCGCGGCCTGGGCAGCCGTCATCGCATCGAACTGCGCCGTCGTCAGCGCCACAACGGCGGCTGTGGACAGCACCGCCACTTGTGCAGTGGTCAACGCGGCCACCTGGGTCGTTCCCAGATCGGCCAGCTGTGCGGTCGTCAACGCACGCACCTGCGCCGTGGTCAGCACCGCAACCTGCGCCGTTGACAGCACATTCAGGTCATCGGTCTGCAAGGCCTGCACTTGCGCGGTGGTCAGCGCAGCGGTCTGCCCCGTAGTGACAGCACCCATCTGGTCGGTGGTCAGGGCAGCGATGCCGGCCGTCGTCAGTGCCGCTATCTGCGCGGTGGTCAGGCCGGCCACCTGGGTTGTGCCC
>JARXAJ010000270.1 GCA_029865965.1 Aquabacterium sp.
GTATCTGGCCGTGGCCCTGGGCCAGCTGCGCCAGCGGGCTGCCGCTGGCGGTGATGACGATCACCGAGGCGCCCTTGCGGCGGGCGATGTCGGCAGCGTCGATCAGGTCGCGGCTGCGGCCTGAATTGCTGATGACCACCGCGCAATCGCCCGGCCCCAGCATGGTGGCGGCCATCACCTGCACATGGCCGTCGCTCACCGCCTGGGCATGCACGCCCAGGCGGAAGAACTTGTGCTGCGCGTCCTGCGCCACGATGCCCGAGTTGCCCACGCCGTAGAACTCGATGCGCCTGCCGGCCTGGCCGGCCGCCGTCAGCGCAGCCATCGCCTGGTCGAAGGCATGGCCGGCGGCGCTGTTGCGGTACTTCAGCATCGCTGCCACCGCGTTGTCGATCACCTTGACGATCAGGTCGCCGGGCTTGTCGTCCTCGTCGACCGACCGGTGCACGAAGGGCACGCCCTCGTTGACCGTGCCGGCCAGCTTCAGCTTGAAGTCGGCCAGGCCGTCATAGCCCACGCTGCGGCAGAAGCGCACCACCGTGGGTTTACTGACATGGGCGCGGTTGGCCAGCTCGCTGACGGGCAGCGTGGCGAAGCTGCGCGGGTCGGCCAGCAGCAGCCTGGCCACGCGCTGCTCGGCCGGGGGCAGGGCGGGAATCGATGCCTTGATCCGGTCAAGCACGGTGCATCTCCAGCGCACCGGCCTGCGCGCACGGCAGCCAGGCGGCCGCCGCGCAACCGGCTTTGCCGGGCCGCTGGCGGCGCCCCCCCGGGGGGGAGGCGCCGCAGGCGCTTCGGGGCGGGGTCATTGCTCTTCGTCCCAGGTGCAGCCGTCCCTGGCCACCATGGCGCTGGATGCCGGCGGGCCCCAGGTGCCGGCGGCATACGGCCGCGGGCCGTTCGGGTCGGATTCCCAGGCCTTCAGCACAGGCTCGACCCAGCGCCAGGCCTGCTCCTGCTCGTCGCTGCGCACGAACAGGTTCAGCCGGCCGGCGATGGCGTCCATCAGCAGGCGCTCGTAGGCGCCCACCCGCTCGCTGGCAAAGGCCTTGTCGAAGTCCAGGTCCAGGCTCACCGGCGCCAGCAGCTCGCCCTGGGCGCTGCCCTTGGCGGCCAGCAGGTGCAGCTCCAGCCCGTCCTCGGGTTGCAGCTTGATCACCAGCTTGTTGGCCCGCGCCGACCCCGGAAAGATGGGGTGCGGCACCTCGCGGAAGTTGACAACGATCTGCGCATGGCGCCCGGCCAGGCGCTTGCCGGTGCGCAGGTAGAACGGCACGCCGGCCCAGCGCCAGTTCTGCACCTCGGTGCGCAGCGCCACGAAGGTCTCGCAGTGGCTGCCAGCGGGCACCTTCACCTCGTCCTGGTAGCCGCGCACCGCCTCGCCGGCCACGGTGCCGGCCTTGTACTGGCCGCGCACCACGTCGCGCGCCACACTGTCGGGTGTGAAGGGCTTGAGCGAGCGCAGCACCTTCAGCTTCTCGTCGCGGATGGCGTCGGCGTCGTTGGTGGACGGGGGCTCCATCGCGATCATCGTCAACAGCTGCAGCGCATGGTTCTGGACCATGTCGCGCAGCGCGCCGGTGGTGTTGTAGTAGTCGCCCCGGGTGCCCACGCCCAGGCCTTCGGCCAGCGTGATCTGGATGTTAGCGATGCTCTCGCGGCGCCACAGCGGCTCGAACAAGGCATTGCCGAAGCGCAGCGCCATCAGGTTCTGCACCGCCGGCTTGCCCAGGTAATGGTCGATGCGGAAGGCCTGCTGCTCGGCGAAGGCGGCACGCACCACGCGGTTGATCTCCTGCGCGCTGGCCAGGTCGTGGCCCAGCGGTTTTTCAAGCACCACGCGCACCGTGGGCCCGTTCAGCCCGGCGGCGCCCAGCTGCGCGCAGATCACCGGGAACAGGTAGGGGCTGGTGGCCAGGTACAGCACGGCAGTGTCGGCGCCGCGCTCGTCGATCCACTGCTTCAGGCCGGCGTAGTGCTCGGGCCTGGACAGGTCCATGCGCCGGTAGTGCAGCAGCTCGGCAAAGCGGGCGAACTCGTCGTCGCTGGGGCGCTTGGCGCTTTCCACCTCGGGGAAGCGCTCACGGATGAACTGGCGGTAGTCGGCGTCGCTGCGCTCGTCACGCGCCACCGCCAGGATGCGCCCGCCCGGCGGCAGCTTGCCGTGGCGGAAGGCCTGGAACAGCGCAGGCATCAGTTTGCGCCAGGTGAGATCACCGGTGCCGCCGAAGAAGACGAGGTCGAAGGACATGGACTGGACCCAGGGAAGTGATGATGTAACTGAGTTACATCAAGAATCATGCCCAAGTTTCTTCGGTGGGTCAATTGCAGCCCGGCCGGGCCTGGCGGGTCGGCGGGTCAGTCGGGCAGGGCGCTGCGGCGGTCGCCCACCGACTGGCCGGCCGGACCCAGCGCCATGTCGCCCGGGCCCAGCAGCTGGTTGTGCGCACTGCGCACGGCCGTGCCGGGCGGCAGCCGGTCGGCCCACACCCGCACAAAGGTGCCACCCTGCGTGCGCCGGTTGATGAAGGTGTTGTGGCGCAGGGTCAGCGCGCTGTCCGGCCAGGGCTGGCCCTCGGCGCCATAAGACAGCATCACCGGGTTCTGTGTCAGCGGGCTCTGCACCAGGGTGTTGCCCTCGACCAGCACATCGCCGCCATTGGGCAGGTCGATCTCGTACGACGCCTGGCCGGTGCGGCCGTCGTCGAAGCGGTTGCCGGTGATGCTGGCGGTGCGGGCCCGGCTCTTCAGCAGATGGCCCAGCCGGCCTTGCTGCAGCAGGCTGCTGTCCAGGCGCAACCGGGCGATGCGGCCCACGTACAGCAGGTGTGGCAGGCTGCCCGGGTTGTCGGGCGCCTGGCTGAACTGGCAGTCGGCGATGTCGAGCCGGGCATCGCCGTGGTTGCCGGTCAGCAAGCCCATCTGGTTGTCGGTGAAGCTGCAGCGGCGCAGCTGCAACTGCCCGCGCTCGAAGCGGATGCCCGCGCCATTGCCCGACGGCACCCGGCAGCCGCGGAAGCCGATGTTCTCGACCGTGATGTCGCCATCGCGCACCACCCAGATCGCCTTGCCCTCGGCATGGCGGCCGTCGGCCTGCAGCACCGGCTGCGTGCCCAGGCCGATGATGTGCAGCCGCTTCTGCAGGATCACCGCCACATCGGCGCGGTAGGTGCCGGGCAGCACGGTGATGGTGTCGCCGTCCTGCGCCTGCTGCAGGGCGTCGGCCACGCGGGTCAGGGCTTCGCCCGGGCCCACGCGCCAGGTGGTGGTGGCGTTGCTGGCGCGTGCCGGCTGCCATGCCGCCAGGCCACCCGGCAGGCTGCTGGCCAGCAGGCGGCGGCGGGTCAGTGTCGGCGGGTGCGGCATGCCTGCATTCTGGCCGGGGCGGCCTGGCCGCGTGTCCGCGTACCCTGTCTGAAACCCGGGGTCGCAGGCCTGCGGTTTAATTCGGGTTGACCCGAGGATCCACACCATGCACCAACTCGACCAGCTCAAGCAGTTCACCACCGTGGTGGCCGACACCGGCAACTTCAGGCAGTTGGCCCAGTTCGCCCCGCAAGACGCCACCACCAACCCGTCGCTGATCCTCAAGGCGGTGCAGCAGCCCGACGACGCGCCCCTGCTGGCGCGCACCGTGGCGGCCCACAGCGGGCAGCCGCTGGACATGGTGGTCGACCAGGTGCTGGTGGCCTTCGGCCTGCAGATCCTGCAGGTGGTGCCCGGCCGGGTGTCGACCGAAGTGGACGCGCGGCTCAGCTTCGACACCGCCGCCACGCTGGCCCGGGCCCGCCGGCTGATGGCGCTGTATGAGGCTGCCGGCATCGGCCGCAGCCGGGTGCTGATCAAGATCGCCGCCACCTGGGAAGGCATCCAGGCCGCTCGGGTGCTGGAGGCCGAGGGCATCCACTGCAACCTGACCCTGTTGTTCGCCTTCTGCCAGGCCGTGGCCTGCGGCGATGCGGGCGTGCGGCTGATCAGCCCCTTCGTCGGCCGCATCTACGACTGGCACAAGAAGCAGGCCGTGACCTCGGGTGGGGCCTGGGACGAAGCCGCCCGCGCCGGCGCCAACGACCCCGGCGTGCAATCGGTCGAGCGCATCTACACCCACTACAAGCGCTTCGGCATCCCCACGCAGGTGATGGGCGCCAGCTTCCGCAATGTGGGCCAGATCACCGCGCTGGCCGGCTGCGACCTGCTGACCATCAGCCCCGAGCTGCTCAGCGCCCTGCAAGCCAGCAGCGCCCCGCTGCAGCGCCGGCTGGATGCGGCCGCCGCCGCGCAGGCCGACCTGCCAGCGGTGTACTTCGACGAGCCCGGCTTCCGTTACGCGCTGAACGACGACGCCATGGCCACCGAGAAGCTGGCCGAGGGCATCCGCGCGTTTGCGGTCGATTCGGCCAAGCTCGACGCCATCATCCAGGGGTTGTGACCATGATGCACCCGCGTTGCGACACCACCGTGGCCTGGGCCGCGCTGCAAGGCCACTTCGAGGCCCACGGGCGCGGGCTCGACCTGCGCGAGGCCTTTGCCCGCGATGCAGGCCGCTTCGACAGCCTCAGCCTGCAGGCGCCCTGCGTGTTTGCCGATCTGTCAAAGAACCTGTGGGACCTGACCACCCGCCGCCTGCTGACCGAGCTGGCGCAGGAATGCGGCCTGCCAGCGCAGCGCGACGCCATGCTGGCTGGCGCGCCGGTCAACACCACCGAAGGCCGGGCGGCGCTGCACACCGCGCTGCGGGCACCGCGCGGGCAGGGCCTGTTCAGCGATGACGTGCATGCCGTGCTCGACCGCATGCTCGACTTTGCCGAGCAGGTGCGCGACACCACGGCAGCGGGCATCCGCTATGTGGTCAACATCGGCATCGGCGGCAGTGATCTGGGCCCGCAGATGGTGGTGCCGGCGCTCGATGCCTGGGCCCACCCCGGCATCACGCTGCACTTCGTCAGCAATGTCGACGGGCACGACATCACGCCGGTGCTGCGCAAGCTGCGGCCCGAGAACACGCTGTTCATCATCGCCAGCAAGACCTTCACCACGCAGGAGACCATGGCCAACGCGGCGGTGGCGCGGCAGTGGTTCATCGACCAGGGCGGCACCGACATCGGCCGGCATTTCGTTGCCGCCACCACCAACCTGGCGGCGGCGGCCGCGTTCGGCATCCACACCACCTTCGGCTTCTGGGACTGGGTGGGCGGGCGCTACTCGCTGTGGAGCGCGATTGGCCTGCCGATTGCGATTGCCGTGGGCAGCGAGCATTTCCGCGCGCTGCTGGCCGGCGCGCATGCGATGGACCGGCACTTCGCCGAGGCACCGCTGGCCGACAACCTGCCGGTGCAGCTGGGCCTGCTCGATGTCTGGTACCGCAACTTCCACCGCTTCACCAGCCGCAGCGTGGCGCCCTACCACCAGGGCCTGAAGCGCCTGCCCGCCTACCTGCAGCAGCTGGAGATGGAGAGCAACGGCAAGTGCGTCGATCTGGACGGCCAACCGCTGCCCTTCGGCACCAGCCCGGTGGTGTGGGGCGAGCCCGGCACCAACGGCCAGCATGCCTACTTCCAGATGCTGCACCAGGGCACCGATGTGATCCCGGTGGAATTCATCGCCGTCAAGCACCCCACCCATGCCCATGCCGACCTGCAGGCCAAGGCCCTGGCCAACTGCCTGGCGCAGAGCCAGGCGCTGATGCTGGGCAAGACCACCGAGGCCGCGCTGGCCGAGCGCGCGCCCACGGCATCGGCCAGCCTGGGCCCGCTGACGGTGGCGCGCCACCGCACCTTCCCCGGCAACCGGCCCAGCACCACCTTGCTGCTCGACACGCTGACGCCGCATGCGCTGGGCGCGCTGATCGCGCTGTACGAGCACCGGGTGTTCACCAGCGGCGCGCTGTGGGGCATCAACAGCTTCGACCAGTGGGGGGTGGAACTGGGCAAGGCGCTGGCCAGCGCGCTGCTGCCACGGTTCACCGCAGCCGGCCCGGCCAACACCAGCGGGCTGGATGGCTCGACCGCCGGCCTGCTGGCGCGGTTGAAGTCATGACTGCAGCAGCCATCGTGGGCGCTGGCGCGCCTGGCGCCGCAGCCCTGCCCACGGTCGTGTTCGACTTCGCCGGCGTGCTGTTCCACTGGCAGCCGCAAGACGTGTTGCAGCAGGTGCTGCCCCAACACGCCCGGGACGCGGCCAGCACCCGCCACTGGCAGGCGCAGATCTTCCAGGCCTATGGCGGTGACTGGGCCGACTTCGACCGCGGCACCGTGTCGCCGGCCGACCTGGTGCAGCGCATCGCCCGGCGCACCGGCCTGGCGCCGGCCGAGGTGCAGGCGGTGGTGGATGCGGTGCCGGTGGCGCTGCAGCCGCTGCCCGGCACCGTGGCCCTGCTGCAGCGCCTGCATGCGGCCGGCCATGCGGTTTACTTCCTGTCGAACATGCCGGCGCCGTATGCCGACCACCTGGAGCGCACGCACAGCTTCCTGCGCCTGTTTGCCGGTGGCATCTACTCGGCCCGGGTGCTGCAGATCAAGCCCGAGCGGGCCATCTACGACCTGGCTGCACAGCGCTTTGGCCAACCGCCTGGCCAACTGCTGTTCTTCGATGATGTGGTCGCCAATGTGGCGGCGGCGCAGGCAGCCGGCTGGCAGGCTGCCCACTTCACCGACGCAGATGCGGCCGCCGCCGTGCTGCAGGCTGCGGGCTTCGACCTGGGCCGGTGAACCAACCGCCCAGGAGACCCGCCTTGCCCCACACGCCAGACCAAACGCCACAGAACGGCGCCGAAAGCCTTGTCACCACCCTGGCCGCCAGCGGCGTGCCGCTGTGCTTTGCCAACCCCGGCACGTCAGAGATGCATTTCGTGGCCGCGCTCGACCGCATCCCCGGCGTGCGCTGCGTGCTGGGTTTGTTCGAAGGCGTGGTCACCGGCGCGGCCGACGGCTACTACCGCATGGCCGGCACGCCGGCAGCCACGCTGCTGCACCTGGGCCCGGGCCTGGGCAACGGCCTGGCCAACCTGCACAACGCCCGCAAGGCACGCTCGGGCATCGTCAACATCGTTGGCGACCATGCCACCGACCATGTGCGGCATGAATCGCCGCTCAAGAGCGAGGCCGAGGCCATCGCCCGCAGCATGTCGCACTGGGTGCGCAGCAGTGCCAGCGCGGCCGACGTGGGTGCCGACGGCGCCGCCGCCGTGCAGGCCGCGCGTGATGGCGCCGAAGGCCGCATCGCCACCCTGCTGTTGCCGGCCGACACCGCCTGGGGCGCCGGCGGCCGTGCGGCGGTGGCG
>JARXAJ010000313.1 GCA_029865965.1 Aquabacterium sp.
CCGCTCCCCCTGGCCGCTGCGCGGCCTGTCCCCGAGGGGAAGGACCATCCAGCCTTGACTGCCCCCGCTGTATCGATGTCAGGCATCCACAAGCGCTTCGGCGCGGTGCAGGCCAACCGTGACGTGACGCTGGCTGTGGCCGCCGGCACGGCGCATGGCATCGTCGGCGAAAACGGCGCGGGCAAGAGCACGCTGATGTCCATCCTGTACGGCTTCTACCAGGCCGACAGCGGGCAGATCAGCATCCATGGCCAGCCGGTGCAGATCACCGGCTCGGCGCAGGCGATCGGTCTGGGCATCGGCATGGTGCACCAGCACTTCATGCTGGTCGAGCCGCTGTCTGCACTCGACAACATCATGCTCGGCGCCGAGCCGCACTGGCGCCTGGGGCCGGCGCGCGACCAGGTGCGCGGCCAGCTGAACGCCCTGATGGCCGACACCGGCCTGCAGGTGCGGCTGGACAGCCCGGTCGAAGACCTGCCGGTGGGCGAGCGCCAGCGGCTGGAGATCCTGAAGGCGTTGTTCCGCGGCGCCAGGATCCTGATCCTGGACGAGCCCACCGCCGTGCTGACGCCGCAGGAGACCGAGCAGCTCTTCGTCACCCTGCGCCGCCTGCGCGATGCCGGCACCACGCTGCTGCTGATCACCCACAAGCTCAGGGAGATCATGGCCCTGTGCGACGCGGTGACGGTGATGCGCCAGGGCGCGGTGGTGTTCGACGGGCCGATTGCCAGCTGCAGCCTCGACCAGCTGGCCGAGGCCATGGTGGGGCGGCGTGTCCAGCTGGGCCGCGCTGCGGGCGCGGCCACCACCGCGCCCCGCGCCGCGCTGCTGGCCGTGCAGGATCTGCAATGGCGTGACGCCCTGGGCGTGCCGCGCCTGGCCGGCGTGTCGCTCAGCTTGCGCGCTGGCGAGATCGTCGGCATTGCCGGCGTGTCGGGCAACGGCCAGAGCGAGCTGCTGGAGATGCTGTCAGGCATGGCCAGGCCGCAGGCCGGCACGCTCACCCTGGGCGGCAGGCAGTACACACCGGCGCAGTGGCTCGACCCGGCCACCGCCCGCGCCATGGGCCTGGCCCATGTGCCCGAAGACCGCCACCGCTGCGGCATGGTGCTGCCGTTTGCCGCCTGGGAGACCGCCGAGCTGGGCTACCAGCGCAGCCCGCGCTTTGCCAGCGCCTGGGGCTGGATGAAGCGGTCGGTGATGCGCAGCGCCACTGCGCAGATGATGGAGGCCTACGACGTGCGCCCGCGCAACCCGGCGCTGCGGGCCAGCAAGTTCAGCGGCGGCAACCAGCAGAAGCTGGTGCTGGCCCGCGAGGCCTTGGCGCCCGCGCAGCCACCCACGGTGTTGCTGGTGGGCCAGCCCACCCGGGGCGTGGACATCGGCGCCATCGAGTTCATCCACGCCCGCCTGCGGGCGATGCGCGATGCCGGCGGCGCGGTGCTGGTGGTCAGCAGCGAGTTGGATGAGATCCTGGCGCTGGCCGACCGGGTGCTGGTGATGGACCGCGGCCGCATCGCCGGTGAACTGGCGATTGCCGATTGCACCGAGGCCGCGCTGGGCCGCTTGATGGCCGGAGCCGGGGCCGGGGCCGGAGCCCATGACGGCGCCAATGCGGGGGCCGCCGCATGAGGATCCTGGTGACCGGCGCCACCGGCCGCGTCGGCCGGGCCCTGGTGGTGCGGCTGGCGCTCCAGCACCAGGTGCTGGGGCTGGACCAGGCGCCTTCGTCCACCGCGCATTGGGTGGGTGATGTGGGCGATGCCGCCCTGCTGCAACGCGCGCTGCGTGGTGTCGATGCCGTGGTGCACACCGCCGCGCTGCATGCACCACAGGTGGGCCGCGTGCCCGATGCCGAGTTCCAGCGCGTCAACGTTGATGCCACCCGCGCCCTGGCCGAGGCCGCCTGCGCCGCCGGCGTGGGCCAGCTGCTCTACACCAGCACCACCGCGTTGTATGGCGATGCGGCCACGCCGCCCGATGCTGCCGGCTGGGTTGACGAGACGCTGGCGCCGCAGCCACGCACCATCTACCACCGCAGCAAGCTGGCGGCCGAGCAGCTGCTGGCCCGCCATGCCGATGCCGGCGCCTTCGGGCTGACCATCCTGCGCATGTCGCGCTGCTTCCCCGAGACCGCGCCGCAGATGGCCTGCGCCCGCCTGCACCGTGGCGTGGATGCGCGCGACGTGGCCGAGGCGCATGCGCTGGCGCTTGACACGGCGCGCCCGGGCAGCCGGGTCTACGTCATCTCGGGCGCCACGCCCTTCCAGCCCGCCGACATGGCTGCGCTGAAGGCCGATGCCCCCACCGTGCTGCGCCAGCGCGCGCCGGCGCTGGCGCAGGCCTTCGCCGACCGCGGCTGGGCGCTGCCCGCCAGCATCGACCGCGTCTACAGCCCGGCCCTGGCCCGGCGTGAACTGCGCTGGCCGCCGCGCTTCGGCTTTGCCGACGTGCTGCGCCAGCTCGACGAGGTCTCGCCCGAGGTGCTGCCGCCGGGCTTTCTGGTGGCCGGGAGTGGGGCCGCATGACCCAACCCGTCGAACTGCCCCGCTGGATGGACGTGGCCCTGCTGCCGCTGGTCAACCTGGCGATGGCCCTGGTGGTGTGCGCCGTGGTCGTGGCCGTGGTGGGGCTCGATCCGCTGCAGGTGATCACCCTGCTGGCCAAGGGCGCCTTCGGCAGCAAGGCCGGCATCAGCTACACGCTGTACTACGCCACCACCTTCGTCTTCACCGGGCTGGCGGTGGCGGTGGCCTTCCACGGCGGGCTGTTCAACATCGGCGGCGAGGGCCAGGCCATGCTGGGCGGGCTGGGCTGCGCGCTGGTGGCGCTTTACGCCGGGCCACACCTCAGCGGCAGTGTGGGCACGGCCCTGCTGCTGCCGCTGATGGTGGCCGCCGCCATGGCAGCCGGCGCTGCCTGGGCGGCGGTGCCGGGTGCGCTGCAGGCCTGGCGCGGCAGCCACATCGTCATCACCACCATCATGTTCAACTTCATCGCGTCGGCCCTGCTGGCCTACCTGCTGGTGAACGTGCTGAAGGCGCCCGGCAGCATGACGGTGGAGACCGCGCCCTTCCCCACATCAGCCCACATGCCCGGCATGCACCAATTGCTGGGCGCACTGGGCATTGCATGGCCGCGCACGCCGCTGAACCTGAGCGCGGTGCTGGCGGTGTTGGCCGCCCTGGCGGTGTATCTGTTCCTGTGGCGCAGCCGTGCGGGCTATGAGCTGCGGGCGGTGGGCTTCTCGCCCGATGCGGCGCACTACGGCGGCATCCGGCCCAAGGGCCAGGTGATGCTGGCGATGGTGATCTCGGGCGCGCTGGCCGGGCTGCTGGGCATCAATGAACTGGCCGGCGTGCAGCACCGGCTGCTGCTGGACTTCGTCGTCGGCGCGGGCTTCACGGGCATTGCCGTCAGCCTGATCGGGCGCAACCACCCGGTGGGCATCGTGCTGGCGGCGCTGCTGTTTGGCGCGCTGTTCCAGGGCGGCGCCGAGGTGGCTTTCGAGATCCCCGGCTTCAGCCGCGACATGGTCACCACGCTGCAGGGGCTGATCGTGCTGTTTTCGGGCGCGATGGCGCATGTGGCCGCGCCGGCGCTGGCCAGGGTGCATGGCTGGTTCCGTGCCACTGCAACCGCCAGGGAGCCCGCCCATGGATGAAGCCCTGATCGGCAGCCAGATCGCATCGTTGCTGGCCAGCACGCTGCGGGTCAGCACACCGCTGATCCTGTGCGCGCTGGCGGCGGTGCTGAGCGAGCGCGCCGGCGTCATCGACCTGGGGCTGGAAGGCAAGATGCTGCTGTCGGCCTTTGCCGCCGGCGCGGCCGGGGCCATGACCGGCAGCCTGGGCCTGGCCCTGCTGGCCGCCCTGGTGGTGGGCGTGGCGCAGTCGATGCTGCACGGCTATGCCTGCGTCAGCCACACCGGCGACCAGGTGGTGATGGGCATGGCGCTGTCGATGATCGCCGCCGGGCTGACTGTGGTGCTGGGCATTGCCTGGTTCAAGCAGGGCGGGCAGACGCCGCCGCTGACGGATGCGGTGCGGCTGACGCCCTGGTTCAGCGGCCTGATCGACAGCCTGAAGGACGTGCCGGTGGTGGGTGCGGTGCTTGGCCCCATCGTCGGCGGCGGGCTGCTGGGCCACAACCCGATGGTCTACCTGGCGCTGCTGCTGGTGCCGGCCGTGTGGTGGGGCCTGTACCGCACCCGCACCGGCCTGCGCCTGCGCGCCACCGGCGAGAACCCGGCGATGGTGGACGCGGCGGGCCTGAGCGTGAAGGGCCTGCGCTACGGCGCGCTGGCCGCCAACGGCCTGCTGTGCGCGCTGGCCGGCAGCTACCTGGTGCTGGCGCAGAACGCCAATTTCGTGCCCCACATGACGGCCGGCCGCGGCTACATGGCGCTGGCGGCGATGATCTTCGGCAAATGGCACCCGGTGCTGGCGCTGTGGGCCTGTCTGCTGTTCGGCTTTCTGGACGCGGTGGCCATCCGCCTGCAGGGCGTGGCGCTGCCGGCGGCGCTGGGCGGCGGCGATGTGCCGGTGCAGGCCATCCAGGCCCTGCCCTATGTGCTGACGGTGGTGCTGCTGGCCGGGTTCATCGGCCGGTCGCGTGCGCCGGCGGCGCTGGGGGTGCCGTATGTCAAGACGAGGTGACCCGATGCAGATCTCCGACACCCAGATGGCCGCCCTGCTGGCCGCCGCCCGTACGGCGCGGCAGCGGGCCTACGCGCCCTATTCGCGCTTTGCCGTGGGCGCGGCGCTGTTGGACGAGCAGGGCCGCATCCACGCCGGCTGCAACATCGAGAACGCTGCCTTCCCGCAGGGCCAGTGCGCCGAGGCCACCGCCATCGGCCACCTGGTGCTGGCCGGCGGCACGCGCATCGTGGCCGCCGTGGTGGTGGGCGTGGCCGCCGAGCCGGTGACGCCCTGCGGCGGCTGCCGCCAGCGGCTGCGCGAATTTGCGGCCGACGACATGCCGGTGTGGGTGGCCGATCTGGATGTGGTGCGGGCGCGCTTCACGCTGGGGCAACTGCTGCCAGCCAGCTTCGGGCCGGCGCACCTGGGCGCCTGACGCCGAACCTCGCGCCCAGAACAAGCGCAGCGACTGCATGCGGCCGGTGCGCACGCTCGACACGTTGCACCTGGCGGCGATGGACCATGCGGCGGCCGGCGCGCAGCACCTGACACGGGTGAGCCGGCTGCCGGCCACTGACATCACGCCGCCAACTGAATCTGCGACGATTCAGGCCCTACCGCTGTCCTCTGCCGCACCATGTACCCCGCCGATCTGATTGCCGCCATCGCCACCAGCGTCGCCCGCATCCATGCCGCCGCCCCCGGCCTGGCGCCGCGCCTGGGCATGGTGCTGGGCTCGGGCTGGGATGGCATTGCCGACCTGGTGCACAACCCCGTCGACATCCCCTATGCCGCGCTGCCGGCCTTTCCGGTGCTGGGCGTGGCCGGCCATGCCGGCAGCCTGCGGCTGGGCACCATCGGCAGCGGCACGCAAGCGCGCGCGGTGGCGCTGCTGCGCGGGCGCAAGCATGCCTACGAGACGGGTGACGCCGCCGGCATGAAGGGCGCCATCCGCACGCTGGCCGCGCTGGGCTGCCAGGCGGTGGTGCTGACCAATGCCGCCGGCAGCCTGGAGCCCAGCATGCCGCCGGGCTCGCTGATGCTGATTTCCGACCACCTGAACATCGTGCAGCGCACGCCGCTGCACGACGAGCCCGGCACCAGCCGCTTCGTCGACATGGGCGAGGCCTACTGCGCCACGCTGCGCGACCAGGCCGCCGCTGCGGCTGAGGACGCCGGCATCGCACTGCATGAGGGCGTGTACGCCTGGGTGCTGGGCCCGCAGTTCGAGACGCCGGCCGAAATCCGCATGCTGCGGCTGATGGGCGCGCAGGCGGTGGGCATGAGCACCGTGCCCGAGACCATCCTGGCCCGCCACGCCGGCTTGCGGGTGCTGGGGCTGTCGATGTTCACCAACTATGCCGCCGGCATGTCGGATGAAGCGCTGAGCCATGCCCACACCCTGGCCACCGCCAGCGCCACGGCCTCGCTGGCGCAGCGGCTGCTGGCGGCGGTGGTGCCGGCGCTGGTGGTGTAGCGGCCTGGGGCGTCGCGCCTCAGCCGTGCCAGGCACTGCGGTGTTCCGCCGCGTACTGCGCCAGCGTGCGCGGAGCGCGGCCGGTGATCTGCTGCACCGCATCCGTCGTGCGCTCTGCGTAACCGGCCTTGAAGTAGCCCAGGATCACCAGCATGAACTCGGTGTAGTCGGCCGGCAGGCCGGCACCCAGCAGGGCGCTGCGCATGGCTTCAGCCGGGATGTCCTGGTAGCCGATGGCGCGGCCGGCGGCGTCCGACAGGATGCGGGCCACTGCGTCGTGGTCCAGCGCCTCGGGGCCGGTCAGGTCGAAGTCCTGGTTGTGCAGGGTGTTGCCGGTCAGCAGGGCAGCGGCTGCGGCGGCGATGTCGCGGGTGTCGATGAAGCTGCCCTTGGCCTGGCCCACCGGCAGCAGGATGTTGCCGGTGGCCTGGATGGCCGGCAGCCAGAAGGTGTGGAAGTTCTGCATGAACCAGTTGGGCCGCAGGGTGTTCCAGGCCAGGCCCGATTGCTCCAGGTGCAGTTCGGCCTGGCGCATCGGCGCGCCGGGGTCGGCATTGGCGCCCATGGCGCTGAGCAGCACCACATGCTGCACGCCGGCACGCTGGGCCGCGTCGATGGCCGGGTTCAGCAGCAGGTGCTGCTGCGCATGGCCCGGGGGCGCCATCAGGAAGGCGCTGTGCACGCCGTCGAAGGCGGCGTGCAGGCCTGTGCCGGTGGCCAGGTCCAGCGCCACCTGGCCGGGGGCGCGGGCGTTGCGGGTGGCCTGGCGCACGGTGTGGCCGCTGGCCTGCAGCAGGCGGGTGAGTTCGCCGCCGATGTGGCCGGTGGCGCCGATGACAAGGGTGGTGGGCATCTGGAATCTCCTGGGGTGGTGGGTGGTTGGATGCCTGCATTTTTTGGCCGTGAAGCCGAACTTTGAATGCCGATTCGTCCATCATTCATGTCCATGCGTACAATTTGGCCGCATGGATTTGCTCACTGATCTGCTGCAGCAGGCCGGCCTGCACCGCCGCCTGCTCGACCTGCGCCACCTGGCCCCGGGTGCGGCGCTGCGCTTCCCGTGCGAGCGCAGCATCGGCCTGCATGTGGTGCGCCAGGGCCCGGTATACCTGCATGCCGACAGCGCCGGCGGCACGCTGGCGCTGGGCAGCGGCGACATCGCGCTGATGGCCCGCGGCTGCACCCATGTGTTGAGCCTGCAGCCCACGCTGCCCGATGCGGCCACGCTGGCCGATGCCACGGCGCAGCCCACGCTGGCGCAGGCCGGCCAGCCCGGCGCGGCGGCCCAGGTGATCAGCGGCGCCTACCAGCTGTGGCACCAGCCGCTGCACCCCTTCCTGCAGCAGCTGCCCGCGTGGTTTGTGCTGCGCGCCGACGAGTTGCCGCGCCTGGGCCCGCTGGCGCTGGCACTGGGCCTGCTGACCGACGAGCTGGCCCAGGACGCGCCCGGCGCCCGCGCCGTGGTGCACGGGCTGATGGACGTGGTGTTCAGCTACCTGCTGCGTGAACTGCTGCGCCGCCAGGCGCCCGGCAGCACCGGCTGGGGCCAGGCGCTGCGCGACCCGCCGGTGCACCGGGCGCTGGCACTGCTGCAGGCCGACTGCGCCCACCCCTGGACGCTGGACAGCCTGGCGGCGGCGGTGGGCCTGTCGCGCACCGGGCTGGCCCAGCGCTTCCGCCAGGCGCTGGGCGACACGCCCTTGTCCCACCTGCGCACCTTGCGCATGCAGCAGGCCATGCGCCTGCTGGGCGAGACCACGCAGACGCTGGAGCAGGTGGCCACCGCCGTGGGCTACCAGGACGCGTTCAGCTTCTCCAAGGTGTTCAAGCGCGAGGTGGGCCTGTCGCCGCGTGAATTCCGCCGCCAGGATGCAGCCGCGCGCCAGCTGCCCTGGCGCTTCGTCGCAGAAGCCTGACGCCCGATCAGCCGCCGGCCACCCGCGCACCCGGCGCGATGGTGGGCGGCGCGGCGTTCAGCGTCTCGATGGCGAAACCGGCTGCCGCCTTGTAGCGGGCCATGAAGGCGGCGCGCTCGTCGGCGGGGATGACGTCGTCGATGTGGTCGAACACACCGCCGCAGCGCTCGTCCACCAGGTTCAGCAGGCCGAAGGGACCGGCGCCCCGGTTGCGCAGCACCAGCGCCGACACATCGGCGCACAGGCGCTGGTCGTAAGCCTGCAGCGCAGCCGGGCCCACGCCGTGGGCCACCAGCGCGGCGCCCAGCACGCGGGCATCGATGATGGCCTGGCTGGCGCCGTTGCTGCCGGTGGGGTACATCACATGCGCGGCGTCGCCCATCAGGCCCACCCGGCCATCCACCCAGGTGGGCACCGGGTCGCGGTCGATCATCGGGTACTCGAACACCTCGGCCGCGCCGCGCAGCATGGCGGGCACGTCCAGCCAGCCCATGTTCCAGCCGTCGAAGTGGTGGGCAAAGTC
>JARXAJ010000024.1 GCA_029865965.1 Aquabacterium sp.
GCCACCAAGGAAGCCGGCATGGAGTCGCTGTCCAAGAAGGAAGCGCTGATGTTCGACCGCGAGATCGCCAAGCTCGAGAAGGACATCGGCGGCATCCAGGACATGAGCGCGTTGCCTGATGCCCTGTTCATCATCGATGTCGGCTACCACAAGATCGCCGTGGCCGAAGCCAAGAAGCTGGGCATCCCGGTGATCGGCGTGGTCGACACCAACCACTCGCCCGAAGGCATCGACTACATCATCCCCGGCAACGATGACTCGGCCAAAGCCGTGGCGCTGTATGCCAAGGCGGTGGCTGATGCCGTGCTCGAGGGCAAGGCCAACGCCGTCAACGAGGTGGTGGCAGCCGTGGCCGGTGGCGATGAATTCGTCGAAGTGAGCGAAGGGGCTTAAGGCCCTTTGCCGGCATGGAACCAGGGGCTGCAGGGCCCCTTTTTCACGCGCCCTCAATCTGATTCAACCGGCTGCCCCATGGTGGCAGCCGCAAGCCAAGGAGAAACAACATGGCAGCAATTACCGCAGGCATGGTGGGCGAGCTTCGTGCCAAGACCGATGCCCCGATGATGGAATGCAAGAAGGCCCTGACCGAGGCCGACGGCGACATGGTGCGCGCCGAGGAGATCCTGCGCGTCAGGCTGGGCAACAAGGCCGGCAAGGCCGCCTCGCGCATCACCGCCGAAGGCGTGATCGCCATTGCCGCCGCAGGCAACACCGGCGCCATCATCGAGATCAACTGCGAGACCGACTTCGTCTCGAAGAACGACTCGTTCCTGGCCTTCACCAAGAACCTGGCCGGCCTGGTGGCTGCCAGCAACCCGGCCGACGTGGCGGCGCTGTCGGCTCTGGCGCTGGACCAGGAAGGCTTCGGCCCGACGGTCGAAGACGTGCGCAAGGGCCTGATCGGCAAGATCGGCGAGAACGTCGCCATCCGCCGTTTCAAGCGCTTTGCCGGTGACCAGAAGCTGGCCACCTACCTGCACGGCACCCGCATCGGCGTGGTGGTCGAGTTCACTGGCGACGACGTGGCCGCCAAGGACGTGGCCATGCACGTGGCCGCGATGAAACCGGTGGCGGTGTCGCAGGCCAACGTGCCGGCCGACCTGGTCGAGAAAGAGCGCAAGATCGCCGCCGAGAAGGCCGCTGAAAGCGGTAAGCCGGCCGAGATCGTCGCCAAGATGGTCGAAGGATCGGTGCAGAAGTACCTGAAGGAGGTCTCGCTGTTCAACCAGACCTTCGTCAAGAACGACAAGCAGACGGTCGAGCAGATGCTCAAGGCCGCAGGCACCCAGGTGGCCGCCTTCACGATGTACATCGTGGGCGAGGGCATCGAAAAGAAGGTGGACGACTTCGCCGCCGAAGTGGCCGCCCAGGTGGCAGCTGCCAAGGGCGCCTGACCGCGCCTCGGGCTGCCCTGGCCCCATCCGGCCAGGGCAGCCCGCTTGCCCGTCGTGCGGCCGATCGCCGCCGCCACCGGCAAAAACACCCCCCAGGGCAGCCGCGGCCAACCCGCGCAGCGCCCTTAAACTCGTCCATCCCATCCGGAGACGCCTGCATGGCCGCTTACAAGCGCATTCTTCTCAAGCTGTCGGGCGAAGCCCTGATGGGCGACGATGCCTACGGCATCAACCGCGCCACCATCGTGCGCATGGTGCGTGAGGTGCAGGAAGTGACGGCGCTGGGTGTGCAGGTGGCGGTGGTCATCGGTGGCGGCAACATCTTTCGCGGCGTGGCAGGCGGGTCGGTGGGCATGGACCGCGCCACGGCCGACTACATGGGCATGCTGGCCACGGTGATGAACGCACTCGCCCTGTCAGACACCATGCAGCGTGAAGGCCTCACCGCACGGGTGATGTCGGCCATCGCCATCGAGCAGGTGGTGGAAAGCTATGTGCGCCCCAAGGCCCTGCAGTACCTGGAAGAGGGCAAGGTGGTGGTGTTCGCCGCCGGCACCGGCAACCCGTTCTTCACCACCGACACGGCCGCCGCGCTGCGCGGCGCCGAAATCGGCGCCGAGATCATGCTGAAGGCCACCAAGGTCGATGGCGTCTACACCGCCGACCCCAACAAGGACCCGCTGGCCACCCGTTATGCCAGCCTCACCTTCGACGAGGCGATTGCCAAGAACCTGCAGGTGCTGGACGCCACCGCATTTGCGCTGTGCCGCGACCAACACCTGCCGATCAAGGTGTTCTCGATCTTCAAGCCCGGCGCGCTCAAGCGCGTGGTCATGGGCGAAGACGAGGGCACCCTGGTGCATGTCTGACTCCGTCGTCTGATTCCAGCCTGAAACCTTGAGCCCGCCATGACCATCGCCGACATCAAGAAGACCGCCGAAACCAAGATGGCCAAGTCCATCGACGCCCTGAAGGGCGACCTGCAGAAGATCCGCACCGGCCGCGCCCACCCGGGCATCCTCGACCAGGTCAGCGTGGATTACTACGGCTCGATGGTGCCGATCAGCCAGGTGGCCAATGTGTCGCTGCTCGATGCCCGCACGATCAGCGTCCAGCCCTGGGAAAAGGGCCTCGGCGCCAAGATCGAGAAGGCCATCCGCGAAAGCGACCTGGGCCTGAACCCGGCCAGTCAGGGCGACCTGATCCGCGTGCCGATGCCCGCCCTGACCGAAGAGCGCCGCCGCGACCTGACCAAGGTGGTGCGCAACGCCGGTGAAGACGCCAAGATTGCGGTGCGCAATCTGCGCCGCGAGGCCAATGAGCAGTTGAAGAAGCTGCTGAAGGAAAAGTTGGTCGCCGAGGACGACGAGCGCCGCGCCCAGGACGATGTGCAGAAGCTCACCGACCGCACCGTGATCGAGGTCGACAAACTGGTGCACGTCAAAGAGGCCGACATCATGGCGGTGTGATGGCCGCGCGCCCCAACGCCCAGGCCACACCCACAGCGCCGCGATGAAAAGAGACCTGTCGGTGCCACGCCATGTGGCCATCGTGATGGATGGCAATGGCCGCTGGGCCAAGAAGCGCTATCTGCCGCGGTTCTTCGGCCACAAGGCGGGGGTGGATGCGTTGGTCAAGGTGATCAACGCGAGCGCGGACCGCGGCGTTGAGTACCTGACCGTGTTCGCCTTCTCGTCCGAGAACTGGAAGCGGCCGGAAGACGAGGTGTCCGGCCTGATGGGGCTGGTGCTGGTGGCTGTCACCAAGTACCTGGCCAAGCTGGCGCGTGATGGCGTGAAGATCATCATCGTCGGCGACCGCAATGCGGTGTCGGACCGGCTGCGCGCCGCCTGGACCGAGGCCGAGGAAGCCACCCGCCACAACACCCGCATCACCCTCAGCGTGGCCTTCAACTACGGCGGCCGCTGGGACGTGGTGGCGGCCTGCCGCCACGCGGTGGCTGATGGCCTGCACCCCGATGAGATCACCGAGCAGCGGCTCTCGGGCTACATGGCGATGAAACATGCGCCCGACCCCGACCTGTTCATCCGCACCGGCGGCGAGGTGCGCATCAGCAACTTCTTGCTCTGGCAGGTGGCCTATTCGGAGCTGGTGTTCACCGACTGCCTGTGGCCCGACTTCGACGTGCATGCGCTCGACGCCGCCCTGGCCGACTACGCTGCCCGTGAGCGCCGGTTTGGCGCGGTGTCGCCGCCCCTCGCTGAAGTGCCGGCCGGCTGACGCCCGATGCTGCGCCAGCGCGTGATCACCGCCGTGGTGCTGCTGGCGCTGCTGTTGCCGGCCCTGTTTGCGGCCAGCCCGCTGCCGTTTGCACTGTTCACCGGTGCGCTGATCAGTGCCGCCGGCTGGGAATGGGCGCGCCTGAACGGCGCCGCCGGCACCGGCGTGGCCCTGGCCAGTGGCGCGCTGCTGGCCGGCCTGTGCGGTGCCAGCCTGTGGCGGCTGCCGCAGATGGGCCAGGCCGGCGGGCTGTGGAATGCCGGCCTGCTGGTCTGGATCGTCGGTGGTGCGCTGGTGTTGCGGGCCGGGCCGGCGGGCTGGCCCAAGTGGCCGCCGCTGCTGCGCTGGGCCCTGGGCCTGGGCCTGCTGTGGATGGCCTGGCTGGCGCTGGCGCAGGCGCGCACCATCGGCATCAACTTCCTGCTGTCGGTGCTGTGCGTGGTGTGGGTGGCCGACATCTCGGCCTACTTCTGCGGGCGTGCCTTCGGCCGCAACAAGCTGGCCCCCACCATCAGCCCCGGCAAGAGCTGGGAGGGCGTGTACGGCGGCATGGCCGGCGTGCTGCTGCTGGCGCTGGGCTGGATCGGGCTGGAAGGGCAGTTCAACCTCGGCTCGGCCAGTGTCTTCAAGCTGCTGCAGCAATCATTGGGCTGGGGCGGTTTGTTGCTGGCGGCTTTACTGTTGACCGCGCTCAGCGTGGTCGGCGATCTGTTTGAATCCCTGGTCAAGCGCGCCGCCGGTGCCAAGGATTCCAGCGCACTGCTGCCTGGCCATGGTGGCGTGCTCGACCGTGTCGACGCACTGCTGCCGGTTCTGCCGGCGGCGCTGGCGCTGATCAGCCTCAAACCCCTTTGGTGACACTGTCTTGACAACCCCTGCGATGGTCCAACGCGTGTGCATCCTCGGCGCCACCGGCTCGGTGGGCGGCAGCACGCTGGATGTGATGGCGCTGCACCCGGGCCGGTACGAGGTCGTTGCGCTCACCGCCTTCCAGAAGGTGGACGCGCTGGCCGCGCTGTGCCTGCGCTGGCGCCCCCGCTTTGCAGCGGTGGCCACGCCCGCCCAGGCTGATGCGCTGCGCGGCCAGCTGCGCGCGGCCGGCGTGCGTACCGAGGTGCTGCACGGCCCGCAAGCGCTGTGCGACCTGGCCGCCCACCCCGAGGTCGACAGCGTGATGGCCGCCATCGTCGGCGCTGCCGGCCTGCCGGCCTGCCTGGCCGCCGCGCGCGCCGGCAAGCGGCTGATGCTGGCCAACAAGGAGGCATTGGTGGTCGGCGGCCGGCTGTTCATGCAGGCGGTGCAGCAGGGCGGGGCGCTGCTGCTGCCCATCGACAGCGAGCATTCGGCCATCTTCCAGTGCCTGCCTGAAGACCGCCACACCTGGGCCGAGCGCATCGACCACATCGTGCTCACCGCCTCGGGCGGGCCGTTTCGCACGCGTGACCCGGCCACGCTGCACACCGTTACGCCCGATGAGGCCTGTGCCCATCCCAATTGGGTGATGGGCCGCAAGATCTCGGTCGATTCGGCGACCATGATGAACAAGGCGCTGGAAGTGATCGAGGCGCGCTGGCTGTTCGATCTGGCGCCCGAGCAGGTGCGGGTGGTGCTGCACCCGCAGAGCATCATCCATTCGATGGTGGTGTGCCGCGACCACAGCGTGCTGGCCCAGCTGGGAACACCCGACATGAAGGTGCCGATCAGCGTGGGCCTGGCCTGGCCCGGGCGCGCCGCATCCGGCGCCGATGCGCTCGATTTCCTTTCGTGCAAGCCATTGACCTTCGAGCCGGCCGACCAGGTTCGCTTCCCCGGCCTGGGGTTGGCCTTCGACGCGCTGCGCGCACCCGAGGGCAGCACCACGGTGCTGAATGCGGCCAATGAAGTGGCGGTGGCCGCCTTTCTGGCCGGCAGCGTGCGCTTCACCGACATCCACCGCATCAATGCGCAGGCCGTCAGCGGCCTGCTGCCCACGCCGGCCGATGCCGCCTCGCTCGACGACCTGCTGGCGCTGGACGCCCGCGCCCGCCACCATGCCCAGGCCCTGGCCAAGGAGCTGACCCGATGATCACCACCATCCTCGCCTTCCTGGTCACGCTGGGGGTGCTGATCGTCGTGCACGAGTACGGCCACTACCGCGTCGCCGTGGCCTGTGGCGTGAAGGTGCTGCGCTTCTCGGTCGGGTTTGGCCATGTGATCTGGCGGCGGCAGAAGTCGCCCGCGCACACCGAGTTCGTGCTGTCGGCGCTGCCGCTGGGCGGCTATGTGCGCATGCTCGACGAGCGCGAGGCGCCGGTCGCACCCAGTGAGCAGCACATGGCCTTCAACCGCAAGTCGCTCAAGCAGCGTTCTGCCATCGTGCTGGCCGGGCCGCTGGCCAATCTGGTTCTGGCGGTCCTGCTCTATGCCAGCTCGCATTGGATCGGCGTGGAAGAGCCCAAGGCGGTGCTGGGCTCGCCGGTGGCCGGCAGCCTGGCCGACCGGGCCGGCCTGCGTGCCGGTGACTGGGTGCGGTCCCGGCAGACGGCTGATGGTGAGTGGCAGGACGTGATGTCGCTCAGCGACCTGCGCTGGCATGTCACCCAGGCGCTGATGATCGGCCAGCCATTGCAACTGCAGGTGACCGACCCCGCCGGCCGCGGCGCCCGCCAGGTGCGCCTGGGGCTCGACGAGCTGGGCGCCCAGGAAATGGATGCCGACCTGGTCAAGAAGGTGGGCCTGGGCGGTGCCTACAGCGAGCCGGTGATGGGCGAGGTGAAGGCAGGCGGCCCGGCCGCCGCCGCCGGCCTGCGCCAGGGCGACCGGGTGCTGCGGGTCGATGGCGTGGCGGTGGCCGATGCCCAGGCGCTGCGTGAGCGCATCCGCGGCGCCGTTGCCGGCACGGTGGCCAAGCCCATGGTGTGGCAGATCGAGCGCGCCGGCCAGGTCAGCACGCTGGACATCAGCCCCCGTGCGGTACGCGACGGTGGCCGCACGCTGGGCCGGGTGGACGCCTTCATCGGCGCGCCGGCGGCCCTGGTCACGGTGCAGCTGGGCCCGATCGACGGCCTGGTGCAGGGTGCCCAGCGCACCTGGGAGGTGTCGTCACTGACCATCCGCATGATCGGCCGCATGCTGATCGGCGAGGCATCGCTGAAGAATCTGAGCGGCCCGTTGACCATTGCCGACGTGGCCGGCCAGTCGGTGCAGCAGGGCCTGGCCTATTACCTGGGCTTCCTGGCGCTGGTCAGCGTCAGCCTGGGGGTGCTGAACCTGCTGCCGCTGCCCATGCTCGATGGCGGCCACCTCATGTATTACATTTTCGAGGCCCTGACCGGGCGCCCCGTGTCCGAGACCTGGCTGGCGCGCCTGCAGCGCGGCGGAGTCGCCGTGCTGCTGCTGATGATGTCGGTGGCCCTCTTCAACGATGTTGCCCGCTTGCTGGGCCTGCACTGATCGCCCATTGCCGATGTTTCCCCTGCCCACCCACCGCCTGTACCGCCCCGCCCTGGTCGTCGTGGCCATGGCCGCCGCACTGGCAGCCCCAGCCGCACAGGCGATCGAGCCCTTCGTGCTGCAGGACATCCGTGTCGAGGGCCTGCAGCGCACCGACCCCGGCACCGTGTTCGCCGCGCTGCCGTTCCGCGTGGGCGACACCTACAGCGACGACAAGGCGGCCGCCGCGCTGCGCGCGCTGTTCGCCACCGGCCTGTTCAAGGATGTGCGCATCGAGATCGAAGGCCGCATCGCGGTGCTGATCGTCGAAGAGCGCCCGGTCATCGAGACCGTCACCTTTGTCGGCCTGAAAGAGTTCGACAAGGACGTGCTGATCAAGTCGCTGAAAGACTCCGGCATCGGTGAAGGCCTGCCCTTCGACCGTGCCCTGATCGACCGCGCCGAGCAGGAGATCAAGCGCCAGTACCTGTCGCGCAGCCTCTATGGCGCCGAGGTGGTGACCACCATCACCCCGACCGAGCGCAACCGGGTGAATGTCAGCTTCACCATGACCGAGGGCGACGCCGCCAAGATCAAGGAAATCCGCATCGTCGGCGCCAAGGTCTTCAAGGAGAGCGAGCTGACCGGCCTGATGGACCTGACCACCAGCGGCTGGCTCACCTGGTACACCAAGAACGACCGCTACTCACGCGCCAAGCTCAACGCCGACCTGGACAACCTGCGCGCCTATTACCTGAACCGCGGCTATCTGGAATTCAATGTCGAGAACGCCCAGGTCACCATCTCGCCCGACAAGCAGGACATCTCGCTGAACATCACGGTCAAGGAAGGCCAGCCCTACACCGTGACCGCGGTGCGCCTGGAAGGCGAATACCTGGGCAAGGACGACGAATTCAAGCAACTCATCGGCATCCGCGCCGGCGAGCCCTACCGCGCCGCTGCCGTCACCGCCACCACCAAGGCCTTCACCGACCGTTTCGGCACCTTCGGCTACGCCTTCGCTCGGGTGGAGGCGCGCACCGAGATCGACCGCGCCAATGGCCAGGTGGCCGTGGTGCTGGCGGCCGACCCCCAGCGCCGGGTGTATGTGCGCCGCATCGACGTGGCCGGCAACACCCGCACCCGTGACGAGGTGGTGCGCCGTGAATTCCGCCAGCTCGAGTCCAGCTGGTACGACGGCGAGCGCATCAAGATGTCGCGCGAGCGGATCGACCGCCTCGGCTACTTCAAGGACGTGGAGGTCAACGAGAGCGAAGTGGCCGGCACCGCCGACCAGGTCGATCTGACCGTCAACGTGACCGAGCGGCCCACCGGCAATCTGCAGCTTGGTGTCAGCTTTTCCAGTGCCGACCGGCTGGCGTTCAGTGCGTCGGTCAAGCAAGACAACGTCTTCGGCTCGGGCAACTACCTGGGGTTGGAGGTCAACACCAGCAAGACCGGCCGCAGCCTGGTGTTCTCGACCGTCGATCCCTACTTCACCGTCGACGGCATCTCGCGCGGCATCGATCTGTTCTACCGCACGTCGCGCCCGTTCAACAGCCTGGGCGACCAGTACCAGATCGCCAACCCGGGCGGGGCCATCCGCTTCGGCGTGCCGTTCTCCGAGTACGACACGGTGTTCTTCGGCATCGGCATCGAGCAGACCAACATCGGCGCCAACACCGGCATCCCGGCGCAGTATTTCAACTATCGCCAGCTGTACGGTGCCAACTCCACGTCGCTGCCGCTCACCCTGGGCTGGGCGCGTGACCGGCGCGACAGTGCCATCAGCCCCACGTCCGGCAAGTACCAACGCGTCAACGTCGAATGGAGCATTGCTGGTGACGTGCGCTTTGTGCGCACCAACGTGCAGTACCAGCAGTTCTTCCCGCTGTGGCAGAAGCTCACCCTGGGCATCAACGGTGAGGTGGGCTGGGGCATCGGCCAGGGCAACCGGCCTTATCCGGTGTTCAAGAACTTCTACGGTGGCGGCCTGGGCTCGGTGCGGGTGTTCGAGCAGAACTCGCTGGGCGTCATCGACCCCACTGGCGCCTACATCGGCGGTGCGCGCAAGATCAACCTCAACACCGAGCTGTACTTCCCGGTGCCGGGCACCGGCAATGACAAATCGCTGCGCATCTTTGCCTTTGCAGATGCGGGCAATGTCTGGCGTGAGGGCGAGAAGATCACCGCGGACAGCTTCCGTGCGTCGGCCGGTCTCGGGCTGTCCTGGATCTCGCCGGTGGGCCCGCTGAAGTTGAGCTGGGGCGCGCCTTTGAGGAAGCAGCCCACAGATAGAATCCAGCGTTTCCAATTCCAGATCGGGACTGCGTTCTGATGACCATGATGAATCTGAAGTCCCTGGCCACGTCGGTGGCGGTCTCCGGCCTTGTCGGCCTGTCAACCCTGTTGGCCACTGGCATTGCCGTGGCGCAAGAGCTCAAGATCGGCTATGTGAACAGCGAGCGCGTGCTGCGCGAGGCCGCCCCCGCGAAGGCGGCGCTGGCGCGCATGGAGGCCGACTTCAGCAAGCGAGACAAGGACCTGAATGACCAGGCCGCCAAGCTCAAGGCGGCTGCCGACAAGCTGGAAAAGGATGCGCCCACGGTGCCCGAGAGCGAACGCAACCGCCGCCAGCGTGAGCTGGTCGAGCAAGACCGCGACCTGCAGCGCAAGCGCCGCGAGTTCCAGGAAGACCTGAACCAGCGCCGCAATGAAGAAACCGCCGGCATCGTCGAGCGCGCCAACAAGGTCATCAAGCAGATCTTTGAAGGCGAGAAGTACGACCTGATCCTGCAGGACGTGGTCTTCGCCGGCCCGCGGGTCGACATCACCGAGAAGGTGATCAAGGCCCTGAACGCCTCTGGCGCCAAGTAAGCGAACGCACACCGTGTCCGTCACCGTGCGGCTGGCCGATGTGGTGGCCGCCCTGGGTGGTGTGCTGCACGGTGATGCTGGTCTGGCGATCAACCGGTTGGCACCGCTGGAATCGGCGGACGCCGCCAGCCTGAGCTTTCTGGCCAACCCGCGTTATGCCGCCAAGATGGCCACATCTGCAGCCGCCTGCGTGGTGGTGGCGCCGGACCAGCAGGCCCTGGCCGTGGCGCGCGGTGCGGCCATCGTCACGGCCGATCCCTACCTGTACTTTGCCCGGCTCACCCAATGGTGGGCAGCCCGCACACGCGCAGCCGCCGTGCCGGGCGTGCATGCCAGTGCGGTGGTCGAGCCAGGGGCGCTGATCCACGCCAGCGCATCGGTGGGGCCGTTCACCTGCGTGGGCGCTGGCGCCCGCATCGGCGCGGGTGTGGTGATCGGCAGCCATGGCCACATTGGCGCCGGTGCAGCGGTGGGTGAGGGCACCCGGCTGGCGCCGCGCGTCACGCTGGGCGATGCCTGCGTGGTGGGTGCACGCGGCATCCTGCACAGCGGCGTGGTGGTCGGCGCCGACGGCTTCGGCTTTGCGCCCAGCCAAGGCACCTGGGTCAAGATCGAGCAACTCGGCGCGGTGCGCATCGGTGACGACGTCGAAATCGGTGCCAACACCTGCATCGACCGCGGCGCCCTCGACGACACCGTGCTGGACGATGGCGTCAAGCTCTACAACCTGATCCAGGTGGGCCACAACGTGCACATCGGTGCCCACAGCGCCATGGCCGGCTGCGTCGGCATTGCCGGCAGTGCCAAGATCGGCAAGCACTGCACGGCCGGCGGTGGCGCCATCATCCTGGGCCACCTGGAGCTGGTGGACCATGTGCACATCACCGCCGCCACGGTGGTCACCCGCTCCATCCTGAAGCCGGGGCAATACAGCGGTCTGTTTCCCTTCGATGACAATGCCTCCTGGGAAAAGAACGCCGCCACGCTGCGCCAGCTACATACCCTGCGCGACCGCATTCGGGCGCTGGAGAAATCAACGAAATGAACCCATTTGCATCGAAACGGCGGGCCGAGCGCCGGGCCGCCCCAAGCCGGCCCGCATTCCCCCGGGGGGTCGGCCGACGTACCCGTCGGACGAGGGGCTGACATGATCGACATCCACCGCATCCTGAAGCTGCTGCCGCACCGCTATCCGCTCCTGCTGGTGGACCGCGTCATCGAGTTCGAGAAGGACAAGCGCATCAAGGCGCTGAAGAACGTCAGCATCAACGAGCCCTTCTTCACCGGCCATTTTCCGCAGCGCCCGGTGATGCCGGGTGTGCTGATGCTCGAAGCCCTGGCACAGACAGCCGCGCTGCTGTCGTTCGAATCGATGGGCCAGGAGCCCGACCCCGACACCGTGGTGTATTTCGTCGGCATCGACGGCGCCCGCTTCAAGCGGGTGGTGGAACCCGGTGACCAGCTGATCCTGGAAGCCACCATCGACCGCGCCCGCGCCGGCATCTTCAAGTACAAGACCCGCGCCAGCGTCGATGGCGAGACGGCGGTGGAAGCCGAGCTGATGTGCACGATGCGCAAGGTGTCCTGACGTGACAGGCCGAGAGACGCGTGGCGGGCCGAGCGCCGGGCCGCTCCCGAGCCGGCCCGCCATCCCCAAGGGGGATCGGCTGGCGTACGCGCCAGACGAGGGGCAGACATGATCCACGCCACCGCCATCGTCGACCGCAAGGCTGAGCTGGCCGAGGACGTGGAGGTCGGCCCCTACGCCATCATCGGCCCGCAGGTGCACATCGGCGCGCGCACCGTGGTGGGCGCCCATGTGGTGATCGATGGCCGCACCACCATCGGCTGCGACAACCGTTTTTATCCGTCAAGCTCGATCGGGGCGATGCCGCAGGACATCAGCCACAACGGCGAGGTCACGGCCCTGGAGATCGGCGACCGCAACACGGTGCGCGAGTTCTGCACCTTCAACACCGGCACCTTCAAGGAAGAAGCGGTCACGCGGGTGGGGCATGACAACTGGATCATGGCCTATGTGCACATCGCCCATGATGTGCAGGTGGGCAGCCACACCATCCTGGTGAACCAGGCCACGCTGGCCGGCCACGTGCGCGTGGGTGATTGGGCCGTGGTGGGTGGGCTGTCGGGGGTGCACCAGTTCGTGCGAATCGGCGCGCACGCGATGATCGGCTTCCAGGGCCATGTGGCGCAAGACGTGGCGCCCTACATGACCGTGGACGGCAACCCGCTGGCCACGCGCGCCGTCAACCTGGTGGGCTTGAAGCGCCGCAACTTCAGCGACGTGCGCATTGCCGTCATCCGCAAGATGCACAAGCTGATCTTCCGCGAGGGCCTGCCGCTGGAGCAGGCCAGGTTGCAGATCGAAGGGCTGCGCGGGCAGGGCGGCGACGAGGACGTCGCGCTGATGCTCGGCTTCCTTGCCGGTGTCGGCAAGCGCGGGCTGGTGCGCTGAACTCCGGCCGATGACGGCGACAACGGCTCCCCGCCTGGCGCTGGTGGCCGGCGAGGCTTCCGGCGACCTGCTGGGCGGGTTGTTGCTGGCCGGGCTGAAGCAGCGATGGCCGCAGCTGCAGTGCGGCGGCATTGCCGGGCCACGCATGCAGGCGCAAGGCTGCGCGTCCTGGTGGCCGCAAGAGCGGCTCAGCGTCTTCGGCTATGTCGATGCCTTGAAGCGCCTGCCCGAGCTGCTGCGCATCCGCCGCCAGCTGGGTGACCGGCTGCTGGCCGAGCGGCCCGCAGCCTTCATCGGCATCGACGCGCCGGATTTCAACTTCGGCCTGGAAACCCGGCTGCGTGCCGGCGGGCTCAAGACCATCCACTTCGTCTGCCCGTCGATCTGGGCCTGGCGCGGTGAGCGGGTGCACAAGCTCAAAGCCGCGGCCGACCATGTGCTGTGCCTGTTCCCGTTCGAGCCGGCCCTGTTGCAGCAGCATGGCGTGGCCGCCACCTTCGTCGGCCACCCGCTGGCCGATGCCATTCCGCTGGACCCGCCCCGCGCCGCGGCGCGGGCTGCGCTGGGCCTGGCCGATGGCGACACCGTGGTCGCCCTGCTGCCCGGCAGCCGCCGCAGCGAGATCACCCACATCGCGCCGCGCCTGGCCGCCGCCGCCGTGCTGATGCAGCGCCAGCGCCCCGGCCTGCGCTTCGTGCTGCCGGTGGCGCCGGGGCTGCGCGCTCTGGTGCAACCGATCGTGGCGCAGCATGGCGCGGGCGCCGGCATCGCGCTGCTGGACGGCCAGAGCCATGCGGCGCTGGCCGCCTGCGATGTCACCCTGGTGGCCAGCGGCACCGCCGCGCTGGAGGCGGCGCTGTTCAAGCGGCCGATGGTCATCACCTACCACCTGGCCTGGTTGAACTGGCAGCGCATGCGCCGACAGGCCTACCAGCCCTGGTTCGGCCTGCCCAACATCCTGAGCCAGGCCTTCGTCGTGCCTGAACTCATCCAGGACGCCGCCACACCCGACGCGCTGGCCCGCGAAGGCCTGGCCTGGCTGGACGATGCGCCGCGCTGCGCAGCGCTGCACCAGCGCTTCACCGACCTGCACCACAGCCTGCGCCAGAACACCGCTCAGAAAGCCACCGATGCCATCGCGCAAGTCCTTCAAGCTTGAGCAACTGGGGCCGCTGTGGGCCCGGCCGGGCCTGGTGGCCGGTGTGGACGAGGCCGGCCGCGGCCCGCTGGCCGGCCCGGTGGTGGCGGCGGCAGTCATCCTCGACGATCTGCAGCCCATCCGCGGCCTGGCTGACAGCAAGAAGCTCAGCCCGCGCCGGCGCGAGGCGCTGTTCGACGAGATCCGCGCCAAGGCCCTGGCCTGCTGCATTGCCGAGGCCAGCGTCGAAGAGATCGACAGCCTCAACATCCTGCAGGCCACGCTGCTGGCGATGCGCCGGGCGGTGAACGGCCTGCGCCTGCTGCCGCACCGGGTGGTGGTGGACGGCAACCGCCTGCCGGCGCTGCCGATGCCGGCGGCGGCCATCGTGCAGGGCGACAGCAAGGTGGCTGCAATCTCGGCCGCGTCCATCCTGGCCAAGGTGCACCGCGACCGGCTGTGCCAGGCCCTGCATGACCAGCACCCGGCCTACAACTTTGCCGGCCACAAGGGCTACCCCACGGCCGAGCACCTGGCAGCGTTGCAGCTGCACGGCGCCTGCCCCGCGCACCGCCGCAGTTATGCGCCGGTGCGTGCGGTGCTTGCCGCCACTGCGCCCGAGCAGCCATGACCGACCCGCTGTCGGTCACGTCCAAGGACAACCCGCTGCTGCAGCGCCTGCGCAGGCAGGCACGCGACCCCGCGGCCTACCGCAACAGCGGCGAGCTGTGGCTGGAGGGCGAGCACCTGTGCAGCGCATTGCAGCAGCGCGGCCAGCGCCCGGCGCAGGCGGTGGTCAGCACAGCCGCCTGGGACACGCCGGCCCTGCGGGCGCTGGCGATGTGGGCGCCCAGGGTGGTGCGGGTGCCCGATGCATTGTTCGCGGGCCTGAGCGCGTTGCCGTCACCGGCGGGCATCGGCTACCTGTTGCCGGTGCCTGCCGCGCCGGCGATCGACCCATCGGCCGCCAGCGTGGTGCTCGACCGGGTGCAGGATGCCGGCAACGTCGGCAGCATCCTGCGCAGCGCAGCGGCCTTCGGCGTGGGCCAGGTGCTGGCGCTGCACGGCACGGCGGCGCTGTGGTCGCCCAAGGTGCTGCGCGCCGGCATGGGCGCGCACTTCGGCCTGCGCCTGGTGGAAGGCTTGCAGCCCGACGACCTGGCCGCCATGCAGATGCCGCTGATCGGCACCAGTCTGCTGACCGACCAACTGCTGCACAAGGTGGCGCTGCCCCGGCCCTGCGCCTGGGTGCTGGGCCATGAAGGGCAGGGCGTGGCGCCGGCGCTGCTGGCCCGCTGTGCGCTGCAGGTGCGCATCCCGCAGCCGGGCGGCGAAGAGTCGCTGAATGTGGCTGCGGCGGCGGCGGTCTGCTTCTACGAGGCCCAGCGCCGCGCCTGGCCCAGCTGACCGGCGTGCGGATGGATTGCTGGCGGTGCGCGGCGTGCGGCGCATCCATGTGCGGCCTGGGCAAGGCCCACGGTCAAGCCCAGGTCCAGGGGGCGGCCGTCCAGGTCGAACAGCCTGGCCACGGTCTGCAGCAGCCGTTGCGCCAGCAGGCTGGCGTTGGCGCCGGCAGCGCTGCCCAGCAGCCGCGGCGCGCCAGCTGCCCTGCGCGCTGGAAAAGCTGGGCGCGCTGGCGTCCTGCGGTAGGCCGGTGCGCATGCGCAGGGCTTGCCACAGCGCGTTGCGGCCGGCTGAAGGCGCTCAGTAGATCAGCCTGTCTGGCCGGATGTCACGCAGGATGGTGGTGGCAATTTCCTCGATCGACTTGTGCGTGCTGCTCAGCCAGCTGACGCCGCTGCGGCGCATCATCGATTCAGCCTCGCGCACCTCGTAGCGGCAGTTCTCCAGCGCGGCGTACTTGCTGCCGGGGCGGCGTTCGTTGCGGATCTGGCTCAGCCGCTCGGGGTCGATGGTCAGGCCGAAACATTTCTTCAGGAAGGGCGCCAGCGCACCGGGCAGCTTGTGGCGCTCGAAGTCCTCGGGGATCAGCGGGTAGTTGGCCGCCTTGATGCCGTGCTGCATCGCCAGGTACAGGCTGGTGGGTGTCTTGCCGCTGCGGCTGACGCCCAGCAGGATCACGTCGGCGCTGTCGAGGTTGCGCGACGATTGACCGTCATCATGGGCCAGGCTGAAGTTGATGGCTTCGATGCGCTCGTTGTACTCGCTGCTCTTGGCGGCGTCTGAGAAGCGGCCCACGCGGTGGTTGCTCTTGACGCCGAACTCGGCCTCCAGCGGCACCACGAAGGCCTGCAGGATGTCGAGCACCATGCCGTGGCAGTCAGGCCCGGTGATGATCTGGCGCACCGCATCGTCGACCAGGGTGATGAACACGATCGGCCGCTTGCCCTCGGCCGTGGCCACCTGGTTGATTTCTTCCAGCACCTCGCGGGCCTTGTCGGGCGTCTCGATGAACGGCCGGCGCACATGGCGCGGCACCGCCGGAAACTGCGCCAGGATCGAATTACCGAAGGTCTCAGCGGTGATGCCGGTGCTGTCCGAGACAAAGAACACGCTGCGGTTGGGCATGGTGGTGGTGGGGTCTGCAGTCATAGGGGTGTGGCGGGTCATGATAGGCGGCATCGTCCGTAGAATGGCCTGCAACTTGCAAGCGCCGTGCCTCGCCGGCGGCATTGCCCACCCAACACCTGCCGCACGCGCACTCCCACCGCCATGTGCCCCGCCTGCCACACCCCCGAGAGCCAGCGACAAGCCGCTGCGGGTGCAGGCGCGTGGGCCGGCCGGGGCGCACGGGCCACCCGCTTTTCCCACCATCCCGGAGCTTTCCCATGTCTTCCACACAGTTGGCGGCCGCCCTGGTCATCCCGTTTGAACACCTGAGAATGCATGACGTCGAGGTGGTTGGCGGCAAGAACGCCAGCCTCGGCGAGATGATCAGCCAACTCGCCGCCACCGGCGTGCGCGTGCCCGGCGGCTTTGCCACCACCGCCCACGCCTTCCGTGAGTTTCTCAAGCTCGGCGGCCTGACCGCCAAGATCAACGCCCGGCTCGACACGCTGGACACCGACGACGTGAATGCCCTGGCGGCTGCCGGCGCGCAGATCCGGCAGTGGGTCATCGACGCACCCTTCCCGGCCGACTTCGAGGCGGCGGTGCGCGCCTCGTTTGCCGAACTGAGCGCCGGCAATCCGTCGGCCAGCTTCGCGGTGCGCTCGTCGGCCACGGCCGAAGACCTGCCCGATGCATCGTTCGCCGGCCAGCAGGAAACCTTCCTGAACGTGCATGGCATCGACGACGTGCTGCACAAGATGAAGGAGGTCTTCGCCAGCCTCTACAACGACCGCGCCATCAGCTACCGGGTGCACAAGGGCTTTGCCCACGCCGACGTGGCGCTGTCGGCCGGCGTGCAGCGCATGGTGCGCAGCGACCTGGGCGCGGCTGGCGTGATGTTCACCATCGACACCGAGAGCGGTTTCGAGGATGTGGTGTTCATCACCGCCAGCTACGGGCTCGGTGAGACGGTGGTGCAGGGCGCCGTGAACCCCGATGAGTTCTACGTGCACAAGCCGGGGCTCAAGGCCGGCAAGCTGGCGGTCATCCGCCGCAACCTGGGCAGCAAGCTGATCCGCATGGAGTTTGCGCCCACCGAAGAGCGCCTGGCCACCGGCAAGCTGGTGCGCACCGTCGACAACCCGCCCGAGTTGCGCAACCGCTATGCGCTCAACGACGCCGACGTGGCCGAACTGGCCAGGTACGCGCTGGTCATCGAGCAGCACTACGGCCGGGCGATGGACATCGAGTGGGGCAAGGACGGCGAGGACGGCCAGCTCTACATCCTGCAGGCGCGGCCCGAGACGGTGAAGAGCCAGTCGGCCAACCAGGTGGAGCACCGCTACAAGCTCAAGGGCGGCTCGTCCCAAAGAAGCGCCGTGCTGGCCGAAGGCCGCGCCATCGGCCAGCGCATCGGCACCGGCCCGGTGCGGCTGGTCTCGCACATCAGCGAGATGGACAAGGTGCAGGCCGGTGACGTGCTGGTGACCGACATGACCGACCCGAACTGGGAGCCGGTGATGAAGAGGGCCAGCGCCATCGTCACCAACCGTGGCGGGCGCACCTGCCACGCGGCCATCATCGCGCGCGAGTTGGGCATCCCGGCAGTGGTGGGCTGCGGTGACGCCACCGAGAAGCTGGCCGACGGCGCCCTGGTCACCGTGGTGTGCAGCGAGGGCGACACCGGCTACATCTACGACGGCCTGCTCGAGACCGAGGTGACCGAAGTGCGCCGCGGCGAGCTACCTTATTGCTCGGTGAAGATCATGATGAACGTGGGCAACCCCACGCTGGCCTTCGACTTCGCCCAGATCCCCAACAGCGGCGTGGGCCTGGCGCGGCTGGAATTCATCATCAACAACAACATCGGCGTGCACCCGAAGGCGATCCTCGACTACCCCAACATCGACCCCGACCTGAAGAAGGCGGTCGAATCGGTGGCGCGTGGCCATGCCAGCCCGCGGGCCTTCTACGTCGACAAGCTGGTCGAGGGTGTGGCCACCATCGCGGCGGCCTTCTGGCCCAAGACGGTGATCGTGCGGCTGTCGGACTTCAAGTCCAACGAGTACAAGAAGCTGATCGGCGGCAGCCGCTACGAGCCCGACGAAGAGAACCCGATGCTGGGCTTCCGCGGTGCCAGCCGCTACATCAGCGGCGCCTTCGCCGATGCCTTCGCGATGGAATGCGAGGCCATCAAGCGGGTGCGCAACGACATGGGCCTGAGCAATGTCGAGATCATGGTGCCCTTCGTGCGCACGGTGCTGCAGGCCGAGAAGGTGGTGGGCCTGCTGGCCGACCGCGGCCTGGCGCGCGGCCAGAACGGCCTGCGCGTGATCATGATGTGCGAGGTGCCCAGCAACGCCATCCTGGCCGACCAGTTCCTGGCCCACTTCGACGGCATGAGCATCGGCTCGAACGACCTGACCCAGCTCACCCTGGGGCTGGACCGCGATTCGGGCCTGGAATTGCTGGCCGCCGATTTCGACGAGCGTGACCCTGCTGTCAAGGCACTGATCAGCCGCGCCATCGCCGCCTGCCGGGCGCACGGCAAGTACATCGGCATCTGCGGCCAGGGGCCCAGCGACCACCCCGACTTTGCCGACTGGCTGGCCGCTGAAGGCATCGGCTCGATTTCGCTGAACCCCGATTCAGTGGTGGAAACCTGGACCCGGCTGGCCGCGCGCTGACGCCGGTGCGCCCGCTGCCCACGCCGGGCTGAGCCGGCCATGTCCAGCCAGCGCCCGGGCGGTGCCGAGTCCACGCGCCGATTTGCCGGCAAGCTGCACCGCCGCTATGGGCTGTTCACCCTGGCGCTGGTGCTGTTCGTGCTGGCGCTGGCGGCGCTGGAGCGCCAGGGCTGGTCGCGCGGCTGGATCGGCGGCAGCTTCCTGATCGCCACGGTGCTGGTCTACGCCGGCATTGGCCTGGCCAGCCGCACCACCGACGAGGCCGAGTACTACGTGGCCGGCCGGCGGGTGCCGGCCATGTACAACGGCATGGCCACTGCGGCCGACTGGATGAGTGCCGCCAGCTTCATCGGCACCGCCGGCGTGCTGTATCTGCAGGGCTTCGACGGCCTGGCCTACATCCTGGGATGGACAGGCGGCTACTGCCTGGTGGCCATCCTGCTGGCACCGTACCTGCGGCGCTTCGGCCAGTTCACCATCCCCGACTTCCTGGGTGCGCGCTACGGTGGGCAGGCGGTGCGGCTGATCGCGGTGGCCGCCACCGTGCTGGTGAGCTTCGTGTACGTGGTGGTGCAGGTCTACGGCGTGGGCCTGGTCACGTCGCACCTGACCGGGTTCTCGTTCGAGATCGGGGTGTTCGTCGGCCTGGGCGGCGTGCTGGTGTGCAGCTTTCTGGGCGGCATGCGCGCCGTCACCTGGACCCAGGTGGCGCAGTACATCGTGCTGATCATTGCCTACACCGTGCCGGTGATGTGGCTCAGCCACAACCAGACCGGCGCATGGCTGCCGATGTTCAGCTACAACCAGCAACTGAAGGTGGTGAGCGCGCGCGAGGCGCAGTTGCTCACCGACCCGGCCGAGATCGAAGTGCGCCGGCTGCTGTCCGAGCGGGCCGACGAGGCCCAGCGCAAACTGCGCGACGTGCCTGCCGCGATGGCCAGTGACAACGAGCTGCTGAGCCAGCAGATCGCGCGCATGCAGGCCGAAAACGCGCCGCTGGCGCAGATCCAGCAGGCCGAGCGTGCCCTGCAGCGCATGCCGCGCACCGAGCCCGAGGCCCGCGCCGCCTACCAGCGTGCGCGTGACCAGGCGCACGCCCAGTCCCAGCCGCTGGCCGGCCTGTCGCCGCAGGCCGGCCAGTTGGGCGCGTCGGGAGAGGCCGGCACGCATGCGCGCAGCAATTTCCTGGCCCTGGTGTTCTGCCTGATGCTGGGCACGGCCGCGCTGCCGCATGTGCTGACGCGCTACTACACCACGCCGTCGGTGTCCCAGGCGCGGCGGTCGGTGGGCTGGTCGCTGAGCTTCATCGTGCTGCTCTACCTCAGCGCCCCGGCGCTGGCGGTCATGGTCAAGTACCAGGTGCTGACCGAACTGGTGGGCACGAGCTTCGGCAGCCTGCCCGACTGGCTCCGCCGCTGGACCAAGCTGGACGCGAGCCTGGTGTCGGTGCAGGACATCAATGGCGACGGTTTCGTGCAGTTTGCCGAGCTGCGCCTGGGCGCCGACATGATCGTGCTGGCTGCGCCCGAAATGGGCGGCCTGCCGCTGGTCATCACCTACCTGGTGGCCGCCGGAGGGCTGGCGGCGGCGCTGTCCACCGCCGACGGGCTGCTGCTGAGCATCAGCAATGCGCTGTCGCATGACTTCTTCTTCCGCATGGTGCGGCCCCATGCATCGGCCATCAAGCGGGTGATGTTCAGCAAGCTGATGGTGCTTGTCACCGCAGTGCTGGCAGCCTGGGTGGCGTCGCTGCGCATCACCGCCATCCTGCCGTTTGTATCGGCGGCGTTCTCGCTGGCAGCCGCCACGTTCTTCCCGGCGCTGGTGGTGGGCATCTTCTGGCGCCGCGCCAACCGCGCCGGCGCGCTGGCCGGCATGCTGACCGGTGCCGGCCTGTGCCTCTGGTACATGGCCCGCAACCTCGGCGGGCCGCGGGCCTTCTTCGGATTGGGCGAGGCCGGGGCCGACCTGCGCTGGTTCGGCATCGAGCCCGTGGCCGCCGGCGTGTTCGGCGTGCCTGCTGGCTGCATGGTGCTGGTGCTGGTGAGCCTGCTGACCCGCGCGCCCGGCCCGAAGGAGCAGGCCATGGTGACGCGGCTGCGCAGCCCGGAGCCGCTGCCTGTGGATGCGTCACGCTCGGGCCCGCCATCCGCGCTATGATCGAGGGCTTTCCCTTTGCTGCTGCACCCGTTGACGCTGGTGCTGCGGCGCTTGCTGCACCGCCAGGCATGTTGCGTGGGCGGGCAGCTTCCGGCCAAGACCCTGCGTTGCGGGCGGAACCCACAAGGAGTGTCCATGCGTCACTATGAGATCGTGCTGTTGATCCACCCGGATCAGAGCGAGCAGGTTCCGGCCATGCTGGAACGTTACAAGGGCATCGTCACCGCCGCCGGCGGCAAGGTGCACCGTGTCGAGGACTGGGGCCGCCGCCAGCTGTCCTACCAGATCCAGAAGCTGGCCAAGGCCCACTATGTGTGCCTGAACCTCGAATGCAGCAAGGAAACCCTGGCGGAGATCGAGACCGGCTTCCGCTTCAACGACGCCGTGCTGCGCCATCTGACGGTGCTGAAGTCCAAGGCCGAGACCAGCCCGTCGGTCATGATGAAGGCGGTCGAGAAGGAAGAAGCCCGCAAGGCCCCGGCCCCGGAGGCCAGCGCCTGATTGAGACAGCCCTGCCGCACCGCGGCCAGCACCGCTGATGAACCGCCTGGTTCTGTCGGCCCAGCTGGTTGAACGGGGCGCCGTGCGCTACACGCCCGCCGGTCTTCCGGCCATCGACTGCAAGCTGCAGCACAGCAGCACGGTCACCGAAGACGGGCAGCCACGCCAGGTCTCGCTGGAGATCAAGGCACTGGCCATCGGCGCGTTGTCGCGGCCCCTGGGTGCGCTGGACCTCGGAAGCACCGGCCTGTTCGGCGGTTTTCTGGGCACGGCGCGCAACGGACGCGGCATGCTGTTTCACATCACCGAGCTGACACCCGATCCCCCTGATTCAACGTCCGGCACTGATCGCCAGACACCCATTTGAAAGAGGTGCACCATGCCCCCGCCCCGTGGTAAAGGTAAGTTCTCCAAGGACCGCAAGCCCAAGCGCAACACGCAATCGCTGCTGTTCAAGCGCAAGCGTTTCTGCCGCTTCACCGTCGCCAATGTCGAAGAGATCGACTACAAGGATGTGGACACCCTGCGTGACTTCATCGGCGAGAACGGCAAGATCACGCCCGCCCGTCTGACCGGCACGCGTGCGTTCTACCAACGCCAGCTGACCGTTGCCATCAAGCGCGCGCGCTTCCTGGCCCTGGTGCCGTACAGCGACCAGCACCGCGTCTGAAGGAGCAGCCAACATGCAAATCATCCTGCTTGAAAAAGTGGCCAACCTGGGCAACCTGGGTGATGTGGTCAAGGTGAAGGACGGCTTTGCCCGCAACTTCCTGATCCCCACGAAGCAAGCCCGCCGCGCCACCGCCGCTGCCATCCAGGAATTCGAGGTTCGCCGCGTCGAACTGGAGAAGACTGCCGCCGGGAAGCTGGCCGCTGCGCAAGCCGTTGGCGAGAAGCTGAGCGGCAAGACCGTCACCATCGCTCAGAAGGCCGGTGTGGACGGCCGCCTGTTCGGCTCGGTGACCAATGCCGATGTGGCCGATGGCCTGAAGAAGCTGGGCTTCGATGCCGCCAAGTCCCAGGTGCGCATGCCCAATGGTCCGCTGAAGGCGCTGGGCGAGTTCCCGGTGTCGGTGGCAGTGCACGGCGACGTGGTCGTCGAAGTGACCGTGCATGTGGTGCCGCAGGCCGACTGAGCCTGTTGCCAGCATGCAAGCAAAGGCCGGCGTCAGCCGGCCTTTTTCTTGGCGCCAGTCAGCCGACTGGCAGGCCTGTCGGCCGCACCCAGCCCATGCCCCAGCTCAGCAGGATGAACAGGAACAGCGCGACCGACAGCCCCACCCGCACAGCCAGCGCACGCGCCATGCGGCCATTGCGTGAGCCTTCCTCGCCGCCCTTGCGCAGCATGAACAATCCAGCACCGGCCAGCGAGGCCAGCACCAGCACCAGGGCAATGACGATCACGATTTTCATGGTTGCAGATTATCCGGCTCCGGCGGCGGCATGCTGACCGACGGGCCTTCGGCGCCAACAGCCGTGCCGTCGACGGCAAGCCGGCGGCGGCGCCTGCTGGTGTTGGTGGTGGCCGTGCTGGCCGCGTTGGCCACCGCCCGCCTGGGCTGGTGGCAGCTCGACCGCGCCCAGCAGAAGCTGGACCTGCAGGCCCGCATCACCGCGCGCGGCAGCCTGGCGCCGCTGCCGCAGGCAGACCTGCCGCGCACCATTGCCGCTGCCGCCGATCAGCACTACCGGCCGGTGCAGTTGCGCGGCCGTTGGCTGCAGCAGCACACGCTGTACCTGGACAACCGGCAGATGAATGCCCGCCAGGGCTTCTTCGTCGTCACGCCGCTGCTGTTGGGGCCGGGGGATGCGGTGCTGGTGCAGCGGGGTTGGATGCCGCGCGACTTCAACGACCGTGCCCGCCTGCAGCCCCTGCCCGACCAACCCGGCGAGGTGCTCGTGACCGGCCGGCTGGCCCCACCGCCGTCCAAGCTGTTGGACCTGGCCGGGGCAGAGCAGGGGCCGATCCGGCAGAATCTGGATCTTGTGGCGTTGTCGGCCGAGATGGGCCTGGGCTTGCGGCCCCTGTCGGTCCAACAGACCCGGCCCACAGAACGGTTGCCTGCCGATGGCCAGCCTGGCATCGCGCCTTCAGATGACCGGCTGCTGCGGGCCTGGCCTGCGGTGGCGTTGGATGTCGGCAAGCACCACGGCTATGCCTTCCAGTGGTTTTCGCTCAGCGCGCTGGTGATCGGCCTCACGCTGTGGTTTCAGTTTCTCCGCCCGCGGCTGCGCTCCGGCCCGGGCAGTCCCGTGCCCTTCAGACCTGCCGAATGAACGAACCTTCCGAGCCTCTTGGCCTGACCGTGCACTCCCTGCCCCAACCCGCCGATGCCATGGCTCGGCAGCGCAGCAGCGGCCGCTGGAAGATGCTGCTGGTCGTGGCCGCCTGTGCCGCGCCGATGATCGCCAGCTACATCCTGTATTACGGCATCCGGCCCACGGGCGGCGCCACTGCCTACGGCGAACTGATTCAGCCCTCCGTGGCCATGCCCGCCGTGCCGGCACAGCCCCTGGACGGCGGCCCGCCACAACTGCTGCGCAGCCTGGCCGGGCAGTGGCTGCTGGTGGTGGTCGATGGCGGCGCTTGTGCCGAAGCCTGTGAGCAGCGGCTGTACATGCAGCGCCAACTGCGCGAGATGACCGGCCGTGACCGCGACCGCATCGACAAGCTGTGGCTGGTGGTCGACGACGCGCCGGTCAAGCCTTCGCTGCAACAGGTGCTGGCCGCCACCCCCGGCATGCACATGCTGCGCCTGCCCCGCGCCGCTGTGGCCGCCTGGCTGAAGCCGGCGCCTGGCCAGGTGCTGGAGGACCATCTCTACATCGTCGACCCGTTGGGTGAATGGATGATGCGCGCGCCGGCCAACGCCGACCCGTCCAAACTGAAGCGCGACATCCACCGCCTGTTGCGCGCGTCGGGCGGCTGGGACCAGGCTGGCCGCCAGGCCTTGATCAACGACACCGTGGCACCTGCCGGCGCGCCTGCGGCGGCGTCGCGGCCCTGAACTGCAACCACCCAAGGCCATGGAAGCTGCCCACGCCCTGATCGACTGGAACCCGCTGCTGCGCCTGCTGGGTCTGGCAGCCGTCATCGCCCTGCTGCCGCTGTCTTGGTGGTGGCTGCGCCAGCGCGGTGCGCCATTGCCGCGCAAGCTGGCGGCGCTGACCGCGCTGATCCTGTTCCTGACGATCGACCTGATTGTGGTGGGCTCCTTCACCCGGCTCTCCGATTCAGGCTTGGGCTGCCCTGACTGGCCGGGCTGCTATGGCGAACTGAGCCCCTTCGGCGCCCAGGCCGAGATCAGCGCCGCGCAGGCGGCCCAGCCCACCGGGCCGGTCACAGTCGGCAAGGCCTGGATCGAGATGGTCCACCGTTACCTGGCCATGGCCGTGGGTGCGTTGATCCTGGTGGCCGCTGTCATGGGCTGGCGGGCCCGGGCGCAGCTGCCGCATTCGCCGTGGTGGGGCACGGCCACCTTGTTCTGGGTGCTTGTTCAAGGCGCCTTCGGCAAGTACACCGTCACGCTGAAGCTGTACCCCGCCGTGGTCACTTTGCACCTGCTGGGCGCGATGGTGCTGCTGGCGCTGCTGGTGCTGCAGCATGAATCGTTCCGTGCCCGGCCGCTGCTGCAGGCGCGGCAACGGCTGGCGCCGGTCTGGGTGGCCGCCGTATTGGCCGTGTTGGTGATGCAGATCGCGCTGGGTGGCTGGGTCAGCACCAACTATGCGGTGCTGGCCTGCCAGGGCTTCCCGGCCTGCAACGGCCAATGGTGGCCGCAGATGGACGCAGCGCAAGGCTTCACCCTGCTGCGCCACCTGGGCCAGACGGGGCAGGGCACGGCGCTGTCGTTCGACGCCCTGGTGGCCATCCACATGGCGCACCGCCTGTTTGCAGTGGTGGTGGTGTTGGCCCTGGTGGCGCTGCTGCTGGCACTGCGGCGCAGCGGTGATGCCACTGGCCGGCGCTATGCGCTGGCGCTGGGCGGGCTGCTGCTGTGGCAGCTGGCCAGCGGGTTGTCCAATGTGGTGCTGGGCTGGCCGCTCGCTGCTGCGCTGGCCCACAGCGCCGGTGCTGCCCTGCTGGTGGCGGTGCTCACATCGCTGTGGGCGCGTTTGCGCCAGGCGGCCGACGTGACGGCGTTGGCAACAAGGCCCCGCACGGCCAGCGTCCGCACGGCTGCCAACCCGCCGGCCGCACCCCATGGGGCGCCGGCCTCCTAGAATCTGCTGTTCTGCCAATGACTGCCTCCGTCCTTCCTTCCAGCCCCGCGGCCAGCCGCATGCGGCAGTACCTGGCGCTGACCAAGCCCCGGGTGGTGCAGCTGATCGTGTTCTGCGCCGTCATCGGCATGCTGCTGGCCGAGCCGGGCTGGCCGCCGCTGCACTTGGCGGTGCCAGCCACCATCGGCATCTGGCTGGTGGCCAGTGCCGCCGCTGCTTTCAATTGCCTGGTCGAGCAGGCCATCGACAGCAAGATGGCACGCACCGCCTGGCGCCCCACCGCCAGGGGTGAACTCAGCACCAGGCAGGCGCTGCTGTTCTCGGGCGTGCTGTGCGGCCTGGGCAGCGCGCTGCTGTACTGGTGGGTGAACCCGCTGACGATGTGGCTGACCTTTGCCACCTTTGTGGGCTACGCGGTCATCTACACCGTGGTGCTCAAGCCGATGACGCCGCAGAACATCGTCATCGGCGGGGCGTCGGGCGCCATGCCGCCGGTGCTGGGCTGGGCCGCGTTGCGCAACGATGTCGGCCCCGAGGCCCTGGTGCTGTGCCTGATCATCTTCCTGTGGACGCCGCCGCACTTCTGGGCCCTGGCGCTGTACCGGGTGGAAGACTACCGCCGCTCGGGCTTGCCGATGCTGCCGGTGACCCACGGCAGTGACTTCACCCGGCTCAACGTGCTGCTCTATACCCTGGTGCTGTTTGCTGCCACGCTGCTGCCGTTCATCATCGGCATGAGCGGCTGGGTCTACCTGGCCTGCGCTGTGGTGCTGGGCGTGTGGTTCATCGCCTATGGCTGGATGCTCTGGCGCAACTACAGCGACGCGCTTGCCCGCAAGACCTTCCGCTTCTCGATCTGGCACCTGTCGCTGTTGTTCGCGGCACTGCTGGTCGACCACTATCTGTTGCCATGGCTCTGACCACTTTTCCAATGCGCCGCGTTCTGTTGATGGCGTGCGCAGCGGCGCTGTGCGGCCTGGCCGCCTGTGACGGTGCCCTGCCCGGCGGCGGCAGCAAGCCCGCCTTCAAGGCCATCGACATCACCGGTGCCGAGTACGCCCGCACCCTGCAGCTGACCGACCCCGACGGCCAGGCACGCAGCCTGGCCGACTACAAGGGCAAGGTGGTGGTGGTGTTCTTCGGCTTCACCCAGTGCCCCGATGTGTGCCCCACCACGCTGGCCGAACTGGCCGAGGTCAAGCGCATGCTGGGCGCTGACGGCACGCGGGTGCAGGGCATCTTCGTCACCATCGATCCGGAGCGCGACACCGCCGAGCTGCTGAAGGCCTATGCCGCCAACTTCGGCCCCGACATCGTCGGCCTGCGCGGCACGCCCGAGCAGACGGTGGCCGCCGCCAAGGAGTTCAAGGTGTTCTTCAGCAAGGTGCCGGGCAAGACCGACACCAGCTACACCATGGACCACACCGCCGGGTCGTATGTGATCGACGCCAAGGGCCGGGTGCGGTTGTTCACCCGCCATGGCACCGGCCCCCAGGCCCTGGCCGACGATTTGAAGATCCTGCTGGCCGAGCCGGCCTGACGCGAGCGCCGCCAATCAAAAACGCCGCGCAATGCGCGGCGTTTTTTTGTTCGGGACGGCAACTGCGCGATCAGGCGGTTTCCAGTGCCTTGCGCATCTTCTTCATCGCCGCCACCTCGATCTGGCGGATGCGCTCAGCGCTGACGCCGTATTCGGCCGCCAGGTCATGCAGCGTCATGCCGCCCGAACTGTCGTCGTTCACCTTCAGCCAGCGCTCCTCGACGATGCGGCGGCTGCGGTCATCCAGCACCGCCAGCGCCTGCACCAGGCCGTCGCTCGACAATGCATCGCGGCGGCGGGCTTCCAGCACCCGGGTGGGCTCGCTGCTGTCGTCGGCCAGGTAGGCGATCGGGGCGTAGGCCTCTTCGCCGTCGTCGGTCTGGGGCTCCAGCGCCACATCGCCACCTGACAGCCGGGTTTCCATCTCGATGACCTCGGCCGGCTTCACATTCAGGGTGCGTGCCACGCTGTCGATCTCGGCAGACGACAGGTTGTTGCGGTGGGCATTGGCATCGCTGGCGTCGCCCTTCATGCTTTGCTTCATCGAGCGCAGGTTGAAGAACAGCTTGCGCTGTGCCTTGGTGGTAGCCAGCTTGACCATGCGCCAGTTCTTCAGGATGTACTCATGGATCTCGGCCTTGATCCAGTGCAGCGCATAACTGACGAGGCGCACACCGGCCTCTGGGTCGAAGCGCTTGACGGCCTTCATCAGGCCGACATTGCCTTCCTGGATCAGGTCGCCGTGCGGCAAGCCGTAGCCCAGGTATTGGCGCGACACCGACACCACCAAGCGCAGATGCGACAGCACCAGACGGCCAGCGGATTCGACATCGGCCTCGTCGCGCAGGCGACGGCCATAACGGGTTTCTTCTTCCTGCGTCAACATTGGCAGTCGATTCACGGCCGAGATGTAGGCATCGAGGTTGCCGAGAGACGGCACCAGGGCCCACGGGTCGCGGACTGACAACGCGTTGCTTGCGAGGTGAGGGTTCATACGGGGTATGACTGGTCCTAAAGGGAAGCGTTCCATGAATATTAGCACTCCTGCGAGGTGAGTGCTAAAGGCCAAAACACCCCTGCTTCTGGCATTTGATCGTGCAAATGCCGGTGTTTCCCCTCGGTCGTGCGTGCTGACCTGACCTCGCATCCCAACCCGCCGCCACGCTTGACCCCCAGAGCGGCAAGAGAACCTGGGGGCGGCGGCCTGGCGTCGTCTCGTGGAGCCATCCCCCCAGGTGGGCCATCCAAGGTGGGCCCCCGTCGCCACCCACCCCGGAGGGAGTGTCAATGCGGGTGCGTTTTCCCAGAATGGGCACCAGTCCGACAGGCAACCCGCCACGGGCTGACAACTGCAACCCAACCCAACCCACTGACCCCAAGGAGCCCACCATGATCCGTTCCCTGATCACCGCCCTGTTCGCCACCCTGGCACTGCTGGCCGGCCAAGTTGCCAGCGCTGCCGACGTCAACCGGGCCAGCGCCGCCGAGCTGGAAGCCGTCAAGGGCATCGGCCCTGCGTTGTCGGGCAAGATCCTGAGCGCCCGCCAGCAAGGCCAGTTCAAAAGCTGGGATGACCTGGTCGACCGGGTGTCCGGTATGGGCCCTGGCAACGCCGCCCGGCTGTCGCAGAACGGGCTGACAGTGGCCGGCACAGGCTACACGCCCGCGGCGGCCGGCGCTGCTGACAAGCCGGCGCGCCCGGCACGCGACGCCGCGCCGAAGCAGCCGGCCAAGGACGCCGCGCCGACCAAGTCGCAGTCCTGAGCCGGTCTTGCCCACGGCCCCGCGGATCTCCGCCGCCCAGCCAGGCACAAGCC
>JARXAJ010000188.1 GCA_029865965.1 Aquabacterium sp.
GGCCGTCGTTGCGCGGGTCGTCGCGGCGCGGCCGGCGGTCATCGAAGGCGTGCGTCGGCACCGGTGGGGCCTCTGCGGCCTCTTTCTTCGCCTGCTCCAGCTGCGGGTTCAGCGCCTCGGGCGTCAGGCCTTTCAGGGCGCAGAAGTTGGCCAGCGTCAGCGTGGTGCGCTGGAAGTCGCGCAGCAGCGCGGCACGGGCCTGGCGTGCCTGCATCTGCTCGGCCTGCTGGGCCATTTCGACGCGCTGGGCCTCGCGGTGCTGCGCACTCTGCTGGGCTTGCGCCTGCTGCTCCCGTTCACGCGTCAGCTGGCGGCGGCGGGCCAGTTCGGCCACGGCGGCCTGCTTGTGCTCGTCGCTCAGCTCGCCGGCGGGCTGGCCGTCGAGGTCGAAGCGGTGGCTGGCCTTGCTCAGCGCGATCAGATAGCCGGTGCTGCCGGTGTGGCGGCGGAAGAACGCTGACAGCGTGCCCTTGCTGAACACGCCGGGCGCGCGCGCCTGGATATCTTGCTGGATGCGCAGCTTGAACGGCTTGGCCGGGCCGCTGAACAGCCCCGGGAAGTGCTTGCGCAGCAAGTCGGCGGCAGCGGCCGGGTTCAGCTGGGGCAGGGCGGGCGTGCCGGGCGCTGGAGCGTGATCGGCCTCTGCCGCCTGGGCGGCGTCTTGTTCGGCCTCGAGGCTGGCGTCTTCGGCGTCGGCAGCATCCGTGTTGGTATCGGCGCTGGCATCGGCGTCGTTTGTGGCTGGTTCGGTGACAGCGGCGTCGGCAGCAGGTGTGGCCTGCACCGTGCTGTCCCGCTGATCGGTTGCCTCAGGCGTGGTGTCAGCCAGGGGCACGGCGCCAGTGGCGGGGTCAGGAACAGGCAGGTCGGTCGGATCGGGCATGGCGGCGCCGCAGGGCGGCTGGCTTGGGCAATCGGGCATTGTCGCCTTTCAGGCTGCGCTTTCGGCCAAGCCCGTCAGCCCGATCAGGCTGTGTTGCGGCGCGCGACCCAGTAGGTGGCGCCTGCGTCGCCATAGTGCTCGGCATGCGGTGTGTCGCGGGCCAGCGTGAAGGTGTCGCCGGCCTGCAAGCGGCGGGTGTCTGCGCCCACCGTCAGCTGCAGTTCGCCCTGCACCACGCGGGCGCTGACCGAGAACGGGTGGGTGTGGGTGTCCAGCACGGTGCCGGCGGCCCATTGGCGCTCCAGCACCTCATCAAAACCCTGGGCCAGGGCATCGGTCTTGAATTGCTCGAAGGTGGGGTCTTGCATGGGGGGTCTCCTGTCGGGTGGCTGCGGGCTGCACAGTATCGCCAAGCGCCCGCCCCGCTGTGTGGGTCGCCGTGGCGGCAGATCAGCCGGCCAGCCCGGCACCCGTGCAAACAGCGGGTTTATACCGGGTGGCTTGGCTTGCATCCGTGGGCGGCATGCGCATAATATTGACCGACCGGTTGGTCGGAAGTAATTCAACCAGGCTGCCACCCCGCCCCAATCACCTGCCAGGACCCGTGCCGATGACCGCTGCCACCCCGCCCGCCGCTGCTGCCCAGGCCCTGGCCGAACAGGTGCGCGACGCCATGTGGGCCGGCGACCACGCCACCAAGATGCTGGGCATGCAGATCACCAGCGTGGCGCCCGGCCGCGCCACCCTGCAGATGGCGGTGCGGCAAGACATGCTCAACGGCCATGCTATCTGCCATGGCGGGCTGATCACCACGCTGGCCGACAGCAGCTTCGCCTTCGCCTGCAACAGCTACAACGAGCTGACGGTGGCCTCGGGCTTCACTGTCGACCTGCTGGCCCCCGGCCGCCTGGGCGACGTGCTGACCGCCACCTGCACCGAGGTGAGCAAGGCCGGCCGCACCGGCGTGTACGACGTGACGGTGACCAACCAGCGCGGGGAGCGCATTGCCGTGTTCCGCGGCCGCAGCCACACCGCACGCGGCAAGCCAGTGCTTTCTGCGGCGGATCCTGCAAACCGGTGATCCTGCCCGGCGCCTGAACCGACGCAGACCAGACCCAGAACAAACTCACCCGGAGACAAGCGATGCCCGTGCGCACACCCGCCCCTGGCGACCTGGAGCCCATCGAAACCGCCAGCCGCGACGAGATCACCGCGCTGCAACTGCAACGCCTGCAGGCCACGCTGCAGCGCGCCTACGACCGTGTGCCGCACTACCGCCAGGCCTTCGACCAGGCCGGCGTGCATCCGTCGGACTGCAAGACGCTGGCCGATCTGGCGAAATTCCCGTTCACCACCAAGAAGCACCTGCGCGACCAGTACCCCTTCGGCCTGTTCGCCGTGCCGCGTGGGCAGGTGGTGCGCATCCATGCCAGCAGCGGCACCACCGGCAAGCCCACGGTGGTGGGCTACACGCAGAACGATATCGACACCTGGGCCCATCTGGTGGCGCGCAGCATCCGCGCGGCTGGCGGCCGGCCGGGCGACATGGTGCATGTAGCCTACGGCTACGGCCTGTTCACCGGCGGCCTGGGCGCGCACTATGGCGCCGAAAAGCTGGGCTGCACCGTGGTGCCGATGAGCGGCGGCCAGACCGAGAAGCAGGTGCAGCTGATCACCGACTTCCAGCCCGACATCATCATGGTCACGCCCAGCTACATGCAGGTGCTGATCGAGGAATTCCGCCGCCAGGGGTTGGACCCGGCGGCCATGTCGGTCAGCGTGGGCATCTTCGGTGCCGAGCCCTGGACCGAAGCGATGCGCACCCAGATCCAGGCCGACGCGGCCATCAAGGCGGTCGACATCTACGGCCTCAGCGAAGTGATGGGCCCCGGCGTGGCCAGCGAATGCGTGGAAACGCAAGACGGCCCGGTGGTCTGGGAAGACCACTTCTACCCCGAGATCATCGACCCGGAGACTGGCGCGGTGCTGCCCGACGGCAGCGAGGGCGAGCTGGTCTTCACCAGCCTGACCAAGGAAGCGCTGCCGATCATCCGCTACCGCACGCGTGATCTGACGCGGCTGCTGCCGCCCACCGCGCGCAGCTTCCGCCGCATGGGCAAGATCGTCGGCCGGTCAGACGACATGCTGATCATCCGCGGCGTGAACGTGTTCCCCACGCAGATCGAAGAGATCGTGCTGCAGAGCCCGAAGCTGTCGGGCCAGTACCAGCTGGTGGTGGGGCGCGACGGGCCGCTGGACACACTGGCCGTGCGCACCGAATTGAATGTGCTCAGCGCCCTGGCCAGCCCGGCCGAGATTGACGAACTGAAGCACTGGCTGCAGCACCGCATCAAGACCCTGGTGGGCGTCAGCACCAGCATCGAGGTGCTGCCGCCTGACAGCATCGAGCGCACGCTGACCGGCAAGGCCCGCCGCGTGCAGGACCTGCGCAAGCCCTGAAGACAACCGAACCAAGGACACCCGATGTACACCCAAGCCATGGACACCATGCCCAAGGAGCTGGGCGAGGCCCCCAAGGCCTTGCGCTCGGCCGACGAACTGGCACTGCAGCAACGCTTCGACGCCCGCATCGACGCCGGCGACTTCATCGAGGCCAAGGACTGGATGCCCGAGAACTACCGCAAGACCCTGTTGCGCCAGATCAGCCAGCATGCGCATTCTGAAATCGTCGGCATGCTGCCCGAAGGCAACTGGATCAGCCGTGCGCCCACGCTCAAGCGCAAGGCCATCCTGCTGGCCAAGGTGCAAGATGAGGGCGGCCACGGTCTGTACCTGTATGCCGCTGCCGAGACCCTGGGCACCAGCCGCGACCAGATGATCGACGCGCTGCACAGCGGCCGTGCCAAGTACAGCAGCATCTTCAACTACCCCACGCTGAGCTGGGCCGACATCGGCACCATCGGCTGGCTGGTCGATGGCGCGGCCATCATGAACCAGGTGCCGATCTGCCGCTGCAGCTATGCGCCGTATGCGCGGGCGATGATCCGCATCTGCCGCGAGGAAAGCTTTCACCAGCGCCAGGGTTTCGACAGCCTGCTGGTGATGATGAAGGAGGGCACCGATGCCCAGCGTGCCATGGTGCAGGACGCGGTGAACCGCTGGTGGTGGCCCTGCCTGATGATGTTCGGCCCGCCCGATGACCAAAGCCCCAACAGTGCGCAGGGCATGCGCTGGGGCATCAAGCGGGTCAGCAACGACACGCTGCGGCAAAAGTTTGTCGACGCCACGGTCGACCAGACCAAGGTGCTGGGCGTCACGCTGCCCGACCCCGACCTGAAGTGGAATGAAGAACGCCAGCACTGGGACTTCGGTGCCATCGACTGGCCCGAGTTCTTCCGCGTGGTGGCCGGCGACGGCCCCTGCAACCAGGATCGCCTGGCCAAGCGGGTCAAGGCCTGGGACGACGGTGCCTGGGTGCGCGAGGCTGCGCTGGCCCATGCGCAGAAGCAGGCCACCCAACAGCAAGCCGCCTGACCCCGGAGCCGACCATGACCCAACCCAACACCCAACAGGAATGGCCGCTGTGGGAAGTGTTCGTGCGCAGCCGCGCCGGCCTGGACCACAAGCACTGCGGCAGCCTGCATGCGGTTGACGCCGCCATGGCCATCCAGATGGCGCGTGATGTCTACACCCGCCGGCAAGAGGGCTGCAGCGTGTGGGTGGTGCCCAGCGCCCAGATCACCGCCAGCGACCCCGGCGACAAGGCCATGTACTTCGACCCGGCCGAGGACAAGGTGTACCGCCACCCCACCTTCTACAAGCTGCCGACCGAAGTCGACCACATGTGAGCCACCGGCCATGACCGCCTCCATCCAACTGACCCACACCCCCCAGCTGCAATACTTGCTGCGCCTGGGCGACACCTGCCTGATCCTGGGCCAGCGCCTGGGTGAATGGTGCGGCCACGGCCCGGTGCTGGAAGAAGACATCGCCCTGGCCAACATGGCGCTGGACCTGATCGGCCAGGCCCGCGCGCTGCTCACCCGTGCCGGCCAGACCGAGGGCCGTGCTTTCGACGAGGACCAGCTGGCCTTTCTGCGCGACGAGCGCGACTACCGCAACCCCGCGCTGGTTGAATTGCCGCGTGGTGACTTCGCCTTCACCGTGCAGCGCAACCTGATGGTGGCCACGCTGCTGAAGCTGCTGTGGCAGAAGCTGGAGGCCTCCAGCGACACCGAGTTGGCGGCCATCGCCGGCAAGGCGGTGAAGGAAGCGCGCTACCACCAGCAGCATGCGGCTGACTGGGTGGTGCGGCTGGGCGACGGCACCGACGAGAGCCGGCGCCGCAGCCTGGCCGCGCTGGTCCAGCTGTGGCGCTACACGCCCGAGCTGTTCGAGGCCGACGCGGTGGACGAGGCGGCGGCCGCCAGCGGCCTGGGCCCGCGCTGGGCCGACGTGCAGGCCGACTGGCAGGCCGAGGTGGGCGCGGTGCTGGCCGAGGCAGGTCTCACACCGCCGCCGGTGTCAGGCTTTCGCAGCACCGGCAAGTGCGGCGTGCACACCGAGCACATGGGCGTCATCCTGGCCGAGATGCAGCAGTTGCAGCGCGCCTACCCCGGGGGCGTCTGGTGAGCCAGGGCCCGGTGGCGGAAGCCGCCCGCACCCGGCGCGCCTGGGACGTGCTGTCGTCCGTGCTCGACCCCGAGGTGCCGGCGCTCAGCCTGCGTGACCTGGGCATCGTGCGCGATGTGCGCGCGCAGGGCGCCGCGCTGGACGTGGTGCTCACGCCCACTTATTCGGGCTGCCCGGCCACCGAGGTCATCCGCCAGAGCGTGATCGATGCCATCGACGCGGCCGGGCTCGGCCCGGTGACGGTGACGCTGCAGCGCGCCCCGGCCTGGACCACCGACTGGATCAGCGACGACGGCCGCCGCAAGCTGCGTGACTACGGCATTGCACCGCCCGGCCCGGTGGATGCCGGCGCCGGCGTGCCGATCCGCCTGGTCGGCCGGCGCGCGGCGCCCGCCATCGCCTGCCCCCGCTGCAACAGCCTGCAGACCGAGCGCCTGTCGGCCTTCGGCTCCACCGCCTGCAAGGCGCTGTACCGCTGCATCAGCTGCCGCGAACCCTTCGAGCACTTCAAGCCGTTATGAGCACGCTGTTCCATCCGTTGACGGTGCGCCGCATCGACCCCGACACCGCCGAGGCGGTGATCGTCAGCTTCGACGTGCCGCCCGACCTGCGCGCCACCTTCGGCTTCACCCAGGGCCAGTACCTGACGCTGCGCCACACCATCGGCGGGCAAGACCTGCGCCGCAGCTACAGCATTTGCGCCGGGGTGGACGATGGCGCGCTGCGCGTGGGCGTGCGCAAGGTGCGCGGCGGGGTGTTCAGCAACTGGATCAACAGCCATCTGCAGCCTGGCGACAGCATCCAGGTGATGGCGCCGCAGGGCCGCTTCTTCGTGCCGCTGGACCCGGCGGCCAGCCGGCACCATGTGGGCATCGCCGGCGGCAGCGGCATCACGCCGATCCTGTCGATCATGAAGACGGTGCTGCAGCGTGAACCACGGTCGCGCTTCACGCTGGTCTACGGCAACCGCAGCCTGCAGAGCACCATGTTCAAGGAGGAACTGGACGACCTGAAGAACAAGCACATGCAGCGCCTGGTGCTGCACCACGTCTTCAGTGACGAGCCCACGGGTCATGACGACCCCCATGGTGCTGCGCACCTGCCCCCCGAGGGGGCGGCGTCCGGCCTGGGGGCGGCCCTGCGCGCGGACGCGCCCCTGAACATGGGCCTGGTGAACCGCGACAAGCTCGGCGAATTCCTGCGCAGCGTGGTGCCCGCCGGCGACATCTCGCACGCCTACATCTGCGGCCCGTTCCAGATGAACGACGAGGCCGAGGCCGCGCTGCTGGCGGCCGGCGTGCCGGAAGACCGCATCCACATCGAGCGCTTCGGCGTGGCGCCCCAGGTGGGTGCTGCGGGCGCTGCGGTGGGCGCGGTGGTGCACGAGGCCCTGCCGGGCGATGCCGAGGAGGCCCGCATCGTGATCGTCCGCGACGGCCTGCGCCGCGAGATCAGCTTCCGCAAGCAGCAGCCCAGCATCCTGGATGCAGCGGCTGCCGCCGGGCTGGAGGTGCCGTTCTCCTGCACCAGCGGCGTGTGCGGCACCTGCCGCGCCAAGGTGATCGAGGGCGAAGTGCGCATGGAGCGCAACTTCGCGCTCGACAAGGCCGAGGTGGCGGCCGGCTTCGTGCTGTGCTGCCAGGCGCACCCGCTGACCGAGCGGGTGGTTCTCAGCTTCGACGACCGCTGATGGCCCCCGCCGAAGCGCCTTCGGCGCTTGTTGCCGGCTGGCCAGAGGCCGACCGGTCACCTGGGTTCACCGCCCAGGGGTGCGCAGCCCGTGGCCCGGCAAAGCCGGCTCCACAGCTGCCGCTTGGTGAGTGACATGGCACGCGGCAGAGCGGCCAGTTACGACGCCCAGCGGGAGGACATCCTGCAGCAGGCGGCGGCGTTGTTCGCCCGCCATGGCTACCCGGCCACGACGATGAACCAGGTGGCCGAGGCCTGCGGCCTGAGCAAGGCCACGCTCTACCACTACTACCGCGACAAGGACGCCATGCTGGTGGCCATCGCCGAGGGCCATGTCACCCGCCTGAAGGCACTGGTCGACGACGTGGCCGCCCAGGGCCTGGCCCCCGAGGCCCGGCTGCGCACGCTGATCCACCGCATCGTGGCCGAGTACGCCGATGCCCAGAACGCCCACCGCGTGCTGACGGAGGACGTGCGCTTCCTGCGCGACGCCGACCGCGCCCGGGTGCTGGACATGGAGCGTGCCGTGGTGGCCGGTTTTGCCCAGGCCGTGGGCGCGCTGCAGCCCGGGCTCGCGCAGGCCGCGCTGGCCAAGCCCGTCACCATGCTGCTGTTCGGCATGATCAACTGGATGTTCACCTGGGTGCGGCCTGACGGTGAGCTGGACCACGATGCCCTGGCCCCGATGGTGGCCGACCTGTTCCTGGGCGGGCTGCCGGCGCTGGCCGCAGCCCGCAGCTTTCCCATCCCCCCTGTCGAGGTGACCTGATGAGCCACACCCTGCAAAGCCACATCGCCGGCCGCTGGCTGGGCATCCAGCCCGCCACCGCGCTGCGCAGCGCCATCAATGGCCACACCGTGGCCCTCACCCATGCCGAGGCGATCGACTTTGCCGAGGCAGTGCACCACGCCCGCACCGTCGGCCTTCCCCATCTGCTGAAGCTCGACTTCCAGCAGCGGGCCGACCGGCTCAAGGCCATGGCCAGGTTCCTCAACGATCACAAAGAGCAGCTGTATGCGGTGTCGGCCCACACCGGCGCCACCCGGGCCGACAGCTGGATCGACATCGAGGGCGGCAGCGGCACGCTGTTCGCTTATGCCGGCGTGGGCGCCAACGAGCTGCCGTCGGGCAACCTGGTGCATGAAGGCCCGGCCCTGCCGCTGGGCAAGACCAACCAGTTCGCCGGCACACACATCCTGGTGCCGCGTGGCGGCGTGGCGGTGCACATCAATGCCTTCAACTTCCCGGTGTGGGGCTTGCTGGAGAAGTTCGCGCCCAGCTTCCTGGCCGGCATGCCCTGCATCGCCAAGCCGGCCACCGCCACCAGCTACCTGACCGAGGCGGCGGTGCGCCTGCTGCTGTCGTCCGGCCTGGTGCCTGACGGCGCCTTGCAACTGGTGATCGGCAGCGCCGGGGATCTGCTGGACCACCTGAACGGCCAGGATGTGGTCACCTTCACCGGCAGTGCCGACACCGCGGCCCTGCTGCGTGTGCACCCCAACATCGTGCGCCGCAGCATCCCGTTCAATGCCGAGGCCGATTCACTGAACTGCGCCATCCTGGCGCCCGAGTGCACGCCCGACACGCCGGAGTTCGACCTGTTCATCCAGGAGGTGGCGCGCGAGATGACGGTCAAGGCCGGCCAGAAGTGCACTGCCATCCGCCGGGCCATCGTGCCGCGCGCGCAACTCGATGCGGTGGCCCAGGCGCTGCGTGCCCGCCTGGCCAAGGTGGTGGTGGGCGACCCGGCGGTGGCCGGCGTGACCATGGGCGCCCTGGCCAGCCATGCCCAGCTGGCTGATGTGAACGCCCGCGTGGCCCGGCTGCGCCACAGCGCCGAGCTGGTGTGCGGCGGCGAGGCTGCCGTTGCGGTGGGTGCTGGCACGGCGCAGGGCGCGTTCTTCGCGCCCACGCTGCTGCTGTGCAACGACCCGCTGCGCAACCAGGCGGTGCACGACATCGAGGCGTTCGGCCCGGTCAGCACACTGATGGCCTACGACGGCATCGACGACGCCATCACGCTGGCCGCCATGGGCCAGGGCAGCCTGGTGGCCAGCCTGGTCACGCGGGACGCGCGGGTCGCTGCGCATGCCATCCCGCAGCTGGCGATGCTGCATGGCCGGTTGCACATCCTGGACGCGCAGGCCGCGGCTGAATCCACCGGCCATGGCGCGCCGCTGCCGCTGCTCAAGCACGGTGGCCCGGGGCGTGCCGGCGGTGGCGAGGAACTGGGCGGCCTGCGCGCCGTCATCCACTACCTGCAGCGCACGGCGGTGCAGGGCTCGCCGGCCATGCTGACGGCCGTCACAGGTGAATTCGTGCGCGGCACGCCGCCCATCGACACCGGCGTGCATCCGTTCCGCAGGCACTTCGACGACCTGCAGATCGGCGAGAGCCTGCTGACCCACCGCCGCACCGTGGGCGAGGCCGACCTCGTCAACTTCGGCGGCATCTCGGGCGACTACTTCTACATGCACTTCGACGACGAGGCGGCCAAGGCCAGCCCGTTTGGCGCGCGCATCGCCCACGGCTACTTCGTGCTGTCGGCGGCGGCAGGGCTGTTCGTGTCGCCCGCGCCCGGGCCTGTGCTGGCCAACTACGGGCTCGACACACTGCGCTTCGTCAAGCCGGTGTTGATCGGCGACACCATCTGTGCCCGGCTGACCTGCAAGCGCAAGATCGACAAGAACAGGCGCGACGCCAAGGGCCAGGGCCAGGGCGTGGTGGCCTGGGACGTGGAGGTGCGCAACCAGCGCGCCGAGCTGGTGGCCAGCTATGACATCCTGACGCTGGTGGCCAAGCGCAGCTGAAGCCGCCGCTGGCCCCATCCGTCTCAGCGGCGCATGGATTCCATGCGCAGCGCCAGGGCCAGCTCCAGGTCGGCCAGGGCGGCCTGGGCCTGGCGCGTCTCGTCGTCGGTGGTGGCCGCGGCCAGGCGTTCACGCAGCACCGCCCGGTTGCGCAGCAGTTCCACCTCGTGCGGCACGATGCCGGCACTCTTGAGCATCTTGAAGGGCAAACGCACCTCGTCGGGCGTCTGCTGCCAGCCGGCATCTTCGGCCAGCGGCCGGCTGAAGCCCTGGGCCTTGCGCAGCTCACCTCGGCGCTCGGCATCGGCCAGCTGGCGGGCGATTTCGTCGTCGACCTGGCGCACACCCGGCGCCAGCGTGCGGCGCTGGCGCGCCAGCCATGCCGGCTGCGCGTCAGGCTTGCCGGCGCCGGTGGTGCCCTGTGCGGCTTCGGGGTCGCGCCGCCTTGCAGCACGCCAGCGCAGCAGGGTGGCCTTGATGCTGTCGAACTTGCTCATCGGGCCACAGCTTAGCGCGCTGCCCGAGACCCCTGCCGCGCCATGTCTTGCCGTGACGGATTGGGCGCGCGGTCAAGCCACGGCTGGTACGGTGTGGCCGTGCAGGAAATCAGCCGCGCCACGGCGGCGCAGCTGCAGCCGCAGGTCGTCACCGACGCGCTGGCAGTCGTCGAAGTCGAAGACCAGGGCCTGGTCCAGGGCAGCTAGGGCCGGCAGGGCGGCCATGCCCAGGCCCGGGCCCAGCAGCTTGGGGGCGGTGTAGACCAGCAACTCGTCGACCAGCCCGGCGCCAAGCAGGGCCGCATTCAGCACCGCGCCCGCCTCCACATGCAGTTCACCCACGCCGTTGGCGGCCAGGCGCTGCAGCAGGGTGGGCAGGCTGACCCGGCCATCTGCACCAGGCAGCAGCAGCAGCTCTGCACCGGCTGCGCGCAATGCCGCCATGCGTTCTGCATGCGCCTGGGCGCCGACCACCAACACCCGGCCCGGCGCGCCCAGCAATTTGGCGGTGGGCGGGGTGTTGAAGCCGGAGTCCACCACCACCCGCAGTGGTTGCACCTGCGTGGGGACCAGGCGCACATCGAGCTGCGGATCGTCGGCCAGCACTGTGCCGATACCGCTGAGCACTGCACCGGCGCGGCGCCGCCAGGCATGGCCGTCCTGCCGGGCGGCCGGGCCGGTGATCCACTGGCTGCGCCCATCGGGCAGGGCGGTGCGGCCGTCCAGCGACGCGGCCACCTTCAGCCGCACCCAGGGCAGGCCACGCTGCACACGCGACAGAAAGCCGATGTTCAGCGCCTGTGCTGCCTGGCGCGCCGGGCCGGCGTCAGCCAAATCGACGGCGATGCCCGCAGCGCGCAGGCGCTGGATGCCGCGCCCGGCCACCTGGTCATACGGGTCTGCCAGGGCCACCACCACGCGGGCCAGGCCAGCAGCGATCAGCGCATCGGCGCAGGGAGGGGTGCGGCCGTGGTGGGCGCAGGGCTCCAGGCTGACCCAGGCGGTGCCCCCAGCCAATGGCTGGCCGGCTGCTGCGGCTGCCCGCATGGCCATCACCTCGGCGTGGGGGCCGCCTGCCTGCTGGGTGAAGCCTTCGCCGGCCAGCGCACCACTGGCGGTGTGCAGCACGCAGCCCACGCGCGGGTTGGGGTCGGACAGGCCGATCGAATGATGGGCCAGGGCCACTGCGCGCAGCAGCAGGGCCTCGTCGGCATCGGACAGGGGCATGTCAGGGGGTGGGCTGGTGCTGTCGGGTGTTGGCCAGGATCAGCGGGTCCAGGCCGGCGTCCGTGCCGGTCTTGGGCGAGCCATCGTCATTCAGCTCGGTGGGGCAGGTCTGGTTGCCCCGGATGATCAGGAAGTTCTGGTTGATCAGGTTCTCCTTGACCCGCTTGCCGGTGCAGGCGAGGCCGGCTTCATTGGTGTTGCGTGGGCGCTCCAGGCAGTACTTGCGCGGGTGGCTGGCGTTGGCTGTGAACTGCGCATGTGGGTCGGCTTCGATGGCGATGGTGTTTGGGTCTTCAGCGGTCGGCAGGTCGGTGGTGTAGCGGCAACTCTTGTAGCTGGACGCCAGCACACCAAACGTCAGCGCTGCGCCACCGCCCGAGACGGGCATCGGGTTGAGTTGCCCGCCCCAGCCAGCTGTATCGGACGTGATGATGGCGCAGAAGTACACCGCCCGTGTGATCTCAGTGGCCGCATAGCAACTGGCGCTCAGGCCGCTGCCTACCGCGTCTGCCAGTTCCATCGCCCGGGGCCCGGTGGCCAGCGCAAACACCGAGCCTTGTGGGTTCTCGGCATCGGCAGCGGTGGGCTGTGTATCCGAATCATGGTAGAGCACCACGCCCGAGACCAGCGTGGCCAGCGGGCAAGTGGCGTAGTTGATCACGACACCCGTACACACCCGCATCACGCCAGTGAGGTTGTTGAAGTACCAGCCCAGGCCGGTGGCGCCGGGTGGCACGAACAGGCTGCTGCCATCACCCCGATCGACCGCGCCTTCGGGGATGCTGACGTGCCGGCCGCGGTTGCGGCTGGTGGCCGAGTCCCGGTGCGGCACCACCAGCATCGCGCCCAGGGTCGGAGCCGTGCCGTTGACCGCGCTGTCCAGGGTCACCGTCTGCGGCAGGTTGCTGCGGTCGGTCCACTGCACCCGCACCCACACCACTTTTTGCGCGCTGCCGGGCAGGTCTCTCACATTGCGCACCACGCGGTAGGTGGTGTTGCCGATGCCGTCGGGCGGCTGGTAGTTCTCGACCACCCGGTCGACGATCTCGTCATACGACACGCCAGGCTGGCCATTGACCGCACCCATCGAAATGAAGGAACGCACCCGTTCGATTTCTTCACTGGCGATGCGGGTGGCTTCGGTGCGCTGCTTGGCCAGGTCACTGTTCAGGCGCATCGTGCTCTGCACGCCCACCAGGGCCAGCATGCCGATGGACATGATGGCCAGCGCCACCAGCGCCTCGACAAGGGACACGCCGCATTGGCGGCCAGCAGGGCGGTGCGGATGCGCCATGGTCACAGCAGGTTCCAGCCGCCGGGCACACGCACGAACGAGCCATAGCGCAGGCGGATGGTGTCGAGCGCTGCCTTGTCGTAGCGCACCGTGGCCACGCCGGTGGCGTTGAAAGTCGTCCGTGCCACTGCAGCCCCGTCCAGCGTGGCGGCGGCGGCGGTCCAGCTGATGTCGGTGGCATGCACGAAGCCCCGCATCACGGCATTGCCCGAGATGGTGAGGTTGCCAGTGACGATCAGCATCATCGGGTCGGCCGCCGTGCCGAGTTCGCCGGCAGCATCGATGTTGACATTGCCATCGGCCCAGATCGGATTGCGCGGGTTCAGCAACAACGCGTCCGCGATGTTGGTGCGGGTGCAGCCGGCGGCACAGTTCAACCGCACCACGGCAGGCTGGCGTTCGTAGGTGGCTGTGTCCAGCACGAACAGGGCGCGGAACCAGGGCTCGGCTCCCTCCACCGACTTGGCCAACAGCACAGTGTCGCCACCGATCTGGCCATCGGCACCAGACCCCGCCGGGCCGACAAACCGGCTGCCAGGCGCGTCGATCACGCCACCGGCATGGGCAGTCCAGCCCGAGGTGAAGTCTCCATTGGAGACTTCCAACCGCCCGGGCGCCACTGCGCTGATGGTGGTGCCGGCCGTGAGTGCAGCCTTGGGCGCGACAGGCAGGGCCCGCACCAGGCCCACCGTGGCAATCACGGCGGTGGCGCCGTCGGTCTGAGGCAGATCGTCATTCTGGGCGAAGCACGACGTTGCGCCATCGCCCGGGCTGGAGCAGCCGCGCGAGACGAACTGCACCGCGCCACCGCGCACCACGATACCGGAGTGGAACAAGCGGAAGGTGATGCGGAACGCACTGCCGATGCCATCCCCGGGCGGATTGATGTTGGCCGGGACCGCGCCCGCTGCGGGGCAGATGCAGCGTGGCGCGCCATTGACGATGATGCAGGCGGGGTAGCGAATATTGGCTGGCACGGTGGTCCATGGCAGTTCGAAGGCACCTTCGCCATTGGACTCATCGGTGGACGGCACCAGGTAGCGGCTGCGGAAATCCGTCAGGCCGGGAGCCGCTATCCCGCTGGGCACGGTGCAATTGGCAGTGGTCCGGCCGCCATTGAGCATCGCCAGCGTCCATTCCACCCCGGCGTCGGCAGCTTCCAACGCGCGGGTGGCGCGGTAGCTGTTGGCCGAAACGCGTTGCTCGAAGACCAGGTTGCGGTTGGTGTAGGCCGCCACCAGGGCCATCACGAAGAACAGCACCATCACCACGGTCAGGGCGGCCACGCCACGGTGGCTGGCCAGCCTTCGGATCGGCAATGTGCGCAGCATCAGCATTGCTCCACCGGCACGCTGTTGCGCAGGCGCACGTTCTCGCGCAGGCTGCGCTGCACGCCGGCATCGTGCACCGCCCGCGCCACGATGGTGAAGCTGAGGTCGCGGGAGCGCACCGTCACCGGACCGCCGCACAAGGGGCCCCTGGCCTGACAATCTGCGCCGGCACAGGGCACGGGCAACACCTGCGTGTTGATGGACATGTTGAACCGCGTCACCCGCATCACGGCCGGGTCGGTCAGGTCCTGCCAGTTGTCGGCGCCCACCAGATACTGGATGGTTCCTGCGGTCTCATTCCACTTGAACCCGACCCGTTCACGCGGGTTGCCGGCGGCGGCATCCACCCCGCCGTCGTCGCGGTTGAAGTCACCACCGCCCTCGGGGTCAGTCGACCGGTCGTAGACCAACTGCGCCGTACCGGCAGGCGCCGGCGCCTCGATGGGCGTCATCGTGGTGTAGGGGTTGCCCGCCGGGCAATTGACCAGGTCGAGCGAGCCGGGCCACACATTGCAATAGGCGCGCCCCCAATAACCAGCGCGGCGCACATCGCGCGAGATCATGTCGGCAGCGGTACGCAGGTCCTGCTGCAACTGCGCTTCCAGCAACAGGCGCCGGTTGTTGTCCAGTTGGGTGGTGAGCACGAGGGTGGCGCCTGCCAGGATGAACAATGAGATGGTGATGCCCACCATCAGTTCGACGATGGACAGGCCGCGCACGACCCGCCGGTGTGCCATGGCAACAGCAGGCAGGGTTGTCATGGGGTACGACATTTCTCGATGGCGCCGAACGCCCCGGACACCGAGCAGATCGACGGCATGCCTGTTTCATTGGTGCTGACGCGGATTTCGCCCGCCGTGGCGCTGGTGAGGGTGACGCTCACCTTGCGGTCGAGCAACGGCATGGCGTTGTAGCCGCGCATTTCCAGGAATGGGCGGTCTGCTGCCACGGTGATGCCGCTGTCCAGGGGAATGTTCACCTGACGGATCGGCACCGGCAGCAGACCGCCCGCATCCGGCGCGCCGCAGACCAAGTTGTCAGCCAGGCCGCAGTCACAGCCTTGCTGAATCGTGCCCTTGACATACAGCATGTAGCAGGTCTTTTGGGCATTGGCGCCGAAGCCGATGACCGTGCCAGTGCTGGGACGGTTCTGGAGCTGGTGCGACTTGAGCATGCGCAGGTCGGTCATCAGTTCCTGGGCGGTACCTTCGAGCCGCTTGCGGGCGATGAATTCACGCATCGACGGCAGGGCTATGGCCAGCAGCACAGCCAGAATGGCCAGCGTGACCATCAACTCCACCAGCGTCACGCCGGTGCCTGTGATGCGCTGCACGAGGCGCCGTGGCGGCGGTCTCATCGCACCCAGCATGGGTCGGGCAGGGCATTCACGGCACCGCCGCCGCCCACCGATCGGTAAGTAATGTTGGCGCCATTGATGGCCACCTGCAGCGCCTGGCACCGGCTGTCCGACGCCTGCGGTGATGTGTTGATGACGGTGGCTCGCGCCGTGTAGGCGGTGGCGTTGACAGTGCCATCGACCAGGCTGATGGCGTAGTGTTGGTCGGATGAGGTGCCAGACTGTGCGCCGGGCAGGTTGGCCAGGGTGGCCTGATAGGCCGGGTTGTTGGCCCGCCAGCGCTCTTGCGCCTGCATCACGTTGGCCAGTGCCGCCATGCCATCAGCTCGGCGGCTTTTCTGAACCGCCTCTTGCAACGACGGCCAAGCCAGGGCCGCAATGATGGCCATGATGGCCAGTGCAATCATCAACTCGACCAGCGTGAAGCCGGTGCGGCTGGGTGGAGCTGATGAAGATCGATGCATGGACCCATTATCAGCAAAGCGGAGCGGCCAAGGCTGCTGTAGCCTGCCGTTCATCCGGTGCGGCCAGCCGTCTGTCGCTACCCCCCGGTTTGCGGGGTTCATTGGCAAGGCCGCAAGCCACCCACACGGCCAGCGGGCGAACACGACCGCACCCGTCCCATGATGTGCACCACCTGATGGATCGCCCGGCCGTCCAACGACTGCAGGCGCAGCGTGGCCGTGGGGGTGACGGTGGCCTTGCGGCCATCGAACACCAGCGGGTGGGCCAGGCTGACCAAAGTGACACCGGCGGCAGCCGGCAGGATTTCCAGGCGAAGCAGCTGTGAGCCGGCATCGCAGCGGGCCTCACCCTGGCCGGTGCAGGCACAGCCACCTGTGGTGCCGGTGTGCAGCAGGTAGCAGCTGCCCCCGGCCTGCAGCGCCTGCACCACCAGCCGCACTGGCTGGTTGGTGCTGATGGCGCTGGATCTGGCGAAGTGGATGTCTGTCTCCAACAGTGCGGCCGTGGCTTGCAGGCGCTGGCCCAGCCGCAGGTCGTTGAGCAGCGGCAAGGCGCCGCCCAGCAGCAGGGCCATGATGGCCAGGACACACAGCAGTTCCACCATCGACAGACCGCGCCAGCGGCCAAGGCGGTTGCAGGTGCGGCGCTGGTGATGGGTGTGCGGCATGGTGTGCTCCGGTCGGTGGGTCGATGGGCACACTGTAGAAATTCGGCCGCTGCGGCGCGTCGCCCCGGCGGGTGGGTCGCGGAGGGGCCTCCATCGGGGGAACTGCTACGCCCCACCGTTGGGGGAGGGGCGGCTACCCCCCGGATGTCAGATGTCCCGAATCAGCTGCCGGAACTCGTCGACATCCTCGAAGCTGCGGTAGACCGATGCGAAGCGCACGTAGGCCACCTTGTCGATGCGCTTGAGCTCGCGCATCACCAGCTCACCCAGGCGGGCGCTGGGCAATTCGCGCGCACCGGTGGCCATCAGTTTGTCCTGGATGCGGTCAATGGCTGCGTCCACCTGCTCCATGCTCACCGGCCGCTTGCGCAGGGCCAGCATCATCGAGCCGCGCAGCTTGGCCGGGTCGAACTCAACCCGTGCGCCGTCTTTCTTGACCACTGCCGGCAGCGAGATCTCGGCACGCTCATAAGTGGTGAAGCGCTTGTCGCACTTCAGGCAGCGCCGGCGGCGGCGCACCACGTCGCCCTCATCGGATTCACGCGTCTCGGCGACCTGTGTTTCCTGGTGGCTGCAAAAGGGGCAACGCATGGTTCGTCTGTGCGCTGCGCTGCCCCTGGCAGAAGGCTCAGCGGTAGACCGGGAAGTCGCGCGTCAGCACGGCCACCTTGGCGCGCACGGCGGCGATGTTGGCTGCATCGTGCGGGTTGTCCAGCACGTCGGCAATCAGGTGGGCGGTCTGTCGCGCCTGGTCATCGGCGAAGCCACGGGTGGTCATCGCCGGGCTGCCCAGGCGGATGCCGCTGGTCACCATCGGTTTCTGCGGGTCGTTCGGGATACCGTTCTTGTTGCAGGTGATATGGGCGCTGCCCAGCACCGCCTCGGCCTCCTTGCCGGTCAGCCCCTTGGGCCGCAGGTCGACCAACATCACATGGCTCTCGGTGCGGCCGCTGACGATGCGCAGGCCGCGCTTGCTCAGGGTGTCGGCCATCACGGCGGCGTTCTTGACCACCTGCTGCTGGTAGGCCTTGAAGGCGGGCTGCAGTGCCTCCTGGAAAGCCACCGCCTTGGCGCCGATCACATGCATCAGCGGCCCGCCCTGGATGCCCGGGAAGATGGCGCTGTTGATCTGCTTGGCCAACGCGTCCTTCATCAGGATCAGGCCACCGCGCGGGCCGCGCAGGGTCTTGTGGGTGGTGCTCGTCACCACGTCGGCGAACGGCACCGGGTTGGGGTACACACCGGCGGCAATCAGGCCGGCGTAGTGGGCCATATCGACCAGGAAATAGGCACCGATGGTCTTGGCCACCCGGGCGAAGCGCTCGAAGTCGATGCGCAATGAATAAGCCGACGCACCGGCGATGATCAGCTTGGGCCGATGTTCCAGGGCCAGACGCTCCATCGCGTCATAGTCGATGGCCTCGTTGGCGTCCAGCCCGTAGCTGACCACCTTGAACCACTTGCCCGACATGTTCAGCGGCATGCCGTGGGTCAGATGGCCGCCTTCGGCCAGGCTCATGCCCATGATGGTGTCACCCGGCTGCAACAGGGCGAAGAACACCGCCTGGTTCGCTTGCGAGCCCGAATTGGGCTGCACGTTGGCGTTCTCGGCGCCGAACAGCTGCTTCAGTCGGTCGATGGCCAGTTGCTCGACCACGTCGACATGCTCGCAGCCACCGTAGTAGCGCTTGCCAGGGTAGCCTTCGGCGTATTTGTTGGTGAGCTGCGATCCCTGGGCCTGCATCACCGCCGGTGATGCGTAGTTCTCGCTGGCAATCAGCTCGATGTGCGCCTCCTGGCGGGCGTTCTCCAGCTGGATCGTCGCCCACAGTTCGGGGTCGACATGGGCAATGGTGGATTGATTGCGGTCAAACATGGGGCAGTCCTGTGGGGGTGAGACCCGGCAGCAAGCGCCTGCACGTGAAGGCGTGCCTTCGATGCAAGCGAGGCCCGGCTCCGGGCTGCCCAGACGAACGGCTGAGTCGGCGGTGGCCCGCAAAAGGCCACCCTTGGAAGTGCCGGTTTGCGCTCCACGGTGGTGGCCCACCTCAGGCTGTGCCGACATGTCATCTGCAAGCCCTATCGCCAGTCGCGCAAACATCTGAAGTGTAGCTGACAGCGCCCTGGCGCTGTGCCCAGCCCGGTCAGCGGTTCATGGCCACCACCGCAGCGTCGGCGGCTGGTGCACTGGGGCTGGCAGCGGGCGGCACGGCTTGCTCTGCGTTGTTGGCCCTGGCCGGCTGTACCAGCGCCGGCGATGCGGGCCCAGCAGGTGCCGGGGCCGCATTGCTGGCATTGATCGCAACCGTGCGCCCGTCGGCCACTTGGCGCAGATGCAGTTGTTCAGCCAGCACCTTGCCGACATAGCCGCCGTCCTCGCCGCTGATTGCCGCGCCCACGTAATAGCGCAGGCCAGCCTCCAGGCTGCCGGCGCGGGCGATGCATTCCTTCAGGACTTGCACGCCCACCCGCAGGTTGGAGACGGGATCGAACGCGGCGCGCACGCCGCCGTAGGCTTCGTATTTGTCGTCATGCACATGGGTCATCACTTGCATCAGACCCTGGGCGCCGACCGGACTCTGCGCAAATGGGTTGAAGCTGGATTCGATTGCCATGATGGCCAGGATCAGCGTGGGGTCGAGCCCGACGCGGTGGCCCACGGCCCAGGCCTCCTGCACCAGCCGGCTCACCGGCTCCGGTGCGACCCTGTAGCGGCGCGCCAGCCACGTGGCCACGGCGGCCTGCGCCCGTGGCAGGGCCTTGGGATCGGCGGCTGTGGCGCGTGCCACGGCATCGGGCTCCGGCTGCAGGTTCGCCACCTGTGGGTCACGGGCTTCTTGCCGCGCCAGCAGCCAGTCGAGCGTGTGGCGTTCTACCGCGGTGCGGATTTCTTCGCGGCCGCCTGCAAACAAGGCCACACCCACCACCACCAAGCCCAGCAGTGCCAGGGAGTTGTGGCTCACCTCCAGCAGCCCGGCGCCAACATCACGCAGGAAAACCTGCACTGACTCGATACAGCTGCGGGCAGCAGCGCGAACACGTGCTTTCGCTGTCATGTCAGACCCATTTGATGACCCGACTGCCCACAGTGGCCGGTACAACCGGTTGACCTCGGGGCGGGATCGATAATGAAAGGCGTGGTCCCGTTTGACCCTGCATGGTGCGGGTGAGTCTGGGACTGAGTGCCCGTTGACTGGCCTGCATGCGTCGCGACGAGATCAAGGGTTAACCCTTAAAACTCAGATCTTGTTGGATTCTAGGAAGTCTTTAAATAACCAGTCAAGCATATCAATGATGTTTCTTATGCGTTTCAAACAATGAAATACCGCGATCTGCGTGACTTTGCCGCTCAACTCGAGCGCATGGGTGAGCTCAAGCGGGTGGCCCAGCCCGTGTCCCCCCAACTTGAAATGACCGCGCTGGCAGACCAGGTGCTGCGCGCCGGCGGGCCGGCGCTGTGGTTCAGCCAGCCCACCGGCCACACCACACCGGTGTTGGCCAACCTGTTCGGCACGCCGCGTCGTGTGGCTTTGGGCATGGGCGCGACTGAAGTGGCTGACTTGCGCGATATCGGCACTTTGCTGGCGCGACTGAAGGAGCCCGAACCGCCCCAGGGCCTGAAGGACGCCGGGCGCCTGGTGCAGATGATGAAGGCGGTGTGGGACATGAAACCGGTACGCCGCCGTGACGGCCCGTGCCGTGAGGTGGACTTGCAGGGCGACGACATCGACCTGGCCCGCTGGCCGATCCACACCTGCTGGCCTGGTGACGCGGCACCGTTGATCACCTGGGGCCTGGTGGTGACGCGGGGGCCGCAGGCCATCGCCCGGCCGCGTCTGCGCCAGAACATCGGCATCTACCGCCAGCAGGTGATCGGCCCGCGCGAGGTCATCATGCGCTGGTTGGCCCACCGCGGTGGCGCGCTCGACTTCCGCGACTTTGCACGAGCCAACCCGGGCCAGCCGTTCCCCATGGCCGTGGCCCTGGGCGCCGACCCGGCCACCACGCTGGGTGCCGTGACCCCCGTGCCCGACACCCTGAGCGAGTACCAGTTCGCCGGCCTGCTGCGTGGCAGCGCCACCGAACTGGTCGACTGCTCAGTGGGCGAGGGTGGCCGCATGCTGCAGGTGCCGGCCACCGCCGAAATGGTGCTGGAAGGCCACATCCCGGTGGCCGAGCCCGGCTTCACCGGCCGCAGCGCGCACGGCACGCCGGTCAAGGAAGTCAACGGCTACCTGCATGCGCTGGAAGGCCCGTACGGCGACCACACCGGCTATTACAACGAGCAGGACTGGTTCCCTGTCTTCCGCCTCGACCGCCTGACCCACCGGCGCGACCCGCTCTACCACTCCACCTACACCGGCAAGCCGCCCGATGAGCCGGCGGTGCTGGGCGTGGCACTGAACGAGGTGTTCGTGCCGATCCTGCAGAAGCAGTTTCCAGAGATCGTCGACTTCTACCTGCCGCCCGAAGGCTGCAGCTACCGCATGGCGATCATCTCGATCAAGAAGGCCTACCCGGGCCATGCCAAGCGGCTGATGTTCGGGCTGTGGAGTTTTCTGCGCCAGTTCATGTACACCAAGTTCATCGTCGTGACCGATGACGATGTGGACATCCGCAGCTGGCAAGACGTGGTCTGGGCCATCACCACCCGCATGGACCCGGTCCGCGACACCACCCTGGTCAGCCAGACGCCGATTGACTATCTGGACTTCGCATCGCCGGTCAGCGGCCTGGGCGGCAAGATGGGACTGGACGCCACCAACAAGTGGCCGGGCGAAACCAGCCGTGAATGGGGCCGCGCCATCACCATGCCAACCGAGGTGACACAGCGGGTGCAGGGCTTGTTCGATCAATTGATGGCGCGCTGACCCTGCTGGCGCATCCATCTGCGCTTGCAGTTGGCGGTGGCGGGGAGTAAGGTAGGAATGCCTTCATTGAAGGCAACACACTTCGTGCAGTCTCTGCATGAAACGGGGCCCCGGACAGCAATCTCCGGATCCCCACATGGCGGCCATCGGCCACCCACCCCCTCAGGCCGCAAGGTCAGAGGGGGTTTGTGTTTTTGGCCGCCTCTGCGGTTCAGGCGCCGGAGGCCAGACCGATCCACTCGCGCAGGGCCTGGCGGACGCGCTGGTTGCCCTCGCCGCTGGGCACCCAGCGTTGCAGCGCCGTCAGATTGCGGTCGGCCACCAAGCCCATGGGTGCCGGCACCACACGCACCACCATGCCCAGACGCGCGGCCTCTTCTTCAAATGCCCGCACCGCCCGGCGCATGTGCCAGCCATGGGTGACCAGCAGCACTTGCGCCACGGCGTCCTTCTGCAGCAGCAACAGGCTCATGCGTGCATTGCTGCGGGTGTCGCTCGACTCGCTCTCCACCCAGCGCAGGTTGCGGCCGTAGTCGCGGCTGGCAAGGCGGCCAGCCACCGTGGCTTCACCCGACACGCCCGGTTGTGCCCAGCCGGCGCCGCCCGAGAACAGCACCGGCGCTTGCACCTGACGCGCGAGCCACAGGCCGTAGTGCACGCGCTCCATGGACTGTGGCTCGAGATGGGCCTCGCCATACTCGGGCGCCAGGGCGCGCACGCCGCCACCCAGCACCACGATGGCCGTCCCGCCACCGGCCGCGCTGCGCCGCAGGTCGGCCAGGCGCTGCGTCGACAAGGACGGCGCGGTGGCCAATTGCCGTTCGAGCGCCCATCCGGTCACCTGGCACTGGCTGAACCACAGCGCCACCACCGAGACCATCAGCAGCAGCGTGGACAAGCCTGGCCGCCGGCGCTGCCACCACCAGGCCAGCAGCAACAACCACAGCAAAGGCACCGGGGGCAGCAGCAGTGCAGCCACCCAGGGTTTCCACTCCAGCAGGCCGAAAGAAGCAAAAAAATCGTTCACGGGCGGCGGCGGCGGCAACAACAACAACGGAGGCCGCGATTCTGCATGCGTCGGCTCCAGAGACCCCGGTCGCGCCGCACTGCGAAGCAGCGCCCACAATCGGCAGTGTCGTGGTTTGGAGATCAAGAATGAATGAAGACACCATCACCCTGGGCGGCGGCTGCTTCTGGTGCACCGAAGCGGTCTACGAGCAGGTGCAGGGCGTGTTGTCGGTGCAATCGGGTTACTGCAACGGTCATGTGCAGCGGCCCAGTTATGCCCAGGTGTGTGACGGCGACACTGGCCACAACGAGGTGGTGCGGGTGCGCTTCGACCCGGCGCAGATCAGCCTGCGCGAGATCCTGGAGATCTTCTTTGTCGTGCATGACCCGACCACGCTGAACCGCCAGGGCAACGATGTTGGCACCCAGTACCGCTCAGGCATCTACTGGCACCGGCCCGACCAGGCCGAGGTGGCCAGCGCCGTGATGGCCGAGGCCGATGCCCGAGTGGGCGGCCGTCTGGTGACTGAACTGCTGGCCGAAGACAACTACTGGCCGGCCGAGGACTACCACCAGCATTACTTTGCCAACCACCCCGGGCAGGGTTACTGCGCCTACGTGGTGGCGCCCAAGGTCGAGAAGTTCCGCAAGACCTTTGCGGCGCGGGTACGCCGGGGCTGACAGCCTGGTGATGGCTGGCGGGTGCCGCCAGCCTCAGGGCGCCAGCCGCTCGCGCACCCAGTCTGTGCCATCCAGCCGGTAGCGCAGCCGGTCATGCAGACGGCTCTTGCGGCCCTGCCAGAATTCCCAGCGGTCGGGCACCAGGCGCAAGCCGCCCCAGTGCGGCGGCCGTGGCGGCGACAAGGCGAACTGCGCCGCGTAGCGTGCTGCCTGCGCCACCAGCACGCCACGGCCGCTGATCACCTGGCTTTGCGGCGACGCCCAGGCACCAATGCGTGAATCGAGCGGGCGTGACGCGTAATAGGCATCGGCCTCGCCATCGGCCACGCGTTCCACCCGGCCCTCGATGCGCACCACCCGTTCCAGTTCGACCCAGTGGAACTGCAGCGCGGCCATCGGGTTGCCCGCCAGCTCCTGCCCCTTGCGGCTGTTGAAGTTGGTGTACCAGACCAAGCCGCGCTCATCCACGCCCTTGATCAGCACCACCCGGGTGGACGGTCGGCCGTCGGCACCCACGGTGGCCAGGGTCATGGCATTGGGTTCGGGCAATTGGCCGTCGATGGCCTGTTGCAGCCAGGTCTCGAACTGGCGCAGCGGTGACGCAGCGGCGGCCTGTTCATCGAGTTCGGCTTTTTCGTAGCTCTTGCGCAGATCGGCGATGTGGTGGTCCATGGGGCCAGTATGCCGCCGCAGGCAGCTTGGTGGCGCGGATCGGCCCGAAGCCAGCGGTCCGCTGCGGGTGGCATGGTGGTTCCACCCTAAGTGATTGGCCTTAAGTACACCTCCGACTGTCGGCGGCGTGGTGCGGCCCGCATGCTTGATGCCCAGAGGTGCCCGGGAGCGACCACAAGGACCCCGGCGAGCAGAAGCATGAAACCCCAACCTGTCATCGTCATCCTGGCCGCCGGCCGCGGCAGCCGCTTTGCCGGCCTCGGCCACAAGCTGACCCAGGAGCTGGGCAGCGCCAGCGTCCTGGGGCAGACCATCGGCCATGCCATCCAGAGCCGCCTGCCGGTGGTGGTGGTCACCACCCAGCCCTTGGCCGCTGAAGCCACGCGTTGGGTTGCACGGCGTGATGTGGTGGTGCTGCCCGAGGTGGGCACCCCGGGCAGCGGGCCGCTGGGCATGGGTTTTTCCATCGCCGCCGGCGTGGCCGCGCGGTCGCATGGTGGCGGCTGGCTGGTGCTGCCTGGTGACATGCCGCTGGTGCGGCCGTCCAGTCTGGTGCGGGTGGCACAGGGCCTGGCCCAGCACGCGGTGGTGTTCGCCCAGCACCTCGGGCGGCGTGGCCACCCGGCGGGCTTTGCTGCGGAACTGTTCTCTGAACTGGTGCAACTCACCGGAGATGAAGGCGCCCGGCGGCTGATGGCGCGCTATCCGTCCCAGGGCATCGAGCTCGATGACCCGGGTGTGCTGGTTGACGTGGACACGCAGGATGATCTGGCGACCGTGCGTGCCACCGCGGTTGGCGCCCAATTGCCGGCATCCTGACAGGCCGGCGTCGGCCAGCGGGTCAGGCCAGGCCCTCGCGCCGGGCCAGCGCCAGCAGGCGGGCGCTTTCGCGGTCGCACAGGCGGTGCTGGCGCAGGGCCTCGGCGGTGCGCACCAGGTAGTCCAGCGTGCTGCCGTAGCGGCCTTGTGCATGGCGCAGGATGCGCAGCATCTCCTGGTCGTCGATGCGGCCGGTGAAGTTGGGGCTGCGGCGGCTGAGGGTGAAGGCCAGCGCCATCACCTCGCCGCCGGCGGTCTGGCAGCGCAGCCAGCGCGGGTCGTACACGCCGGTGGGCATCTCGCGGTGCCACAGGCGATCCAGTTCGTCACGCCCGCGCTCACGCGGGATGCGGTAGACCATGCCCTTGCACATGCCGCCCGACAGCAGGGCATAGACCAGGCCGGGCTGCTCAGGTGTGCCGCGGTTCACGCGTGAGCGCATCTGGAAGGCACGGTGCCAGCCGCGCACCAGGGCCGGGCGATGTTCGACGGCATCGAATTCTGGCCGCCAGATCAGCGACGCATAGCCGAACACCCACAGGTCGGCGCTGCCGCCCCACTGCTGGCGCACCTGGGCCAGCAGGGCAGTGGTGTCGCGCACGGCCAGGTTCTGCATCCAGCCAGCATGCCAGAAGTGGCGGCCCGCTTGTTGCTGCGGTGGGCGTTTCGCGCCTTGACGATGTAACCAGGTTACAACACAATCATTCGACCAGTTACTTCCCCATTGCGCCATGAAACCTCGCATCGCCGCCTTGACCGAGCGCATCCGTGTGCGCAGTGCGCCGCAGCGCCAGGCCTATCTGGCGCGCATCCAGAAGCTGGCTGACCGCCCGCCCGGCGCACAGCGCCTGGGCTGCGCCAACGTGGCCCATGCCTTTGCCGGCATGCCGGGCGACCAGCGCCTGCGGGTGGTGGCCGAGCGCGCCCCGCACCTGGCCGTGGTGACGGCCTACAACGACATGCTGTCGGCCCATCAGCCCTATGAGGGCTACCCGGCACTGGTGCGCGACGAGGCGCAGCGGCGCGGCGCCACGGTGCAGGTTGCCGGCGGCGTGCCGGCGATGTGCGACGGCGTCACCCAGGGCCTGCCCGGCATGGAGTTGTCGCTGTTCTCGCGCGACACCATCGCCATGGCCACAGCGGTGGCGCTGACCCATGATGTGTTCGACGGCGCCCTGTTGCTGGGCGTGTGCGACAAGATCGTGCCCGGGCTGTTGATCGGCGCGTTGCATTTCGGCCATCTGCCCTGTGTGTTCGTGCCCGCCGGGCCGATGAGCACCGGCCTGTCCAACGGTGCCAAGTCCAAGGTGCGTGAACAGTTTGCCCAGGGCCTGGTGGGGCGCGACGCCCTGCTGCAGGCCGAACAGGCGGCCTACCACGGCCCCGGCACCTGCACCTTTTACGGCACCGCCAACAGCAACCAGATGCTGCTGGAGGCGATGGGCCTGCATGTGCCAGGCGCGGCCTTCGTGCATCCGCATGACGGCCTGCGCGAGGCGCTGACCCGTGAGGCCGTCGGCACCTTGCTGGGCATCATCCGCCGCGCCCGCTACACCCCGATCGGCCAGTTGGTCGATGAGCGGGTGATCGTCAATGCCATGGCCGCCCTGCTGGCCACCGGCGGGTCGACCAACCATTTGATCCACTGGGTGGCGGTGGCCCGTGCGGCCGGCATCCGCATCGACTGGACCGACTTTGCCGACCTGTCGGCCGAGGTGCCGTTGCTGGCGCGTGTGTACCCGAACGGCGATGCCGACGTGAACCAGTTCCAGGCCGCCGGCGGCCCGGGCTGGGTGCTGCGTGAACTGCTGGATGCCGGCTGTCTGCACGGCGATGTGGCCACGGTGGCGCCCGGCGGCATGGCTGCGTATGGCAGCGTGCCGCGCATCGCCGATGGTGGCGCCGGCCTGGCCTGGTCGCCGGTGGCGGCCGCCAGCAGCGACACCAGCATCGTGCGGCCTGCCACCGCGCCGTTTTCCCCCAGCGGCGGGCTCAAGCTGCTGCAAGGCAACCTGGGCCGCGCGGTGATCAAGATTTCGGCTGTGCCCGACGACCGCCATGTGGTCGAGGCGCCAGCCCGGGTGTTCCACAGCCAGGAAGCCCTGCATGCCGCCTTCCAGGCCGGCGAGCTCGACCGTGACGTGGTGGTGGTGGTGCGCTTCCAGGGCCCGCAGGCCAACGGCATGCCTGAACTGCACAAGCTGACGCCGCCGCTGTCGGTGTTGCAGGGCAAGGGCTACCGGGTGGCGCTGGTGACCGACGGGCGCATGAGCGGCGCATCCGGCAAGGTGCCGGCCGCCATCCATGTCAGCCCCGAGGCACTGGCCGGCGGCCCGCTGGCCCGCCTGCGTGATGGCGACGTGGTGCGCCTGGATGCCAATGCCGGCACCCTGGCCGCGCTGGTCGATGCAGCCGAGTGGGCCGCACGGCCGCTGGCCACGCTGGATGCCGACCAGGCCGACGACAACGCCCACGGCCTGGGCCGCGAGTTGTTTGGCGGCATGCGCCGCACCGTGCGCAGTGCCGAAGAAGGCGCCATCACCTGGCTGTGACGGCTGCAGCCCGCCCGCCCCGAAACCTTTTCCGGAACCTTCGACCATGACCGACACCCTCTACCTGGCCAGCCATGGCCCCGTCATTCCCGTCATCGTGCTGCAGCGCGTGCAGGACGCCGTGCCCTTGGCCGAGGCCCTGCTGGCCGGCGGCGTCAGGGTGCTGGAAGTGACGATGCGCACCCCGGTGGCGCTGCAGTGCATCGCCGCCATCGCCAAGGCCCTGCCTGAGGCCTTGGTGGGCGCCGGCACCATCCGGTCAGCGGCTGACGCCCAGGCTGCGCTGGACGCCGGCGGCAAGTTTGCGGTGAGCCCCGGCTACACCAGCGCGGTGGGTGAGGCCTGCCGCCGCATCGGCCTGCCGCTGCTGCCGGGCGTGGCCACCGCCAGCGAGGTGATGGCGGCGCAGGCTGATGGCCTGTCGTTCCTGAAGTTTTTCCCGGCCATGCAGGCCGGAGGCATCCCGATGCTGAAAGCCCTGGGCGGGCCGTTCCCCGATGTGGTGTTCTGCCCCACCGGCGGCATCAGCCTGGACACGGCGCCGCAGTTCCTGGCGCTGGCCAATGTCAAGGTCTGCGGTGGCTCGTGGCTGACGCCGGCCGATGCGGTGGCCGCTGGCGACTGGGCCCGCATCACCCGCCTGGCACGCGAGGCGCAAGCCCTGCGTGCCTGACCTGCCTGGGTTTCAGAGGTTGCGCCGCTCGATCAGCTCGATCTTGTAGCCGTCGGGGTCGGCGATGAAGGCGATCACCGTGGTGCCGCCCTTCACCGGGCCGGGCTCGCGGGTGATGGCCCCGCCCAGCGCAGCGGCCTTGTCGCGCAGCGTGGCGCAGGTGGCGGCCACGTCGGGCACGCCGATGGCGATGTGGCCGTAAGCCGTGCCCAGGTCGTAGCGGTCGGTGCCGTAGTTGTAGGTCAGCTCGATCTCGGCCTGGTCGGGGTTGCCGCCGCCATAGCCGACAAAGGCCAGGTCGTACTGTTGATCGGGCCGCTGCGTGGTGCGCAGCAATTCCATGCCCAGCACCTGGGTGTAGAAGTCGATCGCCCGTTGCAGGTGGCCGACCCGCAGCATGGTGTGCAGCAAACGCATGGTGTGTCCTTGGTGGTGTGGAAGTGTGGCCGCCAGATCAGCGGGTTTCGCGGTCCAGCCAGACGCCCAGCCCCTGGGCATTGAGTTCGATGTCCAGCGCCAGGCTGGCCAGTGCGGTATTGCTATCGGGCACACCATGCTGCTGCAAGGCTTGCAGCGCTTGTGTGTGCAGGCCGGCCTTCAGAGCCACATGCCGGTCGGGTGCGCCGCGCAGGCCTTCAGCCAGCGCCACCATCGCGTCCACCTGGCGCAGCAGCAGCGGCGCCAGCCGTGCCACGTCGCCCACGGCACCGAAGTGGGTGAGGTACATCTGCTGCGGCTGGCAGGCCATCAGCCGGGTGATCGACTGCCGCAGCGGCCCGGGCTCGAACTGCACCGGGCTGGACGTGGGCAGCACGTAGGCGCCTGCGGCACTGTCGGTCTCGCGGTAGCTCAGGCCGAAGGTGTCGCCGGTGAACCAGCCCGCACTGCGGGCGTCCCAGATGCAGTGGTGGTGGCGGGCATGGCCGGGCGTGTCGATGAACAACAGCGGCCGGCCGGCCAGGGGGATGGTTTCGCCATCTTCCGGGCTGCGCACCCGCTCGGCCGGCACAGGCACCAACTGGCCGTATTCGCGGTCCATCACCGCCTGGCCGTAGACCGCCAGCGCCCCTTGGTACAGCGCCTGCGGGTCAACCAGGTGGCGGGCACCACGCGGATGCACCAGCAGCGTGGCCGCCGGCAGGGCCTGCATCAGCAAGCCGGCGCCACCGGCATGGTCCAGGTGCACATGGGTGGGGATGACGAAGTCCACCGCCTCAGGCGGCAGGCCCAGGTCATGCAGCGCCGCCAGCAGGCGGGGCACGGCAAAGTTGGTGCCGGTGTCGACAAAGGCCGCGCGGCCGTCCTCGACGATCAGATAGGCCGCATCGAACAACGGGCGGTGGAAGCCGGTGTCGATGACATGGATGCCATGAGGCAGGGTGTGGACGTAGGGCAAGGCCATGGCGGAATGAAGAAAGGGCAGGTCAGCCTGCCCTTTGCATTGTGGCCCGGGCGCCGCAGCGCCCGCGCCCGTCAACCTTGCGTGTTCGCGAACAGCGCCCACAGCCGGCCGATGTCGGCCGTGCCTTCAGCGCCTTTGACAGCACGCAGCACCTGCACCGCCTTGGCCTTGTTCTTGGCGCCGCTCTGCAAGAGCGCCATGCCCAGCCGCAGCTGCGCGTCGTCAGGACGCTTCAGGCTGCCCTTGGCAATGCCCTGCTCGATCAGCGGGATGCCCTTGTCGGCCAGGCCCATGGTGGCGTAGGCATAGCCGATCTGCACCAGGTCGTTGCCGTCCTTGGCGGCGACGGCTGCCGCCGCGCGCTGGTCGATCGACGCCTTGGCTTCGGCCTCCTGCTTGTTGGCCAGGTCACGCAGGCGCTTGTGGCGCTCGGCTTCGGCGCCGGTGCCCAGGGCACCGCTGGCAAAGCCCTTGTCGACGATGGCCTTGCCTTCGGCAGGCAAGCCGGCCTGCAGCGCCAGCTGCGACATCTCCATGAAGTCTTCGGTGCGCTCCAGCGACCCGGTGGCCAGACGCAGGCGCATCAGGTCCAGGTTCAGGCGGCTGGAGAACCCCGCCTTGCGCGGCAGACGGCCCAGGTAGGCCGCCCAGTAGTCTTTCTTGGGGTGGTTGAACAGCAGCTTTTCCAGCGTGGCGGCCTGGCCGGCGGGGTTGTTCGTGCGGGCCTGGGCGTCGGCCAAGCGCAGCATGTCGGCCTCGTCAGGGCGCCGGCCGGCCTGCTCGGCTGCAGCCACGGCCGCAGCAGCCTCCTTGGCGATGGCCGCATAGTCGCCGCTGCTGCCCTGCAGGTAGGCCTGCAGCTGCTTGAGCGTGGCGCTGTTGTTGCCGGCGGCCTGTGCCTTCTGCACCCACTGTGCTGCCTTCGTGTTGTCACGCGCATTGGCATAGGTGCTGGCCAGTTGCTCGGCCACCTGGCCCTGTTCGGCGCCCGACACCTTGCCATACAGCGATTCCAGCGCCTGTGCTGCGGCGCCAGTGTCGCCCGCACGCTGGGCGGTGGCCGCCTTCATGCGGTCGACCATCAACGCTTCGGCGGCGGTCTTGTTGCCCACCGCCTCGGCTTCGCGCACCTTGGCGAGCGCTTCCTTGCTCTTGCCGGCCTTCAGCAGGTCTGATGCGGCCTGCAGCGGCTTGCCCACCTCCGGGCGCATCGCCTGCGCCTGCGCGCTGCCGGTGGCCAGACCCAACACCAGCACGGCCGCCAGGGCGGAAAGCTTCATCGTCATGGTGTGGCTCACTGCAGGAACTGTTCGTTGCCCACGAGGCCGATCTTGGTGACGCCCAGGCGCTGTGCGCTGGCCATGACCATGGCGACGACCTTGTAGG
>JARXAJ010000306.1 GCA_029865965.1 Aquabacterium sp.
TGGTAGGTGGGGCTGGCGGGCCAGGGCGAGCGGCTGGGGGTCGATCAGGTGATCGCGCCCACCGGGCGGCGCACGCCCGGCCGGCTGGCCACCAGTGCCGGCCTGGCCTATGACGCAGCGGCCGGCGGCATCGTGGTGAGCGGGCCCACCGGCGCCACCAGCCAGCCGGGCATCTATGCCCTGGGCGACTGCGCGGTGGTGGACGGCCGCGCCAGCCGCTATATCGAGCCCATCGGCCGGCAAGCGGCGGCCATCGCGGCGCACATCCTGGGCCTGCCAGCCTCTTTAGGCGACTCTGCAGCGCCGATGCCATTGCTGCGGGTCAAGACCTCAGCGCTGCCGATCACGCTGCAATGGCACGGCACCGGCACCGGCACCTGGCAGACAGCCACCGACACTGCCGACGAGCTGCGCCTGCTGCAGCACGACGCCAGCGGCCGGTTGCTGGCCACGCTGGTGGCACGATCGCCAGGCGCGCGGCCGGTCGTGGCGGGTCAGGCCTGAGGCTGTTGCTGGCAGCTGTCGCCGGCGACCAGCTGCGCGGCAAGGCCGGGGCCGTGGGATCGTTTAGAACTTGGCCCGCGAACACACGTCACAGGTTGCCGCATGCGGTGCTCCGGCGCCGCGCCTCGCGGTCCAAGCCCTGCCCGACCCCACGCCCCCGACCTTGCGCCACCCGCGTGGCCTGCCAAGCAACAGCCCGCCTGCGGCGCACCCGGTCAAGCGCACCACGGTGGCCGGCGTCTGCTGGCAGTGCGCCACAGGTGGAACGCAGGGCCGGGGTCGTGGGGTCGGGCGGGGCTTGGCAGGCGAGGCGCGGCGGCAACCTCACGCACGCAGCGGTCGTCCGCCGTGTGTTCGCCTGCCAAGCCCCGAACGGCCCCGCGGCCGCGGCCCTGCCGCCACGGTCTCGGCAAGCTTGCATTGCGGCAGGGGCCAGCAATAGTCACAAGCCTTCCCGCACCGCATACAGCGCCAGTTCCACATCGTTGCGCACACCGGTCTTGTCCAGGATGCGGGCGCGGTAGGTGCTGACGGTGTTCGACGACAGCACCAGCTGCTCGGCGATTTCGCCCACGCTGCGGCCGGCGGCCAGCAGGCGGAACACCTGGTACTCGCGGTGCGACAGCCGTTCATGCAGCGGCGCCTCGGCGCCGGCCGTGCGGGTGCCGGTGGGCACCAGCTGTTCGGCCATCAGCTCGGCCACACCGGGGGTGATGAACAGCTTGCCCAGCGCCACCCGGCGGATGGCGTCGATCAGCTGCGCGCTGTCCGCGCTCTTGTTCAGGTAGCCGGCAGCGCCCAGCTTCAGGCTGCGCACCGCGTACTGGCGGTCGGGGTAGGTGCTGAGCATCAGCACCGGCAAGCGCGGCGCCTCGGCCTTCAGCGCCTTCAACACGTCCAACCCGTCGCGCTGCGGCATGGCGCTGTCGAGCAGCACCACGTCGATGCCGCCGCCCCGCACCAGCGCCAGCGCGTCGGGGCCGTTGGCGGCCTCGCCGGCCACGGCGATGTCGGGGGCATCGGCCAGGATCTGCTTGATGCCCTGGCGCACGATCAGGTGGTCGTCACAGACCAGCACGCGGATCATGGTGGCTGGCCTGCGGTGGTGGTGGTCGGCAGCGCCTGGGCCGGCGCCGGCGTCATGTCCAGCGGCACCACCATCGGCACCACCAGCGGCACCACCAGCGGCATCACCAGCCGCACCCGCGTGCCCTGGCCCGGCGCGCTGTCGATGTGCAGCTTGCCGCCGAAGTGGCTGGCGCGCTCGCGCATGCCCATCACGCCGTAGCTGCGCGCGTCTTCCAGCGCCTGGGCGGGCGCGCCCACGCCGTCGTCGCGCACGCTGAGGTACAGCACCGGCTCGGGCGGGTCGTCCACCCACAGCCGCACCTGCACGTTGCGGGCGCGGGCATGGCGGGCCACGTTGCTCAGCATCTCCTGGAAGATGCGGAAGATGGCGATCGCCTGGCCGCCTTCGGGCGGCGGCACGCCGGCGGCCACGGTGATCTGCAGGTCAGCCTGCAGGTCGGCATGGCCGTCGGCCGTGTGGGCAAAGAACTCTTGCGCCTGCCATTCCAGCGCCGCCCACAGGCCCTGGTGGTCCAGGATGCTGGGGCGCAGGTCGGTGATGATGCGGCCCAGGTTGTCGACCGCGCTGTCGATCAGCCGCCCCATGCCCTGGCACTTGCCGTGCAGCTGCGGCCGGTCGTCCAGCCGCTTGGCCAGCCAGTGCACATCCATCTTCAGCGCCACCAGCAGCGACCCCAGTTCGTCGTGGATCTCGCGGGCGATGCGGGTGCGCTCCTGCTCGCGCACCGTCTCGCCGTGGTTGGCGAGTTCGCGCAGCCGGGCGGCCGATGCCTGCAGCTCGGCGGTGCGCTCGGCCACGCGGCTCTCCAGCAGCTCGTTCGTGCGGCGCAGCAGGGCTTGCGCCTCGCGGCGCTGGGTGATGTCGACCAGCGTGACCACCGCGCCCTGCACCGTGCCGTGCTCCACGATCGGGTGGCTGGTGTATTCAGCATCGAAGGCGCTGCCGTCTGCACGCCAGAACACCTCGTCGTCAATGCGGCAGGGCAGGCCCTGGCGGAAGGCCTTGAAGATGGGGCAGTCGCACTCCGGGTAGTGGCGGCCGTCGGCATGGGTGTGGTGGATCAGCTCATGCATGTTGCGGCCGATGATTGCGTCGGCTGGCCAGCCCAGCATCTGCGCCGCGCTGCGGTTGACGAACACGCAGCAACCGGCCATGTCGATGCCGAAGATGCCCTCGCCGGTGGATTCCAGCAGCAGGCTCAGCCGGTCACGCCAGACGGCGGCCACCTGGCCGGCGCCGGCGGCTGTGGGCGCCGTGGCCGGTGTTGGGGTCGGGGCTGCAGAGAATCGCGTCGCCATGCACTGGAACAGCAAGCACCATGCCGCGCCACAGGGCGCTGGCGGGGCGTGGGCGCGCACCAAGGCGGCGTCTCGCACGCCCTTGGTGCGCATTGGCTTGCCCCCAGGCAGTGGCCGCCCGGGCCGTCGCTGCTAGGCTGCGCCCCGATGACCACACGCCCCATCCTGCCCGCCACCAGAAAGCCACAACGCCGCCGGCGGGCGCTGTGGGTTCTGGCCGCAGCCGCGCCCGTGCTGCTGATGGCGTCGCAACTGCGCCTGCTGCCGCAAGACCAGGGCGTGCTGCTGGAGCTGGCCGGCCACCCGGTGGACGTTGCCGGCCGGCTGCAGGGCGGCTGGCAACAGCTGTCACGCCGGTGCGGCGGCGTGCAGCGCTGGCCGGCGGGTTCGGGCCCCTGGCTGGCCGCCCGGCAGGCGCTGGCCGATCACAGCCCGCCGGCATCCCGCGGGGCGCGGCCGTTGCAAGTGCTGCAAGACGCCAGCGGTGACTGGCTGCTGGCCGAAGTGGTGTGGGACGGCCCCGGCGCCAGCGCCGCCGGTGCGCCCACCAACGCCCCGCTCGACCCGGCCATCGTGCCGCTGCGCCGCGTGGGCGGCGCGCTGCAGGTGCAGAGCGCGGGCGTGTGGAGCGGCGACACCGGCCCCTGGGCGGCGCCGGTGTTCATCCGCCGCTGGCTGCAGCAGCAGGTGCCCGGGCTGCCGACTGACCTGGTGCTGTGCCTGGACCCGCAGTGGCCGGTGTTTTCGCGATAGGGCGTGCGCACCTGCGGCCGTGGTTCACCGGCCCATGCAAGCTGTGGCCAACGGCCCTGCGCATGCCCTTCGGCGCCTATTTCACCGAGGTGCTGTGCGGCGCCTTCCTGGCGGTTCCCGCCGGCCAGAAATAGGCGGCCGTGGCCTGCGGCTTCACGCCGCTGCAGGTGCTGTGGTGCATCGTCGGCCCGCAGATGCTGCGCCATACGCTGCCGGGGCTCAGCAACAACTGGCTGGTGATGATCAAGGCCACGGCCATCGTCTCGGTGATCGGCCTGTCGGACCTGATGAACCGCGCCGCACAAGCCGCCGGCACCACCCGCGAGCCCTTTCTGTTCTACGGCGCTGCGGCGCTGTTGTACCTGGCCTTCACCACGCTGTCGGAGCTGGGCTTTGCCTGGCTGGCGCGGCGTCTGGCCATCGGCACCAGATAGGCCGCGTTGTGACAGTCCGCGTTGTGAGCGGGTGCTGACGACATGAACCTGCAGGTGATGTGGGACAGCCTGCCACGGTATGCCGCCGGCGCCGGTGTCACGGTGCAGCTGTTCCTGCTGTATTGCGGCCAGGCGCAGTTCGACGCGGTGCGTGACAGCCTGCTGTGGCCCTGGCTCAAGTCGGTCTGGTTCTGCGCGCCCGTGCGCTGGGCATGGGGCGGTGGATGGCCTTGCGGCGCACCGTGCTGACGTCGGCCATGCGCCGCAGCCTGCCGGCCTACAGCACACGACCTCCCGTTCGACGCCTTCATCACCGCCGCGCTGTGCTGCCTGGTCATCACCGTGGTGCTGGTCGGCGCATTCCGGCTGGCCGAGCGGCGCTGGCTGCAGCCATTTGCGCCCCGGGCCGGACGGCGGGCATCCCGCCCCGCCCCGCTGTGCCGGCGCCCGCACGGCGCTGCTGGTTACCGCCCGCAGCCGGCCAGGCCGTAGCATCGGCCATCCCCCTCTTGCCACTGCCCGCCCCCATGCCCCACAGCACCCGCATCCCCGGCCGCCGCTTTCTGCAGTCACCCGGCCCGTCGCCGGTGCCCGACGAGGTGCTGCATGCCATGGCCCGCCAGCCGATGGACATGGGCGATCCGCGGCTGGACGCCACCATCGCCGCCTGCGAGGCCGGCCTGCGCAGCCTGCTGCATGCGCCCGACGCCGAGGTGTTCTTCTACGCCACCAATGGCCACGGCGCCTGGGAGGTGGCGGTGGAGAACCTGCTGCCGCCCGGCGCCGCGGTGCTGATCCCGGGCACCGGCCACTTCAGCGAAAGCTGGGCGGTGCAGACCGAAGCCCTGGGCCGGCGCGTGGTGCGCACGCCCTGGCGCCCGGGCTGGCCCATCGACGCCGCTGATGTGGCCCAGGCCCTGCGCGACGACCCGCAGCACAGCATCGTGGCGGTGTTTGCGGTGCACACCGACACCGCCAGCGGCATCACCAGCGACATGGCGGCGCTGCGGGCCGCCATCGATGCCGCCGGCCACCCGGCCTTGCTGGTGGTCGATGCGGTGGCCTCGGCCGGCTGCACCCGGGTGGCGATGGCCGAACTGGGCGCCAACGTGGTGCTGGGCGCCAGCCAGAAGGGCCTGATGACGCCGCCGGGCATCGGCTGGCTGGCCGCCGACGCCCAGGCCATCGCGGTGGCCGAGCGCAACCCGGCGCCGCGCTTCTACTGGGACTGGCGGCTGCGCCGCAGCCCGCTGAGCTACCGCAAGTTCTGCGGCACGCCGCCGCAGACCCTGTTGGCCGGCCTGGCCGCAGCCTTCGAGCTGATCGCGCTGGAAGGCGAAGCCGAGGTGCTGGCCCGCCACCACCGCCTGGCCGGCGCGGTGCAGGCCGCCTTGGCCGGCTGGGCCGAAGGTGGCGCGCTGGGCTTCTTTGCGCAGGTGCCGGCCAGCCGGTCGGTGTCGGTCACCTGCATCACCGTGCCCGAAGGCACCGACGTGGACGCGCTGCGCGCCGTGGCGCGCGACCGCTTCGGCGTGGCCATGGCCGGGGCCCTGGGGCCGCTGCAGGGCAAGGCCTTCCGCATCGGCCACCTGGGCGACAGCAACGCCGCCACCATCCTGGGCTGCCTGGGTGCGGTGCAGGCCGCGTTGCAGGTGCAGGGCATCCCTTTGGGTGCCGGTGCACTGGACCGGGCGGTGGCCAGCCTGGTGGCGGACGGGGGCTGACGCTGCGGGTTGGGGCTCAAAGCGGAAGTTGCCGACTCGCCACCTTCGCGCGAGGTCGAGGCCGCCGGGTACCTGGCCGACTCCGTGTCATTCCGGGCCTGCGGCCCTCCCTTCTTGACCTCCGTCGGCCAGGCACCCGACGCCCTCGTCCAGCCACCGTCTCTGCATGCGGCGAAGGCCACGGTGGTGGCCAAGCGTCGGATCGGGTGGGCCTGTTTTGCGGAGGTCAAGGAGGAGCCAAGCGTTGGCCTGTCGGGCCTACGCTTGGCGGGGGACACGGAGCAAAACAGGCCCACCCGAGCCGGCGCGATCGCTCCAAACGACCGACCCTTCAAAGCCCCAACCAGCCCGCCGCACCAATCACCACCCGATCCGCCCCAGTCGTCCCCCGCTTGACAACCCGGCCCCGGGCCGCTGCGGCACACTGCTTCATTCCAAATCCATCGCAGGAGACAGCACACCATGGGCCCCTTGACCGGATTGCGCGTTGTTGAACTCGCCAGCATCGGCCCCGGTCCGCTGTGCGCCATGCTGCTGGCCGACCTGGGGGCCGAGGTCATCCGCATCGACCGCACCGAGCCCAGCGGCCTGGGCGTGCCCACCAAGGTGCGCTTCGAGATCACCGGCCGCAACCGCAAGTCGGTGGCGCTGGACATCAAGCAGAAGGCCGGGCTGGATGCCGCGCTGCGCCTGATCGACCGCGCCGACGTGCTGATCGAAGGCTGGCGCCCCGGCGTGGCCGAGCGGCTGGGCATGGGCCCCGATGTGTGCCACGCCCGCAACCCCGGCCTGGTGTTCGGCCGCATGACCGGCTTCGGCCAGACCGGCCCGCTGTCGCAGGCCGCCGGGCATGACCTGAACTACATCGCGCTGACCGGCGCGCTGCATGCCATCGGCGGCGGCAAGACCGGCACCGACAAGCCCATCCCGCCGCTGAACCTGGTGGGCGACTACGGCGGCGGCGCGCTGTACCTGGCCTTCGGCATCCTGGCGGCCATCTTCGAGCGCGACCGTGGGGGCAAGGGCTCGGGCAAGGGCCAGGTGGTCGATGCCGCCATGGTCGACGGCGCGTCCAGCCTGATGAGCATCTTCTTCGGCATGGTGGCCAGCGGCGCCTGGAACCCGAAGGAGCGCGCCGCCAACATCCTCGACGGCGGCACGCCGTTCTACGACACCTACGCCACGTCTGACGGCCAGTGGGTGTCGATCGGCTCGCTGGAGCCCAAGTTCTTCGCCGAGATGGTCGAGCGCATCGGGCTCGACCCGTCGTATGTGAAGCGCCAGCACGACAAGACCTGCTGGCCGCAGCTGCGGGCCGACATGGTGCGGCTGATCGGCGCCAAGACCCGCGACGCATGGAGCGCGCTGCTCGAAGGCACCGATGTCTGCTTTGCCCCGGTGCTGCGCCTGGACGAGGTGGCCAACCACCCGCACGCCCAGGCCCGCCAGGCCTACATCGACCTGGGCGGCGTGCTGCAGCCGGCACCGGCGCCGCGCTTTTCGCGCACCCAGGCGGCGATGCCAACCGCCCCGGTGGCCGCTGGCACCCACACCGACGCGGTGCTGGCCGAGGCCGGCTTCAGTGCCGACGAGATTGCCGCCCTGCGCGCCGCCGGTGTGGCGGCTGGCGCAGCCGTCGGCAGCTGAAAGCCCAACATGACCACCGAGAACCGCCCCTACCTCGACCTGCCCGCGCCCGCCGCACCGCCCAAGCCGCGCGCCGCCGCGTCATTGATCGTGCTGCGCGACAGCCCGCGCGGGCTGGAAGTGCTGATGATCCGCCGCGCCGAGCGGCCCGGCGACCAGAACAGCGGCGCCACCGTCTTCCCCGGCGGCCTGCTCGACGCCAGCGACCGCGGCCACTATGACCGCTGCAACGGCCTGGACGATGCCACCGCCAGCACCCGCCTGGGCCTGCCCGCCGACGGCCTGCACTACTGGGTGGCCGCCGTGCGGGAATGCTTCGAGGAAGCCGGCCTGCTGTTTGCCACCGACGCCGCTGGCCAGGCAGTGGACCTGGATGCGCTGCCGCAAGACGAGGTGGTGGCCCTGCGCCGCGCCCTGCACGGCAACCAGACCGGCATGGCCGAGGTGTGCGCGCGCTTCAACGTGCGCCTGGCCACCGACCGGCTGGCCTACTACAGCCACTGGATCACCCCGGTGGGCCTGCCCAAGATCTTCGACACCCGCTTCTTCGTCACCGAGGCACCCGCCGGCCAGACGGCGGTGGCCGACGCCACCGAGACGGTCGACCTGCTGTGGATGACACCGGCCGAGGTGATGGACAAGACCAATGGCCTGCGGCTGATGAACGTCACCGAGATCACGCTCAAGCACATCGCCACCTTCACCAAGGCCGCCGATGCGGTGGCCTGGGCGCGGGCGCAGACGGTGGTGCCGCTGAACCGCCCGCGCATCGGCCTGTCATCGAAGGGCCGGCGGCCGCTGAACCGCGGTGATTGGGCCTATGCCGAACTGGGCCGCATCGACCCCGAGGGCACCGGCACCGCCAGCATCGAGCTGGTGCCGGGCCAGGGCGTTTGGCTCAGCCCGCGCGTGCTGCGGGTCACCGCCGACAACGGCAGCATGATGACCGGGCCCGGCACCAATGCCTACCTCATCGGCGCGCCCGGGTCCGACAGCTGGGCTCTGCTCGACCCCGGGCCCGATGACGCAGCGCATGTGGCCGCCCTGCTGGCCGCTGCGCCCGGGCGCATCACCCGCATCCTGTGCACCCACACCCACAAGGACCATTCCCCGGCAGCGGCGGCCATTGCCGCGGCCACCGGCGCGCCCACCTTCGGCCGCGTGGCCGACCATGCGGAATGGCAGGACCAGAGCTTCCAGCCCACCACGGTGCTGGCCGATGGCGATGTGCTGCAGCTCGGCGAGGGCGTCACCCTGCGCGCCGTCCACACCCCCGGCCATGCCAGCAACCACCTGTGCTTCCTGCTGGAAGAAGAGCAGCTGCTGTTCACCGGCGACCACCTGATGCAGGGCAGCACCGTGGTGATCAACCCGCCCGACGGCGACATGGCCGTCTACATCGCCAACCTGCGCCGCCTGCTCGACATCCCGCTGCAGTGGCTGGCGCCGGGCCACGGTTTCTTGATCGACGAGCCGCACGAGGTGGTCAGGAAGACCATCGCCCACCGCCTGGGCCGGGAGGCCAAGGTGCTGGCCGGCCTGCAGAAGCTGGCCGCCGCCGCGCCGGTGGACGAGGCCGCGCTGGTGGCCGAGGTGTATGCCGACACGCCCAAGCCGCTGCATGCGATGGCGCTGCGCTCGCTGCGCGCGCATCTGCACAAGCTGCAGGCCGAAGGCCGGGCCAGCGGGCACGACGGCAACCGCTGGGGGGTGGCGGCATGACGGCGGCCACCGCCGCCGGCTTCACTGCAGCGCATGCCGTGCTGCAGGCCGAGGTGGACGCCGACCGGCTGGCCGGCGTGTCCTGCGCCACGCTGCGCCACGGCCAGCTGATCGACAGCTTCTGCACCGGCCTGGCCGACCGCGAGGCCGGCGTGCCGATGGCGCCCGACACCATCCACCGCGCCTTCAGCAACACCAAGCTGTTCACCACGGTGCTGGTGCTGATGCTGGCCGAGCAGGGCCATTGGCAGCTGGACGACCCGCTCCAGCGCTGGATGCCCGCCTTCGGCCGCCTGCGCGTGCTGCGCCCCGGCGCCGCCACGCTCGACGACACCGAGCCGCTGGCCGCCGGCATCACGATCCGCCAGTTGGTCACCCACACATCAGGCCTGGCGCATGGCGTGTTCGACCCCGACGGCCTGCTCTACAAGGCCTACCACGCCAGCGGCGTGCGCGGCCACAGCACCACGCTGGCCGGGCAGATGGACTTGCTGGCCGAACTGCCGCTGGGCAGCCAGCCCGGCACGCAGTGGGAATACGCGCTGGGCATCGACGTGCTGGCCCGGCTGTGTGAACTGGCCACCGGCCAGAGCTTCGGCGATGCGCTGCAGGCCCGCATCCTCGGCCCGCTGGGGCTGGTGGACACCGGCTTCGTGCTGCGGCCCGACCAGGTGCCGCGCCTGGCCGCGCTGTACAAGGGCGATCTGGCCGACCCGATGCAGCCCGGGCTGGAACGCCTGACCGCCACGCCCTGGCCCGACGCCTACATCAAGCCGGTGCCGCGCCAGTCGGGCGCCGGCTGCCTGTTTTCCACCCAGGCCGACATGCTGGGCCTGCTGCGCCAGCTGATGCCGGGCCAGCCGTCACAGCTGCTGCAGCCGGCCACGCTGGCGGCCATGTGCACTGACCAGCTGCCAGCGCACCAGTGCGTGCAGTTCCCGGTGCCCGGGCCGATCCCCAGCCTGGGCTACGGCCTGGGCGGCGCGGTGGTGCGGCGCGCGTCCAGCCTGGAGCCGCCTGGGGCGGTGGGTGAGCTGCAGTGGGGCGGCCTGGCCGGCACCCACTGGTTCATTAACCCGGTCAACGGCCTGGCCGGGGTGGTGATGTGCCAGCGCCATTTCGGCTTCTGGCACCCGGCCTGGTTTGCCTACAAGTGCCAGTTGTACGCCGCCGCCGGGCATTGACGACAAAGCGCCGGGCGCCGGATCACAAGAAAACGCCGGGCCTGCCGCGCAGCGGCAGGTTTGGGTCGCTCACTGGTCGATGGTCTTGATCAGATCGGCCACCTCGGTCTGGCGCGGGAACTTGTTGCCCAGCGCTGCCAGGGCCGACAACTCACCGCGGGCGGTGGACTTGTCGCCCGCCTGCACCATCAGCTTGGCCAGCTGGAAGCGGAAGTTGTGGTTGTCGGGCGCGGCGGCCACCGCCTGCTTCTGCATGTCCACCGCCCGCTTCACCTGCTGCTCTGCGGCCAGGGCCAGGGCCAGGGTGTCCATCACTGCCGGGGCCTTGGGTGCACCCAGCAGCGCCCGCTCGGCCAGCGCCACCGCGCCAGGCTTCTTCTGGGTGGCCATCAGGTAGGCCAGGTTGTTCAGCGCCAGCACATTGGCCGGCTGCTTCTCGATCACCTGCTGGTACAGCGCCTCGGCCTCGGCCGACCGGTTGGTGGCCAGGGCCTGGTCGCCCAGGTGCAGCACGAAGGCCATGTCCTGGGGGTGCTTCTGGCGCCAGTCTTGCGCCATGGCGTCGGCCTCGGCGTTTTTCTTGCCGGCCAACAGGGCGACGTGCAGGCGCTGCGGTGCATCACCGGCCTGGTGGCGCGCCACGGCCTTGCGCAGCGCCGTGGCCGCGGCGTCCCAGTTCTTGCGGCGCAGCTCCACATCGCCTTCCATGCTGTGGCCGGCGGCGTCGTCGGGGCGCTGGGCCTGCACCTTGCGGGCAATGGTCAGGGCCTGGTCGAACCGGTTTTCCTGCAGTGCCATCAGCACCTGGGCCTGCTGTACCAGCGGCTGGTCGGGTGCCAGCTCACCGGCGCGGCGCACGGCGGCGGCGGCGGCCGTGGTGTTGCGGGCGGCGGTGTGGGCATCGGCCAGGCGCAGGTGCGGCAGGGCCGATTGCGGTGCGGCCGTGGCCAGCTGGTTGAAGGTGAGGATGGCCTGCTGCGTGGCGCCCAGCACCAGCTGCGCGCGGCCCAGCCGGTCCAGCAGCTCGGTGTTGTCGGGCAGGGCCACCAGGCCGGCTTGTGCCGCGTCCTGCGCAGCCTTGGTCTGGTTGGTGGTCAGCAACTGGTCGACCAGCAGCACCCGGGCGGCGGCATCGGCAGGGTCGGCGGCCACCGCCTTGTTCAGCCACTGGGCCACCTCGTCGGCCTTGCCGCCAGAGCGGGCGGCCAGCTCGGCCAGCGCCAGCATGGCGCCGGCGTTCTTCGGGTTGCGCTGCAGCGCCGCCTCGAAGCGCGCCTTGGCAGTGTCGGTCTGCTTGTCGTTGAGGTCCAGCGCGGCCAGGCCGGCCAGCGCGGGCAGGTAGTCGGCGTTCTTGGCCAGTGCCGCCTCGAAGTGCTGGCGCGCGCCCGGCAGGTCTTTGCGCTGCAGCGCGATGCGGCCGCGCAGCTGGTCGGGCAGGGCATCGTCCGGCAGCTTGGCGGCCAGGTTTTCGACCGCCTTCAGCGCGCCCGGCAGGTCGTTGCCACGCACCAGCAGGTTGACCAGCGCCAGGTCGGCGGTGGTGCCTTTGTCGGCGGCCGCCACGGCGCGCAGCTCGGCCAGTGCTGCCGGGCCCTTGCCCTTGGCCGCACTGGACAAGGCCATGGCCGTGCGCACCCGCAAGTCGTCGGGCTTGAGCCTGGCGGCGCGGGCGAAGCTGGCGTCGGCAGCGGTGGTGTCGCCCTTCATCATCTGGGCCTGGGCCGCCAGCGCCAAGGTGTCGGCGTCAGCCTTGTCGCCCAGCAGCGGCGCCAGCGTGGCCAGGGCCTTGTCAGCCTGGCCGCCGCGCAGTTGCGCCTGGGCCAGCTGGCGGCGCGGGCCCGGCGCCTGGGGCGCCAGCTGCACCGCCTTGCCCAGGTGGGCCTCGGCCTGGGCCACCGCATTCAGCTGCAGCTCGGCCTGGGCCGCCAGCAGCAGCACTTGCAGGTTGTTGGGTGCGTTGCGCAGCAGGGTCTGGGTCAGCTCGCGGGTGCGCTTGTGGTCGCCCTTCTGCGCCGCCAGCACGGCCTCGAAGAACAAGGTCTGCGCGTTCTGCGGTGCCGCCTTCTGCATGGCCTGCCACTGGGTGGTGGCGGCCGCCACGTCATTGGCGGCGAGGTGCAGGCCGATGATGGCGGCATGCACGGCGGCGTTGGCGGGCTGGCGCGTGAGCGCCTCTTGGTAAGCCGCCATGGCCGGCGCGGCCGGCGGTGCGGGCTGGCCGGCCGGTGCGCGCAGCAGCAGGTCGCCCTGCAGCTGCCAGGCCTCGGCCAGGTCGGGCTGTTTGGACAGCAGGGCCTTCACCTGGGCCAGGGCATCGGCCTGGTCGCCGCGCGCGGCGGCCAGCCTGGCGCGCAGCAGCAGGGCCGGTGTGTGCCCGGGCAGGTCGCGCAGCGCGCCATCGAGCCGGTTGCCGGCCGCGTCGATGTTGCCGGTGCTGGCTTCGGCCATCGCCAGGGTGGTCTGCAGGCGTGCCTGGGCGGCGCTGTCGGCCAGCTTGGCATTGCCGAACTGCTGCAGCGTCAGCGCCGCCTTGTTCTGGCCCAGCAGGGCCGACGCCAGCGCAGGCAGCACCTGCTGCTCCGGGTGCTGCAGCTCCAGGGCGCGGCGCAGTTCCACTTCCGCGCCCGCCACATCGCCGCTGTCGAGCAGCAGTTGGCCGAGCAGGAAGCGCGCCTCGCCGTTGTCGGGGGATTTCTGCAGCACCCCTTTCAAGTGGATGCGTGCGGCGTCCACGTCCTTCTTGGCCAGCGACGCGCGGGCCTGCGCCAGCAGCTTGGCGGTGTCGGGCCCGCCGCAGGCTGCCAGGCCGGCCACCAGGGCTGCTGCCAGCGCCACACCTGCCCAGCGGGCGGCCCGGCCCTGCCACGCCTTGTTGCCCAGCTCTCGATCCATGTTCTGTTCCCCACTTGCCACTTGCCACTTGCCACTGACTGCTGCGGCAGCGCAGTGCTTGCCAGCTGTCAGAAGTATCTCCTTTGCCATCCGCCGTGCTGCTGCCGGTTCGTTGAGAACTGCTCAATCGGTGCCCGCCCCGGCGGTCAGCAGCGCTGCATGGCCGCCGGCTGCTGCGGTGTTGATGGTCGGCGTCTGCCCGGCACAGAGGTGCATGGGGTCATGCGGCCCGCCCGCCTTGGGCCCCGGTGCCCGACAGGCCCTGGCCGCCAGACTGCTGCACACCCACCACCGCGCCCACCCTGTTGCGGTGGACATCGCCATGGCCCACCCGCGCCTGCGCCGCGATCTGCAGCGCGCCCTGGTCTGGTCGCGCCGGATGGCCAGGCCGAAACCTGCCCACTGCGGCGCGGTGGCTGCCGCATGGTCGGCCAGCGCTTCGCAGACCGCCAGCGAAAGCTTAAGCCGGTCGCTTTTTTCGGTGGCGATGGTCAGGTTGATGTCGGCGGCAGCGGCGAGGTCGATCAGTGCGGCCACGCGCAGCACCCGCGCAGCCATGACACGGCCGATCTGGCCTTGTCGCGGCAGGGCGCCGGCAGGCGGGTTGTGGCGCGCCAAGCGGTCCGCGGCCACTGCTGTGCGGGCCATGGCGTCAGGCCGGCACCTGGGCCGCATCCGGACCGCACCTGGACCGATCAGGGACAACCTGCTTCCTGGCATTCAATGAGTGCGGCTTTCAACGCTTGTGCTGGCGTTGGCGCACGCCGCCGCGCCCACCACTGATGCAGGGTCAACCCTTACCCTAACCGAGGTTTGACGCGTCCATTCTTCAGGCCTTTCAATGCACGCACCGGTTCAGCGCGGCACGCGTCCTCCCGCACCGCTGATGGCGACCCATCATGCCGGCCCACAGGCGCAGTCCACAGCACCAGCCCTTGATGGCGGTGAACCAGGGAACCCCATGACCAAGACCTTGAACGGTGCCACGTTGACGGCAGCGCTGTGCATGCTGACCACCACGGCTGCACAAGCCACCGTCTTCGACGATACCTTCAGCTTCCAGACAGCAGGCCAGAGCCTCTGGGCCAGCGGCGCCCAGTCCAGCTGGCACTACGACAGCGGCTTCATCGGCGGCACCTGGGGTGGTGGGCGTGAGGCCAGCGCACCCGTCTCTTTCGGCTTGAACGGCATCTCGGGCAGTGCCAATGCGGTGATCATCCCGGCGATCCCCTCCTTCCTGGTCACCCCCGCCATCCCGGCGTTCACCACGCCAGCCATCCCGTCGTACCAGATCACCCCGCCTGTCGTTGTGCCTCCGGTGTGCTTCGGGTTACTCGGGTGCATTCCCGGCTACACCATTCCTGGCACCTACACGCTGGCGATTCCGGCGTTCACGACACCTGCCGTGCCTGCTGTCTATTCACAGGCCGTGCCTGCGGTGTACGGCGACACGCGCACCGGCGGTGCCGCCGGTGTGCTGAGCTCCGGCGCGCTGGGCTTCAATGTCAAGGCAGCGGCCGATGGCGGGGGCGTGGCGGCCTCGCTGCCCTTTCAGACCCGCCTGACCCTGCCTGACCAGTTCCTGGCGGGCCAGCTGCTGCGTGTGGGTGGCAGCGGCAACCTGGTCGACGACGGCAGGGCCAGGCTGATGGTGGATGCGCCGTCGTTCAGCGGCAGCGTCAACGGCATCATCAACACCACCAACACGCTGTCGGTGCAAGGCTGCGTCATCGGCACAGGCTGCTCGTCGTCGGTCACACAGGCCAACATCGACAAGACCATCGCCATCCTGGCGGTGGACACGACCAAGCCCAGCCCGGCCACCCTGCTGGATGGGTTGGTGACCTTGCCCGTGGTGCTGGGCCAGGACCTGCCAATCACCGTGGGCGCGCAGACCGTGGGCCATGTGACCATCAGTGCGCCCACTGACAAGTCGGGCGGTTCGGTGGCCGGCAAGACGCTGCGGCTCGACACCAACGAGACCCTGCTGCGCACCACGGTCGATCTCGGCGGCATCGCCCAGCTGGCCTTGGGCGTGCCCGTCGATGTGCTGCAACCGTCGCTCAGCATCGCCGGTGTGGCCTCGGTGGGGGCGACCGTGTTGAACCTGCAGGGCGGGGTGAAGTTCGGGCTGAGCCAGGCCTTGTCGTTCGAGGCCAACGTGGACGTGACCCTGACCTTCGACCAGGACATCTTCGACGCCCAGGGCCAACGCATCGGCCCGTCGATCACCTTCGATCTGGACAGCGGTGCCGACATCATGTTCGCCGTCCGCCCGACCAGGCTGGTCTACACCTATGCGATGGGCGCAGACAGCCTGCTGACCAACAACAGCGCCGTCAGCATCGACCCGCTGTTCGCCATCCGCGCCGGTTGCGTCAACCTGTCGGTGGCTGGGGGCTTGCTGGCTGACATCAGCACCTGTGCCTACGAACAAGAGTTCAGCACCACCAATCTGGTGCAGGCCCCGGTCTACGCCAACAGCTTCGGGCTTGGCGGCTTCAATTCCGTCAGCCGCGAGGTCATGCTGGCCGTGCCCGAGCCCGGCAGCCAAGCCCTGTTACTGGCCGGCCTGGCAGGCGTCGGCCTGCTGCTGCGCCGGCGCGCAAGCTGCTGACCTGCACGCTGGCCACCAGCCAGACTGGCTGCAACCCGGGGGTCCGCCAGGCTGGCTGCACCCGGGTGGTCAGCCCGCCTGGCCGAACTGCCGCGACACGGCCGCCAGGCCGGCCTGCACCCGCTGCACCACCGCCGACATGCCATGCGCCGACAGCACCAGCTGGCCGGTGGCGCGTGTCATCGCCACGTACAGCAGGCGCACCGCGTCGGCCAGCGGCTCGCCGCGCATCGGCATCACCTGCAGGCCGGCCACCAGCACGGTGGGGAACTCCAGCCCCTTGGCGCTGTGCACCGTCAGCAGCTTGATGCCCGGGTGCTGCCAGTCCAGGCGGCGGAAGCCCGGTGCGGCCATGCTCTGCACCGGCAGGCTGCGGCGCGCCAGTTCGCGCGCCAGCGGCGCCATCATCGCCTTGGTGCGGAACAGCACGGCGATGTCGTCGCTGCGTTGCCCGCTGTCCAGGGCGGCGGCAATGCGGTCGGCCAGCCAGGTGGCTTCTTCCTGCGCATGGCGGGCCAGCAGCAGCACCGGCAGCGGCCCGCGCCGGCCGGCGCTGGCGGGCTGCACCGTGCGGGTGGCGTCGTCGGCATCGTCGGGCGCATCGGCCTCGGCCAGCAGGCCCTGGGCACAGTGCATGGCCAGGGCCAGCACCTCGGCGGTGTTGCGGTAGTTCAGCTTCAGGATGCTGGTGCGCCCGCGCGCCTCAATGCCCACACGGGCAAAGCTGAAGCCCCGCCGCCGCTGGCGCTGGTAGATCGACTGGGCGTCGTCATACAGCACCAGCAGGCTGCGGGTGGCGGGGTTGACCATGCGCGCGGCGATGCGCAGCCAGTCGTCCTCGAAGTCATGCGCTTCATCCACCAGCAGGGCGCTGTACTGGCCGCCGGGCACGAAGCCGGTGTCCACCGCCCGGGCCACGGTGTCGGCCAGGGTGCGCCAGTGGTCGTCGGGGTTGGCCGCGTCGGGCACGGCCAGCTGGTAGCTGCGCACCAGGTCCTGGCACCAGGCATGGAAGGTGCGCACCTGCACCCGGTCGTCCACACCCCGGGCGCGCAGCATCGCGTCGATGCGGCCGGCCAGGCTGCGGTTGAAGCACAGCACCAGGATCGGCTGGTCGCTGCGCACCGCCTGGGCCAGCTGCTGGGCGCGGAACACCAGGATCATGGTCTTGCCCGAGCCGGCCGCGCCGTGGATGATCCGGTGGCCCTCACCCAGGCCGCGCGCCACCTGCTCCTGCTGCAGATCCATCACCTGCATCAGGTCGGGCAGGGCCAGCGGGGCGGGTGTGGTGGGTGCAGCGTTGGCGGCACCGTCGAAGTCCAGCGCCGCCTGCTGCGCCATGCGGATCTCAGGGAACAGGTGCCAGCGGATGCGGTCGCGCTGCGGCAGCGTCAGGGTGTGCGGGTAGTGCACGGTGAACAGGCCCCACAGCCGCTGCTGCAGCGCGGCCGCTGGCAGGCTGTCGTCCAGGTCGTCGCGCAACAGCACCTTGTGCGCCGGGTAGATGCTGTGGAAGTCGCTGCCCGCCAGCTCCACCGCGCGCAGGTTGGCAAACACCACGCCCCAGCCATAGGGGAACAGCAGCTGGCCGCGGAACGGCCCGTCGGCATGCACCAGGGCGGCGTCGCGGCGCATCAGGTCGACCAGCTCCAGCGCCACGTCGCGCGCCTGGCGCAAGGGGTTGGGCACGGCCACGTCACCACGTGCGGTGTGCAGGGTGGCGCGGTCGGGTGTGGCGTCGCCCAGGCTGGCGCGCTTCCAGTCCTTCACTTCCAGCAGCAGCAGGCCCTGGCGCGGGCTCAGCACGACGAAATCGGGCTGGCGCGCCGCCGGGCCGATGGGCACGTCGAACCACACCAGGCTGTCATCGTCCAGACAGCGGCGCAGTTGCTGCAGAACCCGCCGCTCACCGGTGTTGCAGCGCGCGTCCACCGCGCGCAGGCCCTGCGGGAACAGTGCCATGCGCTGGGCTGCCCCGACCGGTCAGGCCACGCGGCGCGGCAGCTGCGCCGCCTGCGCGCCCACCTGCCACAGCAGTGCGGCCGTCATGCCCAGGCCCTGGCGCATCAGCGTGGGCAGCACATGCTCATTGGGCGCATGCTGGCTGCAGGCCGGGTAGCTGTGCGGCACCCACACCGTGGGCAGGCCCAGGATGTCGGCGAACACGTCGTTGGGCAGGCTGCCGCCCAGGTTGGGCAATAGCGCCGGCTTGACGCCGGTGCTGGCCTGCAGGCTGTGCATGGCCAGCCGCACCCAGGCGTTGTCGGGGTCGAGCCGGGTGGCGTGCATCAGCTCGGGCTGGCTGACGGTGATGCCGTGAAAGCCGTTGTCCTGCAGGTGTTGCTGCACATGCGCGCCGATGCGGTGGGCCTCGGTGCCGACCACGAAGCGCAATTGCAGCGTGGCCCGCGCCACCGGCGGGATCGCATTGACCGGCTGCGCCGGGTTGCCGCAGCCAAAGGCCAGCACCTCCAGCGCGTTCCAGCCGAACACCCGCTCGGCCGGGCTCAGGCCGGGCTCGCCCCAGGCGGTGTCCACCTCCGGGTCGCCGGGGCCGCCGCCCACCTGGATGTCGGCCAGCGCGGCGCGCACCGCAGCGGGCATCGGCGGCGGACGCAGGCCCTGCACCCGGATGCCGCCGCGCGCGTCGACCATGCTGGCGATGGCGTTGGCCAGCACCGTGCCCGGGTTGCGCAGCAGGCCGCCCCAGTTGCCCGAGTGGTGGCCGCCGTCGCGCGCCTTGAGCACCAGCTCGAAGTTGGTGACCCCGCGTGAGCCCAGGAACACGGTGGGCCGGTCGGCGCGCAGGCGCGGGCCGTCGCTGGCGATCAGCACGTCGGCGGCCAGCGCCGCACGCTGTGCGGTGCAGAAGTCGGCCAGGCCGGGTGAGCCGGTCTCCTCGCCCATCTCCACCAGCCACTTGGCGTTGAAGCCCAGGCGGCCACCACGCGCGGCCAGCACCGCCGCCAGCGCGGCGATGTTGATGCTGTGCTGGGCCTTGTTGTCGGCCGCGCCCCGGCCGTACCAGCGCTCGCCCAGGGCCGAATCGGCGGGCGTCAGCGTCCAGGGGTCGCGGCCGTCGGCCCACTGGCCTTCATGGCCGCGCACCACGTCGCCGTGGCCATAGAACAGCACCGTGGGCAGCGCGGGGTCTTCCAGCCGCTCGGCGATCAGCAGGGGCGGCGCGCCCGCCACCGGATTGGGGTGGATCTGCGCCGTGAAGCCCAGTGCGGCCAAGGCAGGTGCGATCTGGCCGTTGAGATAGGCCGCCAGCTCGGCTGCGCGGTCGGCGTTCTGGCTTTCGGTGCGGCAGGCCACCCGCGCGGCCAGGGTGGCAAAGAAGGCGCCGCTGTCGAACAGCGCCTCGGCATGGGCGACGGCGGCGGCTTCGGTCATGGCGTCAACATCCGCTCAGGCCGACTTGGCGACCAGGCTGAAATGCTCCACCTGCGGCGGCTGGGCGAAGAACGGCCCGATGATGGCGCGCCACTGCGGGAACAGCGGGCCCTCGCGAAAGCCCACCGTGTGGTCTTCCAGCGTGGCCCAGACGATCTGCAGCACGTAGCGCTCGGGGCTTTCGATGCCGCGTGTCACGCTGAAGCCCTGCATGCCCGCCGCCTGGCTGGCCACGGTGGCCAGCGCACGCTGGACGGCTTCTTCAAACGCGGCGTTCTGGCCGGGCTGGATGCGGATGTCGGCGATCTCGAGAATCATGCAGGGCTCCCTGTTGGCAATGGGTCCAGTTTAGGACGCTGGGCTACAGTGGCCTGTCACCCTCCACCTTTGCCAAAAAGCCCAGCCATGGCCCACCACACCGAGCTGCTGATCATCGACGCGCAGAACGACTTCTGCGACCTGCCCGACAGCTGGTGCGCCAGCGACCCCGCCAGTGGCGCGCTGCTGCGCCCGGCGCTGCCGGTGCCCGGCGCCCATGCCGACCTGTTGCGCCTGGCCGGCTTCATCGGCGCGACCGGGGGCCGCATCGACGGCATCACCGTCACGCTCGATTCCCACCACCGCCATGACATCGCCCACCCGCCTTATTGGCGGCGGGGTGACGGCGCGGCCGTGCCGCCGTTTTCCACCATCACCGCCGCCCAGGTGCGCGCCGGTGACTACACCCCAGCCGTGCCCACCGAGCTGCCGCGCAGCCTGGCCTACCTGGACGCGCTGGAGGCCACCGGCCGCTACACGCTGATGGTGTGGCCGGTGCATTGCCAGCTGGGCAGCTGGGGCCACGGCCTGCACCCGGCCGTGCTGGCCGCCTGCAATGCCTGGGAAGACGCCCGCCACACGCCGGTGCGGGTGGTCGACAAGGGCAGCTACCCCTGGAGCGAGCACTACAGCGCGCTTCAGGCCGAGGTGCCCGACCCCGGCGAGCCTGCCACCCAGCTGAACCAGGCGCTGTTGCAGCGCCTGGACGCGGCCAGCACCCTGCTCGTGGCCGGCCAGGCCAGCAGCCACTGTGTGAAGGCCACGGTCGAGCACCTGGTGCAGCACCTGCCGGGTGGCCGGCCTGACCGTCTGGTGCTGCTGACCGACTGCATGAGCCCGGTGGCCGGCTTCGAACCCCAGGCGCAGGGGTTTCTGGACGCGATGCAGCGCCTGGGCGTGCGCTGTGTGCCACAGGCACAGGCAGCGACAGCCCTCTGAATTTCGCGCAGTTCGCTTGATCGCTGCGCTGCACCTGCGGCAAACTGTTGGGCATCGCCGCATGGCAACACCGGTTCGCAGTCCGGCACCACATGATGGACATGTCCATGACCACCGACACCATCCGGCGTCACCATGTCAACCAGGCCGGTCAGGCCCACCCCCCCATGGTGTTTGCCCACGGCTTTGGCTGTGACCAGCAGATGTGGCGCTTTGTCGCGCCGGCCTTCGAGGCCACGCACCGCGTGGTGCTGTTCGATCACATCGGCTGCGGCAAATCGGATCTGTCGTCCTACGACGGCATGCGCCACAGCCGGCTTGAAGGTTATGCCGAGGATGTGGTGGCACTGTTCGACGCGCTGGACCTGCGCGACGTGGTCTTCGTCGGCCATTCGGTCAGCGCCATGATCGGCGTGCTGGCGGCCATCGCCCGGCCCGAGCGCTTTGCCCAGCTGGTGCTGGTGGGCCCGTCGCCGCGCTACCTCAACGACCCGGACGCCGGCTATGTGGGCGGCTTCGAGCGCGCCGACATCGACGGCCTGATCGACCTGATGGACAGCAACCAGCTGGGCTGGGCCGACTGCCTGGCACCGGTGGTGATGGGCGCCGGCAGCACCGAGGCGCTGACCGACGAGCTCAAGGCCAGCTTCTGTGCTGCCGACCCCTACATCAACCGCCGCTTCGCAATGGCCACCTTTCTGGGTGACAACCGGGCCGACCTGCCGCGCTTGACCGTGCCCACGCTGATCCTGCAATGCGCCCACGATGCCATCGCGCCATGCGCGGTGGGCGACTACATGCATGCCCACATGCCCGGCAGCCGCCTGCGGGTGCTGGACGTGGCCGGCCATTGCCCGCACCTGACGCACCCGCAAGTCACCATCGACGCCCTGCGCGCCGCCGTGGCGGGTGGCTGAAGCACCCCAACCAGCCGTGATGCGCCCGCCGCCGCCGGTGGCCCAGGCGCTGCCCGGCGCCCAGGCGCTGCCCTGTGCGCTGGCCACCGTCACCAGTGAGGGCCTGCTGCTGGCCGTCAACCCGGCGCTCAGTGCGTTGCTGGGGCGCGATGCCACCTTGTGCTGCGGTGGGCCCTTCGACGCGCTGTTGTCCACCGCCGGCGGGGTGATCTACCAGAGCTACCTGATGCCCCTGCTGCGGCTGCATGGCCATCTGCAGGAGTTCTCGATGAGCCTGAAGTGCGCCGATGGCCAGGCACTGGAAGTGCTGCTCTACGCCAGCAGCCGCCACTGCGGGCCGCAGCGGGTGCATGACCTGGTGATGGTGCCGATCCGCCAGCGCCACCGGGTGGAAGAGGAGATGCTGCGCGTCAAGCGCGCTGCCGATGAATCGCCCGGCATGATTTTCCAGCTGTTGTGCCTGCCCGACGGCAGCGGGCATTTCCCGTATGTCAGCGAGGCGGTGCGGGCGCTCTACGGCAGCACGCCGCAGGCTGCGCGCGAGTCGGCCGACACCGTCTTCGGCCGGGTGCTGGCCGAAGACCGCGCTGCCCTGCTGCAGGCGCGTGACGCGGCCGCCGCCTCGGAAAGCCCCTGGCGCGCCAGCGCCCGCATCGGCCAGCCCGACGGCAGCGTGGCTTGGCATGAGTTCAACGCCTCGCCCCGCCGGCTGGCCAACGGCATGACGCTGTGGCACGGCCATGTGGCCGACGTGACCCAGCGCCGGGCCATGGAGCAGGCCCTGGCCGACCGCGAGGCGGCGCGCCAGGCCAGCCAGGCCAAGAGCGAGTTCCTGGCCCGGGTCAGCCATGAGCTGCGCACGCCCCTCAACGGCATCCTGGGCTTTGCGCACCTGCTGCTCAACCAGCAGGCCGACAACCTGCGCGACGACCAGCGCCGCCGCCTGGCCATCGTGCAGACCGCCGGCCAGGGCCTGCTGCACTTGATCAACGATGTGCTCGACATCACCAGCATCGAGATGGGCCAGCTCAGCCTGCACCCCGCAGCCTTGCCGCTGGCACCGGCGGTGGATGCCGCGCTGGCCGTGGTCGAGCCGCAGGCCCAGGCCGCCGGCGTGCGGCTGGCGCGGGGCCACCTGGCCGGCCTGGTGGTGCAGGCCGACGCCCGCCGCCTGCAGCAGGTGCTGGTCAACCTGCTGTCGAACGCCATCAAATACAACCGCCCGGGCGGCCTGGTCGATGTGCGGGCCCGGTCCGAGGCACCGGCCTGTCCCGGCCAGGCCATGGCCTGCATCGAGGTGATCGACACCGGCCTGGGCCTGACCGACGCCCAGCAGCAGGAGTTGTTCCAGCCCTTCAACCGCCTGGGCGCTGAACACGGCCCGGCCGAAGGCACCGGACTGGGCCTGGTGATCAGCCGCCAGCTGGTGCAGCTGATGCAAGGCAGCATCGGCGTGCGCAGCGTGTCGGGGCAGGGCAGCTGCTTCCTGGTGCGCCTGCCGCTGGGTGAATGCAGTGACCCGGCACAGGCACAGGCGCAGGATCAGGCCGGCGCTGGCGCGGGCCTGGCGGGCACCACGCAGGGCCGGGTCTTGTACGTGGAAGACAACGCGGTGAACGTGCTGCTGATGCAAGCCATCATCGGCCTGCGCAGCGGCGTGCGCATGCAGGTGTGTGGCGACTGTGCGGCCGGCCTGGCCGCCGCACTGGCCGAGCCGCCCGACCTGCTGCTGCTGGACATGCAGCTGCCCGATGGCGACGGCAGCAGCCTGCTGCAGCGCATGCGCGCGCACCCGGCACTGGCGGCGGTGCCGGCGGTGGCGGTGTCGGCCGCCGTGCGCAGCGACGACCTGGCGCGTGCCCGCTGCGCGGGCTTTGCCGCCTACTGGACCAAGCCGCTGGCGGTTGACGAAGTGCTGGCCGGCCTCGACCGGCTGCTGGCGCCGCCGCTGCCTGGCCAGTCCCCGCCCTGACAAGTGCGGCCAGGGCTGCGGCCTACACTGGCCCGATGCCTGCCGCCGCCCCAGCAGCTACACCCCCATCGGCCCCTCCGCCGGCCCCGCCGTCGGCCCAGGCACCGGCACCTGAAGAATCCCGCCAGGCCTGGGTCGTGGTCTGGGCCTGCTTCGTGGCACTGGCGGTGATCTTCGGCGTCTCGTATTCATTCGCCGCCTTCTTCGAATCGCTGACCCAGGCGTTCAGCGCCCGCCGCGCCGATGTGGCGCTGGTCTTCGGCCTGTGCGGCCTGGTGTACTTCACCGGCGGCGCAGCGGCCGGCCTGGCGGCCGACCGCTTCGGCCCGCGGGTGGTGTGCGGCGCGGGCATGCTGTGCATTGCCGCCGGCCTGGTCGTCAGCAGCCTGGCCACCCAGCTGTGGATGGTCTACCTGGCCTACGGCGTGGGCATCGGCGGGGGCATCGCCCTGGTCTACACGCCGTCGATCGCCTGCGTGCAGCCCTGGTTCACCCGCCGCCGCGGCCTGGCCGCCGGCATTGCCAGTGCCGGCATCGGCGCCGGCACGGTGCTGGTGCCGCTGCTGGCCGCTGCGCTGATCGCCGCACTGCAATGGCGCAGCGCCATGCTGTGGCTGGCGCTGGGCGTGCTGCTACTGGGCGGCGGCGCCACCCTGCTGCTGCAGCGCGCGCCAGCGGCCAGCGGGGCCGGGGGCCGGGCAGTGGTTGGCCACACCCTGCGCCAGGCCATGGCGACGCCGCACTTCCGCTGGTTCTACCTGATGACCTTTCTGGCCGGGCCGGTGATGTTCGTGCCGTTCGCCCATGTGTCGGCCGCCGCGCGCGACCTCGGCGTGGACGATGCCCGCGCCGTTGGCCTGGTGGGGCTGATCGGCATGGGCAGCCTGGTCGGGCGCTTCGCCATCGGCGCGCTGGCCGACCGGGTGGGCCGGCCGCTGACACTGGCCCTTGCCATGGCGTCGATGGGCCTGTGCTTCCTGGTGTGGTGGGGCGCCGGTGGCTGGGGCGCAATGGCGCTGTTCAGCCTGTGGATGGGCCTGAGCTATGGCGGCATCGTGTCGCTGATGCCGGCGATGTGCATGGACCTGTTCGGCGCGCGGGCGGTGTCGGCCATCATCGGCACGCTCTACACCGGCGCGGCTGCCGGCAACCTGCTGGGGCCCTGGATGGCAGGCGCGGTGTTCGACGCCACCGGCAGCTACAGGCCGGTGATCTGGGCCTGTCTGGCGCTGTCGGCCCTGGCCACGGCGGCGGCCTGGCGCCTGGTGGGCCCGCCGCCTGCCCCTGCGGCTGCCGCATGAAGACGCTGTCTTGCGGCATCCTGGTGCTCAACGCCCAGCAGGAGCTGCTGCTGTGCCATGTCACCGGCGCCTGGCATTGGGACATCCCCAAGGGCGGCGCCAACCCCGGTGAGGCGCCACTGGACGCCGCGCTGCGCGAAACACGTGAGGAATGCGGCATCGACTTCACCGGCCAGCGCCTGCTCGACCTGGGCCAGATGGTCTACCGGCCGCGCAAGGACCTGCACCTGTTTGCGGTGCTCAGCGCCCGGTTTGACGCCGCCGGCTGCCACTGCGACAGCCACTACAGCGACACCTGGGGCCACGAGCGGCCCGAGATGGACGGCTTCGAATGGACCCGCTTCGACCGGGTGCACCGCCGCTGCGCCCGCCACATGGGCGATGTGCTGACGCAGAAGATCGCGCTGCCGGCCCTGCTGGTGCGTCTGCAAGCCGGCGCGGCCTAGACTCGGACGATCACCGCTTTCCTGCCTGCCGCCATGCCCCTGCATCCGTCTTCCACCCTGCGCCATTTGGCCGCCAGCCTGCTGCTGGCCACCGCCACCCTGCTGCCGAACGCACAAGCCCAGGCACAAGCCCAGGCCCAGGCCCAGGCCCTGCCTGCCGGGGTGCAGCAGCTCACCCAGGTCGAAGGCATCACCGAATTCCGCCTGCCCAACGGCCTGCAGGTGCTGCTGGTGCCCGACGCCACCAAGCCCAGCACCACCGTCAACGTCACCTACCGGGTCGGCTCGCGCCATGAGAATTACGGCGAAACCGGCATGGCCCATCTGCTGGAGCACCTGATCTTCAAGGGCACGCCCACCCAGCGCAATGTGATGGCCGAGCTCAGCCGCCGCGGCCTGCGCTTCAACGGCACCACCGGCTTCGACCGCACCAACTACTTCGCCAGTTTCAGCGCCAACGACGTCAACCTGCGCTGGTACCTGGCCTGGCAGGCCGATGCGATGGTCAACAGCCTGATCGCCCGCAGCGACCTCGACACCGAGATGACCGTGGTGCGCAACGAGATGGAATCGGGCGAGAACAACCCGGTGCGCGCCACCATCGAGCAGACGCTGGCGGCCATGTACCAGTGGCACAACTACGGCAAGATGCCTATCGGCGCCCGCGCCGATGTCGAGAACGTCGACATCCCGCGCCTGCAGGCCTTCTACCGCCTGCATTACCAGCCCGACAACGCCACCCTGGTGGTG
>JARXAJ010000026.1 GCA_029865965.1 Aquabacterium sp.
CAAGCCGCCGCCGCTGCCGCTGGACGAGGCCGGCCTGGCCCGCTTTGCGGCGCTGAAGGCCTGGCGCGCCGAGGTGGCCAAGGCCCACAACCTGCCGGCCTATGTGGTCTTCCACGACGCCACCCTGGCCGAGATGGCACGCGAAGCCCCCGACTCGCTGGACGCGCTGGCCGGCATCAACGGCGTGGGCGGCAAGAAGCTGGAGGCCTACGGCAGCGATCTGCTGCGCGTGCTGGCGGCTGACGGCTGACGGCTGAGGCGGGCCTGCGCCCGCGCCGACGCGCCAACAGGGGAGAAGCGCACACAGACGCTGCAGACTGAAACTGAACGCAACGCCATAATTGATAAATTCGTACAGCCGCGTGCGTTCCGATGTCGACCACCCCACCCAGCCTCTCGGCGACCCCGCCTGGCACTGCGTCAGGCGCCGTGGGCGGCCGGCAGGTGGTGGCGGCGGTGGTGGGCTTTGCCACCGTGGTTGGCCTGTCGGCCATGGCCTGGCAGGGCGCAGCCGCCGATGGTGGCAGCAGCTGGCACATCGGCCTGCTGGGTCTGGCTGTCAGCCTGCCGGCGCTGTGGTTGAGCCTGCTGCTGCGGCGGCAGCAACGCAAGCTGGACGCACAGGCCCGACGCCTGGCTGAGCAGGATGCGCAGTTGCAGACACTGGCCCGCAAGGTCGAGCTGCTGCACCGGTCCGAGCAGGTGGCCGGGATCGGCAGCTTCGACTGGCATCCCGTCACCGGCGCGCTGCACTGGTCTGATGGCCAGTTCCGCCTGTGGGGCCATGCGCCGGGATCGCTGACGCCCGACGCCGCCGCCTTCCGCGCCCGCGTCCACCCCGACGACCTGGGCGCGCTGGAAGCCCGGCTGCAGCACAGCCTGGCAAGCGGTGGCCACCATGAATTCACCCACCGCCTGCGCTGGCCCGACGGCACGGTGCTGGAGGTGCTGACCTGCGGCGACGTGACCCGCGACGCCCACGGCCGGGCGGTGCGCATGATGGGCACGGTGCAGGACATCACCCGCCGGCGCGCTGCCGAAGCCCGGCTGCAATTGCATGAGTTCCTGGTCAACACCATCACCGACCCGGTCAGTGTGGTCGATGAGGCTGGCACCTGCCTGCTGGTCAACCAGGCATGGTCGCAGCACACCGGCCTGGCGGCCGAGCAGGTGGTGGGCCGGGCGCGCGCGGCGCTGCAGCAGCAACCGGGCAGCCCGGCACGTGATGCGGCCCAGCAGCGCTGCCTGGGCGGCGGCCAGGCCGAGGTGGTGCTGGCCGAACTGGACCTGCCCGCCACCGGCCGGCGCTGGTGGGAGACCACCCTGTTCCCGTTCACCGAGCCGCACACCGGCCGGCGTGGCGCAGCCCTGGTGGCGCGCGATGTCACCGCCCGCCAGGCGACAGCGCAGGCGCTGGCTGCCAGCCTGGACAACCTGCGCCTGACGCTGAACGTCACCGGCGATGCGATCTTCGCGGCCGATGCCGACAACCCGCAGGCGCCGCTGCTGTTCGTCAATGACCGCATGCTGCAGATGTGGGGCATGCCACCGGAGCAGGCCCCAGCGCTCACCCTGGCGGCCGTGATGGCCATGGTGGCGCACCAGTCTGCCGACCCCGCAGGGCAAGCCGCCCGCATCGCCGAGATCATCGCCAGCAGCAGCCCGCAGGAAGACAGCGTGGCGCTGCGTGATGGCCGCGTGCTGCTGCGGCGCTGCATGCCCACCCGGCAAGCCGGGCGTGCGGTGCGGGTGTGGGTGTGGAGCTTGCGCGACATCACCGCCGAGTCGCGCGCACAGGCCGGGCTGCAGGCCGTGCAAGCGCAGCAGCGCACGCTGCTGGCGGCCTTTCCGGGGCACATGGCCTGCATCGACGCCAACCTGCGCTACACCCATGTCAATGCCCGCATGGCCGCGCTGATGGGCACCACGCCAGAAGCGGTGGTCGGCCGCAACCTGGCCGACGTGGCAGGCCCGCTGCGGGCGCCGCAACTGGCGCACCGCATTGCCCGGGCGCTGGACGGCGAGGTGCAAAGCTTCGAACACCTGCACCCGGTCGGCTCCGGCCAGCCCGCGGTGCGGCTGCTGGTGACGCTCTCGCGCGGCGTCGACAGCGCCACCGGCCAGGCCCTGTGCCATGCCTTCGGCACCGACATCACCGACATCACCGACCTCAAGCGCACCGAGGCCGCCCTGCGGGCTGCCACCACGCCAGCAGCTGACACCGATCCGGCCCGCAGCCACGCCCAGTGCCTGCCGTTGGCCATGGATGGCCCGCCAGGCAGTGCGGGCACGGGCGATGCACCTGAACAGCCGCCCGTTGGCAACGCCTGCAGCGCCACAGGCTTGGCCACCGTCAGCACACCGGCCACCGGGGCCCAGGCGGCAGCCAGCGGCCAGCGGCAGGTGCTCTACATCGACGACAACCCGGTGAACACGCTGCTGATGGCGGCGATGTTCGAGCGCCTGCCCGGCCTGGTGCTGCAGTGTGAATGCGACCCGAAGGCGGGTGTGGCGCTGGCCCTGGCCAACCCGCCGGCGCTGCTGCTGATCGACATCCAGATGCCCGGCATCGACGGCTACGAGGTGCTGCGCCGGTTGCGCGCCGACCCGGCCACGCGGGCCGTGCCGGCGATTGCCGTCAGCGCCAACGCCATGCCGCAAGACCTGGCCCGCGGCAAGGCAGCCGGGTTTGCCGACTACATGACCAAGCCGCTGGAAATGCAGCGCCTGCAGTCTGCGCTGCAGACCGTGCTGCCAGGCTGGCACGCCGCGCCGGACTGAGCGGCGGGTCAGCGCAGCGCCGGCACCACCGCCAGCGGGCTGCGGCCACCGAAGCAAACCACCGCCTGGCTGCGTGACTGCCGGGCCGGGCCCTGCTGCTGCATCGACAGCCCACCGCGCCACCAGGTCACGCGCCATGCAACGGCCCGCGCTGGCCGCTGGCATACCCACAACGCCGGGCATGGCTATCATGGTCGGTTGCCCTCCGCCGTCTGCTGCCATGCTCCCCATTGATCCCGACACCCCGAAGGCCCCGGCGCAGGCCCGACCGCTACCGGTCGGGTCCACCCATCTGCACATCCGCGGGGCCCGCACCCACAACCTGAAGAACATCGACCTCGACATCCCCAAGCACAGCCTGGTGGTGATCACCGGGTTGTCGGGCAGCGGCAAGAGCAGCCTGGCCTTCGACACCCTGTATGCCGAGGGCCAGCGCCGCTATGTGGAAAGCCTCAGCGCCTATGCGCGGCAGTTCCTGCAGCTGATGGACAAGCCCGATGTGGATGTGATCGAGGGCCTGAGCCCGGCGATTTCCATCGAGCAGAAGGCCACCAGCCACAACCCGCGCAGCACCGTGGGCACGGTGACCGAGATCCATGACTACCTGCGCCTGCTGTATGCCCGCGCCGGCACGCCGTTCTGCCCCGACCATGATCTGGCGCTGCAGGCCCAGAGCGTGGGCCAGATGGTCGATGCCGTGCTGGCCCTGCCCGAGGACACCCGGCTGATGGTGCTGAGCCCGGTGGTGCGCGACCGCAAGGGCGAGTTCACCGAGCTGTTTGCCGACATGCAGGCGCGCGGTTACGTGCGCTTTCGCATCGACGGGAAGACGGTGGAAGCCGCCGACCTGCCCGAGCTGAAGAAGAACGAGAAGCACGACATCGACGTGGTCATCGACCGGCTGCGCGCCCGGCCCGACATGAAGCAGCGCCTGGCCGAGAGCTTCGAGGCAGCGTTGCGCATTGCCGACGGCAAGGCCATCGCGCTGGAGATGGATGGCCCTCCGGGCGCCGGCCAGGGCCGGGAGCACCTGTACTCCAGCAAGTTCGCCTGCCCGGTGTGCAGCTACGCCCTGCCCGAGCTGGAGCCGCGGCTGTTTTCCTTCAACGCACCGATGGGCGCCTGCCCGCACTGCGACGGCCTGGGCCAGCAGACGGTGTTCGACCCGGAGCGGGTGGTGGCCTTCCCCAGCCTCAGCCTGGCCGGCGGCGCGGTCAAGGGCTGGGACCGGCGCAATGCCTACACCCATTCGCTGCTGGAGAGCGTGGCGCGGCACTACGGCTTCGACATCGAGACACCCTATGAAAGCCTGCCAGCCAGCGCCCAGCAGGTGCTGCTGCACGGATCGGGCAGCGACGAGATCGAGTTCATCTACGAGGCCGAGACCGCCAAGCAAGGCAAGAGCGGCAAGCCGCGCACGGTGAAGCGGTCGCACCCGTTCGAGGGGATCATTCCCAACTTCACCCGGCGCTTTCGCGAGACCGATTCAGCCGCCGTGCGTGAAGACCTGGCCCGCTACCAGGCCGCCAAGCCCTGCAGCCACTGTGGCGGCACCCGCCTGAGGCGCGAGGCACGGCATGTGTTCCTGGTGGGCCAGGATGCCAGCGTGCCGCGCCAGGCCATCTACCAGGTCGAACATGCCACGCTGGCCGAGAGCCTGCGCTACTTCGAGACCCTGCATCTGCTGGGCGCCAAGGCCGAGATCGCCGACAAGGTGGTGCGCGAGATCCGCGCGCGGCTGAAGTTCCTCAACGACGTGGGGCTGAACTACCTCAGCCTGGACCGCAGCGCCGACACCCTGAGCGGTGGCGAGGCCCAGCGCATCCGCCTGGCCAGCCAGATCGGCAGCGGCCTGACCGGCGTGATGTACGTGCTGGACGAGCCCAGCATCGGCCTGCACCAGCGCGACAACGAGCGCCTGATCGGCACGCTGCGCCACCTGCGCGACCTGGGCAACAGCGTGCTGGTGGTCGAGCATGACGAGGACATGATCCGCGCGGCCGACCATGTGATCGACATGGGCCCGGGCGCCGGCGTGCACGGCGGGCGGGTCATCGCCCAGGGCACGCCCGATGAAGTGGCGGCCCACCCCGACAGCCTGACCGGCCAGTACCTGGCCCATGTGCTGCGCATTGAGGTGCCCACCCAGCGCCACACCTGGCAGCCCGACTATGTGGCGCCGCCCGAGCCGCCACCGGCCCCGACCAAGGGCCGCGCCAAGCCCGAGCCGCAGCCGATGTGGCCGCGCTTCGAAGCCACGCCGGCCAGCTGCCTGCGCATCGTCAACGCCCGCGGCAACAACCTGAGGAACGTGACGGCCGAGGTGCCGGTGGGCCTGCTGACCTGCGTGACCGGCGTGTCGGGCTCGGGCAAGAGCACGCTGATCAACGACACGCTCTACACGGCGGTGGCCAAGAAGCTCTACCACGCCCATGCCGAGCCGGCGCCGCATGACGAGATCGAAGGCCTGGAGGCCTTCGACAAGGTGATCAACGTCGACCAGAGCCCGATCGGCCGCACGCCGCGCAGCAACCCGGCCACCTACACCGGGCTGTTCACCCCCATCCGCGAGCTGTTTGCCGAGGTGCCGATGGCGCGTGAGCGCGGTTACGGCGCCGGCCGCTTCAGCTTCAACGTGGGCGCGGCGGCCGGCGGCGGGCGCTGCGAGGCCTGCCAGGGCGACGGTGTGCTGAAGGTGGAGATGCACTTCCTGCCCGACGTCTACGTGCCTTGCGACACCTGCGCCGGCCAGCGCTACAACCGCGAGACGCTGGAGGTGCAGTACAAGGGCCGCAACATCCATGAAGTGCTGGCGATGACGGTGGAAGCCGCACGCCACTTCTTCGACGCCGTGCCGGCGCTGGCGCGCAAGCTGCAGACCCTGCTGGATGTGGGCCTGGGCTACATCACCCTGGGCCAGAGCGCCACCACGCTGAGCGGGGGCGAGGCCCAGCGGGTGAAGCTGGCGCTGGAGCTGAGCAAGCGCGACACCGGCCGCACGCTCTACATCCTGGACGAGCCCACCACTGGCCTGCACTTTGCCGACATCGAGCTGCTGTTGCGGGTGCTGCACCAGCTGCGCGACGCCGGCAACACCATCGTGGTGATCGAGCACAACCTCGATGTCATCAAGACCGCCGACTGGCTGATCGACATGGGCCCCGAAGGCGGCGCCGGCGGCGGGCGGGTGCTGGCGGTGGGGCCGCCCGAGGTGATTGCCGACTGCGCCGAGAGCTTCACCGGCCGGTTTTTGAAGCCGCTGCTGCAGAACCGCTGAAGCGGCTTCAGGCGGCCACCACCACCCGGTCGCGCCCCGCCTGCTTGGCGGCGTACAGCGCCCGGTCGGCGCGGTCGACGAAGTCGGCCGGCGCTTCGTCCACCGCCAGGCCCGGCAGCGTGGCCTGCTGCAGGAACTGCGCCACACCCAGCGACACGGTGATGTGCTCGTCGATGTCGCAACCCTTGCGGCGGATGCGGCTGGCCGCCACCGTGGCGCGCAGCTTCTCGGCCAGCGCCCGGGCCTGGGCCAGCGGCTTGCCGGGCAGCAGCAGCGCAAACTCTTCGCCACCCACGCGCGCGGCCAGGCCGCCTTCAGGGGTCAGCGCCTTCAGCACCTGGGCCACGGCGCGCAGCACCTGGTCACCGAAGGCATGGCCGTAGTTGTCGTTGACCCGCTTGAAGTGGTCGATGTCGATCATCAGCAGGCTCACCGGCGAGGCCACCGGTGGGCGGCCCAGCACCGCCGCATCGGCGGCCAGGCAGCTGACCAGGCGGCGGTCGAAGGCACGGCGGTTGGCCAGCGTGGTCAGCGCATCGACCAGGCTTTCATGCCGGGCGCGGCGCACCTCGTCGCGCAGGCTGCCGATCTCGCGCTGGCTCTCGGCCAGCTGCTTCTGCAGCCGGTTCAGCGCGGCCTGCATCTCCAGCGTGTGGGCCAGCACCTCGCCCAGCGCCGGCGGTGCGGCCGGCGCCGCCTCGCCCGGGGCGAGCGCGGCGCTCAGGCGTTCCAGGGTGTGGCCGTAGCGGGCCGTCTGGTCACCGGCGGCGGCGGCCGACGCCTGCATGCCGTCGAGCAGACCCGCGACACCGTCGGTCACCCGCTGGGCCATGTCGGCGCCGGGGTCGGCCAGGTGGCGGCGGTACAGCGCCTCGGTGGCAGCCTCGTCGAGCAGGCCGTGCTCGGCCAGGTGCTTGTCCAGCGCCGCATGCAGCGGCGAATTCACATCGGCCACATAGGCATACCACACCGCGTAACTGACCGGATGCAAGGCAGCGGCCTGCCTCGACATCAGCGGCAAGGCCTTGCGCAGCAACTCGGTGCTGCGTTCCACGGTGTCGTGGTGCTCCATCGAACTCCTGCTTTTGCTGTGGCGCAATGGTCGGCGGGGTGACGTGGCGGCGTTGCACCGGGGCAGCCCACCCACAAGAGTTGATATCTTCCGACACCGAACGACGGGAACACTGTGAAAAACGGGGGCGTTTGCCGCCCAGCTGCCCCCTGACTGCCGCGCTGCCGGTGGGCTGTGCAATCCCACACAGCGTGATCGAACATGCAACCAATGCGTTGCAGATCGACGATCATGCAACCACGCAGTTGCCTGATGCAGCACCCACCGATGCGCTGGACGATGCCACGCTGGACCGCCTGCTGCGCGCCCTGGGCGACGCCACCCGCAGACGCCTGCTGGACCAGCTGCGCGACCAGCCCGGGCTCACGCTGTCGGCGCTGGGCCAGGGCTTTGCGCTGTCGCGCCAGGCGGTCAGCAAGCACCTGGCGGTGCTGGCGGCAGCCGACCTGGTCGTCACCCTGTGGCGCGGGCGCGAGAAGCTGCACTACCTGAACCCGGTGCCCCTGCAGGCCCTGCCCACCCGCTGGGTGACCACCAGCGCCCGGGCCCACAGCGCCGCACTGCTGGCGCTGCAGCAGGCCCTGGCCGACGACTTGCGATGAGCACCGTGCGGCACCAGCAGCGCCCGTGGCGCGGCGCTGCCGCACGACTATGAACACCGCTGCGGGATGGCCGCACTCTGGCCACCGCAGGCGTACAACCTATTGACGGAGAACCGCCCATGAGCGCAGCCGACGCAGACAC
>JARXAJ010000144.1 GCA_029865965.1 Aquabacterium sp.
GGGTTGCCGTTGCCGCGCAGCTCGGCCCCGGGCGGGGCGCGGCGCAGGATCAGCGGCTGGGCCTGGCCTGTGCTGGTGGCGTCGAAGGCCCAGGTCTCCTGGCTGGCACCGCCCGACAGGCGGGTGACGGGGCCGATGGCGACCGGCGCGCCATCGGGTGTGGCCAGCAGCGCAGCCAGGCCGGTGGCCAGGGTGTCGGCCGCGTTGGTCATGGAAGGGCGGTCATGGCCGGCGCCTCACGGCTGGAACGGGCTGCCGGCCAGCGGCTGCAGCGCCGCCGTGCCGGGCACCACACCGTGCTCCAGCACCAGAAACAGCGGCGACGCCGACAGGTCGATGAAGCGCCGCTCGTCGGCCAGCAGTTCAACGGCCGCCGCCCGGGCGGCGTCGCCGCGTGCAGCGGCGCGGTCGTCCAGGCTGTCCCACCACAGCTCGGCCACGCCGTCGAAGGCCGCAGGCGAGCCGCGTGCCGCCGCCAGGCTGGCCGCCACCGGGTCGTCCACGGTGTGGCATTGCACATAACGGCGCAGCCGCATGGCCGGGGCGTGGCGGGCCACCAGCGGTGCGTGGTGGTCGCGCCAATACGCATGGAAGGCCGCGCGGTCCAGCGCCGGCAGGCGGCGCAGGCAGAACATCAGCTTGATCATCTGTGGCCGGCCCGACGTGTTGCGGGCAGCTGCTCAGTCACAGCCGTTCGATGATCGTCACGTTGGCCAGGCCGCCGCCTTCGCACATGGTCTGCAGGCCGTAGCGCTTGCCGCGGCTGTGCAGGGCATGCACCAGGGTGGTCATCAGCTTGGCGCCGCTGCCGCCCAGCGGGTGGCCCAGGGCGATGGCGCCGCCGTTGACGTTGAGCCGGTCGGGGTCGGCGCCGGTGTCCTTCAGCCACGACACCGGCACGCTGGCGAAGGCCTCGTTCACCTCGAACAGGTCGATGTCGTTGACCGACATGCCGGCGCGCTTCAGTGCCCGGTGGGTGGCGGGCAGCGGCGCTTCCAGCATGATGACCGGGTCGGCGCCCAGCACACTCATGTGGTGGATGCGGGCCAGCGGCTGTACGCCCAGGGCCTTCAGGCCACGCTCGTTGACGACCATCAGGCCGGCGGCGCCGTCGCAGATCTGGCTGGAGCTGGCCGCCGTCAGCGCGCCGCCTTCGGTCAGCAGCTTCACGCCCTGGATGCCTTCCAGCGACGCCTCGAAGCGGATGCCCTCGTCCACGGTGTGCATCTCACCGGTTTCGGTGCCGTCGTTCATGCACACGGCCACCGGCACGATTTCATTGCTGAACGCGCCGGCGCGGCTGGCGGCGATGGCGTTCTGGTGGCTGCGGAAGGCGAAGGCGTCGAGCATGTCCTTGGTCAGGCCGTACTTCCTGACCAGCATCTCGCCGCCGGTGAACTGGCTGAACTGCACGCCGGGGTAGCGCTTCTGCATCGCCGGGCTGACATAGAAGCCGAAGTTGTTCTTGGCCGGCAGGGTGATCGGCATGCCGATGGGCACGCGCGACATGCTTTCAACCCCGGCGGCGATGACCACGTCCATCGTGCCCGACATCACCGCCTGGGCGGCGAAGTGCAGCGCCTGCTGCGACGAGCCGCATTGCCGGTCCACCGATGTGGCCGGCACCGATTCAGGCAGCCGGCTCGACAGCACCGCGTTGCGGGCGATGTTGGCGGCCTGCTCGCCGGCCTGGCCGACGCAGCCCATGATCACGTCTTCGACCAGGGCCGGGTCGGCGCCGGTGCGGTCCATCAGGGCGTTGAGCACCTGGGCGGCCAGGTCGGCCGGGTGCCAGCCCGAGAGTTTGCCGTTGCGCTTGCCACCGGCGGTGCGGGCGGCGGCGACGATGAAGGCTTCTGCCATGGTGGGGCTCCTGGAATGGGTTCGGACCCGGATTGTTCGCCGCCGCTGCGGCGGCCGGGGTCGTCGGAAGCGATGATTTTGCCGGCCGGGCCGTGTCATGCGTTCTAGGGGCGTGACAGTGCGGACAGGCCCCGCCAGCCGGTATAACCGCAGCCGGGCTGTGGAGGCACGGCCGACCAAGGACCACACGATGACACGACGCCTGCTGATCACCAGTGCCCTGCTCGCCAGCCTGCTGGGTGGCTGCACCATCAATTACTACAGCCACCACCAGGTGCCGCCGTTCACGCCGGGACCCGGCGACCCCAAGGCACCCCGGGTGATCGTGAGCAACGGAAACATCAGCGTCGACCAGGAGGTGCTGCGCTTTGCGAAGGACCAGGTCAACGTCACCATCACCTGGCGGCTCGAAGGCAAGGGCGGCCGGCTCACCTTCCCAGAGAACGGCGTGGTGTTCGAGCGCGCGGCCGACGGCGAGATCGTCGACTGCAAGCGCAGCCAGGACAACACGGTGTTCAGCTGTCTCAACCGGCACACCAAGCCCGGCGTGTACCGCTATGGAGTCAATGTCAATGAGGACGGCAAGCCGCTCAAGCCGCTGGATCCGACGGTGATGAACGACTGAGCCACTGCACCAGCGCGCCCCAGGCGGGCTCGAGGGCATCTGCCCGGCCTTCTGAGGCCAGTTCATCAAAGCCGGCGCCGAGCGCGGCCCGCACCGCCGCCATCGCGTCGGTGACAAAGGCGGCGTCGGCGGCATCCCGGTGCAGGCTCGACTGCTGGTAGTGCGTCTGCGCCAGGCCGTACCACCGAGCAGCACGCGGGTAGTCGGCCAGCAAGGCAGCCAGCGCCGCGCAGACATCGATCACGCACAGCGCCGCCGGCCGCGAGCCGATGTCGTCGACGATCTCCACCACCTGCAGCAGCAACCGCCGCGCCTCGGCCAGCCGCCCGCCAGCCAGCGCCACCATCGCCAGGTTCAGCAGCGCAGCAGCGATGTACTCCGGGTCCTGCAACCGGGAGGCCAGCGCCAGGAATTTGGTGCAGGTGTCCTGCGCCTGCGCCAGGCGGCCCTCGAGCCGGTCGAGTTGGCCCAGGCCGCTGAGCGCGCCGGCGAGCTGGCGCGGGTTGTCCAGCACTCGGGCTGCCGCCACCGCCTGTTCCGCATGGCGGCGCGCTGCCACCAAGTCACCCATTCCACCGGCGGCCAGGCACAGGGGCTGCAGCACCGCCGCCTCGCGTGCAGCGTCGCCGGTCTCGCGGGCGATGGCCAGGCACTCCAGCAACTGCGGCGAGGCCTGGGCGTAGCGCCCCATGAAGGCCTCGAGCTGGCCGGCGTTGAACAGCCCGCGCGCGCGCAGGCCGTCACGCGCCTGGGCGCCGGGGTGGGCCAGCAGCGCCACGGTGGTGTCCAGCCCCAGGCTGAGCAGGCCGCGGTTCAGCCAGTAGGGCCGCAGCGCAAAGCTCAGGCGCAGACCCAGCTCGGCGGCGGCGCAAGCGTCCGGCACGGCCTGGTCCTGCGCACACCAGGCCAACGCCGCCAGCAGGTTGTCGCGCTCCAGGTCCAGTAAGGCCAGCGCTTCGGCCTTACCGGCGCCAGCCAGCCGCTGCTGCGCCGACTCAGCCAGCGCCAACTGGGCATGGGCATGGCGCCGCCGGGTGGCGGCGGCCTCGTCACCGGCGGCCTGCAGCAGTGCATCGGCATGCTGGCGCACGGTGTCGAGCATGCGGTAGCGCGGGCTGCCGTCGGCGCCGGGCAGCAGGCCCACCAGGCTCTGGTCGGCCAGCGCGGCCAGGGCGTCCAGCACCGCGTCGGCCGGCAGCAGGTCATCGGCGCACACCGCCTCGGCAGCCTCCAGCGTCCAGCCGCCGGCAAACACCGACAGGCGGCGGTACAGCACCCGCTCGTCATCGGCCAGCAGGTCATGGCTCCAGTCGATCAGCCGCTGCAGGGTGCGCTGGCGCGGCGCCACGGTGGTGTCTCGGGTGCTCAGCAGCGCAAAGCTGTCGCGCAGGCGCTCGGCCATAACCTGCACCGGCAGCACCCGCACCCGGGCGGCTGCCAGTTCCAGCGCCAGGGCGATGCCGTCCAGTCGCCGGCAGATGTCGACCACCGCTGCTGCGTTGTCGGGGGTCAGCGCAAAGCCGGGGTCAGCGCTGCGGGCGCGGTCAACGAACAGGCGCACCGCCTCGTGCCGCAACAAGCGGTCGGGTGTGGCGGCGGCCGCGCCGCGCTGCAAGTCGGGCAGGCCCAGCGCAGGCACCGGGTAGACCTGCTCCCCCGCCACCTGCAAGGGCGCCCGGCTGGTGGCCAGCAGGCTCAGGCCCGCGCCAGCCTGCAGCAGGCCCTTGGCCAGTGCGGCAGCGGCGTCCAGCACATGCTCGCAGTTGTCAAGCACCAGCAGCAGCCGGCGGCTGGCCACATGCTGGCGCAACGCGTCGGCCAGCGGGCGACCGGGCTCTTCCTTCACGCCCAACACCGAGGCCACCGCCTGCGGCAGGCGCGCGGCGTCGTCGTCCAGCGGCGCCAGCTCGACCAGCCACACGCCGTCGGGGTAGGCATCGACCAAGTCGGCGGCCAGCTGCACCGCCAGCCGGCTCTTGCCGATGCCGCCGGTGCCCAGCAGCGTGACCAGACGCTCGCGGCCCAGCAGGCTGCGCAGCTCGGGCAGCACCGATTCACGGCCGATGAAGCGGTTGAGCTGCTGGGCCAGGTTGTTGGGCGTGGCCTCCAGCGACCGCAGCGGCGGGAAGTCGGTGCGCAACGGCGGCGCCAGCACCTGCCAGACGCGCTCGGGCCGGTCCAGGTCCTTCAGCCGAACGGCGCCCAGGTCACGCAGTTGCACACCGGGCGGCAGCAGTGGCTGCAGTTGACCGGCCACGGCGTGCGACACCAGCATCTGCCCGCCATGGGCCGCAGACATGATGCGCGCGGCGCGGTTGACCTCGGGGCCGAACCAGTCGTTGTCGCGCGCCTGGGCAGGGCCGGCATGCAGGCCGCAGCGCAGGGCCAGCCGCAGGCCGCCGCTGGCGGCCAGGTCAGCCAGCGCACGCTGCAGCTGCAGCGCCGCTGCCAACGCGTCGGCAGCGTCGATGAAGGCAGCGTGCAGGCCGTCGCCCGTACCCTTGACCCACTGGCCGCGGCAGTCGGCCACCGCGCTGCGGGCCAGCTGGTCGTGCCGGGCCAGGGCGGCGGCCATGGCGGCGGGCTGCTGCTCCCACAGGCGGGTGCTGCCCTCGATGTCGGCGAACAGGAACACCACCTCGGCCTGGGCATCGCCAAGGGGCAGGGACAGCGGCGCGGGGGCGTGCACCGCCAGACCATACCCGAAGGACGGACGGCCACAATCGCCCGCATGCCACAGTCTGCGCATGCACCCACGCCCGCACCGGCCCGCCCCTGTCTGCACCTGCAGACCCTGGACCGGGGTGACGGCCTGCTGGGCCTGCGCCCTTGCGGCCCGGTGCGTGCGCCTGCCCGCACACCGCTGTTCGGGGCCCGTGGCCCACAGGTGACCGTGGCCTGGCTGGGCTGGCTGCCCGCTGGCACCCAGCCACCACCAGGAAGCGCCGGCGCGGCGCAGGCGCGGCTGGCCGCCACCGGCCTGCAGCCGCTGCCCGCTGACGGCCTGCAGTGGCGCGGCGAAGCCGCACTGCCCACTGCGGCAGGCCTGCTGAGCCTGGTGCGCGAGGCCGACTTCGCCGCCTTCTGGGCCGACACCCTGCCCGCGCTGCAGGCCGATGGCTGGGCCATCGACCAGCGCCCGGGCTTTGCCCACGCGGCGCTGCCGGTCAGCGGCTGGCAGATCCGCATCACGCCGCTGACCCAGCCCAAGGGCATGGGATCCTGGCTGCTGAGCCTGGGCGTGGACCTGCAGACCCGCGACGGCAGCGAGACCCTGGACCTGGTGCCGCTGCTGGCACGCCTGATCAAGCACGACCGGCGCTGGACAGATGCCGACGCGCTGGCCGCCATCGCCGACGACGCGCTGATCCGCCTGGTGGCCCCGGGCGGCCGGGTGATCGACGCCGAGGCCGCGCCGCTCAAGGCCATCGTGCGCTGCATGCTGGACGTGCTGACCCGCCCGCGCCGCCGCGTCGACGAGCCGCTGGTGCTGAGCAGTTGGGATGCCCAGCGCCTGGCCCTGCTGCGCGCCGGCCTGAAGGATGCGATGGCCAGCCACCCCAGCGCCCGGCGCGCCTGGGCCCAAGGCTGGCAACTGCAGGGCGACCAGGGCCTGGCCTGGCTGGACGCCATCGGCGCGGGGGATGCACCGCCGCTGGTGCCGCCGCCGCCCGGCCTGGGCATCACCCTGCGGCCCTACCAGGCCACCGGCCTGGCCTGGCTGCAGCACCTGCGCCGCCACAGCCTGGCCGGCATCCTGGCCGACGACATGGGCCTGGGCAAGACGGCGCAGGCCCTGGCCCACCTGCTGGTGGAACAGCAGGCCGGCCGGCTGGCTGGCTCGGCAGGCGGGCGCCCGGCCCTGGTGGTGGCCCCGGCCAGCCTGATCTTCAACTGGCAGGCCGAAGCCGCCCGCGTGGCACCGGCCCTGCGCCTGCTGACGCTGGACGGCCCTGACCGCGCCAAGCGCATCGCCCGCATCCCCGACCATGACGTGGTGCTGACCAGCTACCCGCTGCTGTGGCGCGACGCCATGGCGCTGCAGCGCCAGCGCTGGCACCTGGTGGTGCTGGACGAGGCGCAGATGGTGAAGAACGCCGGCAGCCGCACGGCCACCGCCGCACGCCGGCTCAACGCCCACCACCGCCTGTGCCTGACCGGCACGCCGCTGGAAAACCACCTGGGCGAGCTGTGGGCGCAGTTCCACTTTCTGCTGCCGGGATACCTGGGCGACCAGCGCAGTTTTCAAAGAGATTGGCGCACGCCGATCGAAAAGAACGGCGAGACCGCCCGCGCCCTGCTGCTGGCCCAGCGGGTGCGGCCCTTCATCCTGCGCCGCCACAAGGCCACGGTGGCCACCGAGTTGCCGCCGCTGACCGAGCAGGTGCACCGCGTGGCCCTGGCCGGCGCCCAGCGCCTGCTGTATGAGAGCGTGCGACTGGCCGCCGACGAGCGGGTGCGCCGGGTGCTGGACGCGCAGCATGTCAGCGGCGCCATGGTCACCATCCTCGACGCACTGCTGAAGCTGCGCCAGGTCTGCAACGACCCGCGCCTGCTGGACGACAGCGTGGCCATCGGCCCGGCAGGCACCACTGAGACCGGCGGCGGCAGCAGCGCCAAATTGGCCTGGCTGGCGGCAACCCTGCCCAGCCTGGTGGCCGAAGGCCGGCGGGTGCTGGTGTTCTCGCAGTTCACCCGCATGCTGGCCCTGGTGCAGATGGAGCTGCAGGCGCTGGGTCTGCCGCATCTGCTGCTGACCGGCGACACGCCCACGGCCCGGCGCGGCGCGGTGGTGGCGCAGTTCCAGGCCGGGCAGGTGCCGGTCTTCCTGGTCAGCCTGAAGGCCGGTGGCGTGGGCCTGAACCTGACGGCCGCCGACACCGTGGTGCACATCGACCCCTGGTGGAACCCGGCGGTCGAACAGCAGGCCAGCGCCCGCGCCCACCGCATCGGCCAAACCCGGCCGGTGCTGGTCTACCGCCTGGTGGCCGCCGGCAGCATCGAGGAACGGCTGCTGGCCCTGCAGCAGCGCAAGGCGGCGCTGGCCGATGCGGTGCTGGGCGCGGCCGGCGGGGCCGAGACGGCGCTGCAGCCGGGGGATGTGCAGGCGCTGCTGGCGCCGCTGGATGACGGGGCATAGCGCGCGCCAACCGGGCAGAGGAACGCGGCCCCGGCAGGCTGCAGCGCGCTGGGGCGCGCAGGGGTTGTGGTCTGCCAGGCCCTGCGCGCCGCAGTCTCAGAGCTTGCAGATGATGTTCAAGGCCGGCTGCCCGGCGGCGCCACCCGCATCCAGATACCCCACCGCACCCGGCGTGCGCGTGACGATGTCGATCATCTCGGCCACGCTGGCCAACTCACGCGGGGGCGCGCCCTTGCCCACATGGCGGCGCACCGTCCAGTAGGCGCGGTAGCGCTCTTCGTCGGTCTGCAGGCAGACAGCCAGAAAGCGGCTGCGCAGCGGGTGGCCCACGGCCAGGTTGCACACGGTGACCGTGACCGGGCCGGCCTCGATGGCACGGCCGGTGTAGAGCCGCGCCACGGTGGCTGCGTCCACACGCGGCACGCTGGCGTGGCCAATCACCAGCAGCCCATCGGCCTGGGTCTGGGCCTGCGCCTGCAAGCGGGCGACAGGAAGCGCCAGTGCCGTTGCTGCGGCGATGAGGATTTGACGTCGTTGCATGATCGCGCCCTCCTCAGTAAGCCACGCTGTAGCTCAGAGTCCAGGTGCCGAAGCGCCTGTGCTGCGGCGTGGGTTGCCCGGGGGGCGCGTCGATGAGGCGCGAGACCTCGCCGATGCGCACGCTGCCGTGTTCCAGCTTCAGCGTGCCGCCCAGCGGTGTGCGCCAGGCGCTGCCCAGCGCCCAGGTGGACTGGTCGGCCACATAGATCGATTCGGCGCCGATGCGCTGGGCCGCGTTGATCTGCGCTGCCCCGGGCACCACGGGCGGCAGCAGGTTGCCGGTCAGGCGCCGGTAGCCGTCCATCTGGATGCTGCTGGTGGTCAGCTGGCCAAAGCTGATGTAGGGCGTGAAATCGCCGATGTCCTTGGACAGCGCCACATAGCCGCCCAGGGTGTTGGACCCGATGCGGGTGCGGAACTGCTGGTTGCGCGCCAGCTCGGCGGTCAGGCGCCAGCCGTCGTCGAAGCGGTGGTCGGCGCCCAGGGTGATGACCTGGTTGCGGATCGTGTTGACCGACTCGATCGGCGGCCCGGGAAACTGCTCGCTCATGCGGTAGTAGCCCAGGCCGGGGCCCATGGGCGGAGGCAGGGGCACGAACGGATAGTCCACCGGCGTGGCTTCATTCTTGCGGGTGGTGCGCGCCTCATGCAGA
>JARXAJ010000150.1 GCA_029865965.1 Aquabacterium sp.
GGCCACCACCGCCGCCGCCGCCGGATCGGCCACCACCGCCACCGCCGCCACCACCACCACCACCCGGACGGCCGCCGCCGCCGCCGCCAAAGCCGCCGCCGGCATTGCGGCGCGTGCCGCCCACGCCGATGGTCATGCGGCCCAGCACGATGGGCTCGGCCTTCTCGTTGCCGGGCGGCTCGAAGCCGGGCACCACCTCGCTGGGGATCTGGCGCTTGATCAGGCGCTCGATGTCACGCAGGAAGATGTCCTCGTCCACGCACACCAGGCTGATGGCCTCGCCCTGGGCGCCGGCGCGGCCGGTGCGGCCGATGCGGTGCACATAGTCTTCGGGCACGTTGGGCAGCTCGAAGTTGACGACGTGCGGCAGCATGTCGATGTCGATGCCGCGCGCGGCGATGTCGGTGGCCACCAGCACCTGCAGGTCGTTGGTCTTGAAGTCGGCCAGCGCCTTGGTGCGCGCGCCCTGGCTCTTGTTGCCGTGGATGGCCATGGCGCTGATGCCCTCGTCATTGAGGAACTCGGCCAGCCGGTTGGCACCATGCTTCATGCGGGTGAACACCAGCACCTGGTGCCAGTTGCCGGTCTTGATCAGATGGCTCAGCAGCGCCTTCTTGTGCTCGCGGCCCACCGGGTGCACCTTCTGGGCGATGGTCTCGGCCGTCTGGTTGCGGCGTGCCACCTCGATCAGCACGGGCTGGTTCAGCAGCTTGTCGGCCAGCGCCTTGATCTCGTCGCTGAAGGTGGCCGAGAACAGCAGGCTCTGCTTCTTGGCCGGCAGGTAGCTCAACACCTTCTTGATGTCGTGGACGAAGCCCATGTCGAGCATGCGGTCGGCTTCGTCGAGCACAAAGATCTGCACATGGCTCAGGTCCAGCGTGCCCTGCTGGTGGTGGTCGAGCAGGCGGCCGGGGGTGGCCACCAGGATGTCGACGCCACGGCGCAGCGCATTGATCTGCGGCTGCATGCCCACGCCGCCGAACATCACCATGCTGGTGAGCTTGAGGTACTTGCCATAGGTGCGCACGCTTTCCTCCACCTGCGCAGCCAGTTCGCGGGTGGGTGTGAGGATCAACGCGCGGATGCAGATGCGGCCCTTGGCATCTTTCTTGGGCGGCTCGCTGCTCAGGCGCTGCAGCATCGGCAGGGTGAAGCCGGCGGTCTTGCCGGTGCCGGTCTGGGCGCCGCCCATCAAGTCGCCGCCTTGCAGCACGGCGGGAATGGCCTGCGCCTGGATGGGCGTGGGGGTGTCATAGCCCTGGTCGGCAATGGCGCGCAACAGCGGCTCGGCGAGGCCGAGATCGGTGAATTTCATGGAATTTTGAGCGCCCCGGTTGTGGGTGGGGCGTGTCGCGGTCTGCCTGCAGCCGCTTGTTGCCAAGGGCCCCAGTCGGGGAGGTAGACGGGTCAGTGCGAAGGTCGGAATCGACTGCAAGGGCGTGACTGGTGGCGCCCTGACGCTGCCCATTGTAGGCGCCGGTGCATGGCGGGCCGCAGGATCAGCCCTTTCACGCGCTGGCTGTTCTGCCTATGGCCCAAACCTAGAATCGAGGTTTCTTCCAATGAGAGCCCCCCATGGACACCCGCGTCAACCCGGTTCGTGAACGCATTGCGCGTGTCCGTCAGGCCCTGGCGGCCCACGGCGCCCAGGCCCTGCTGGTGCCCAGCGCCGACCCGCACCTGTCGGAATACCTGCCCGGCCGTTGGCAGGGGCGGGAATGGCTGTCGGGCTTCACCGGCTCGATGGGCACGCTGGTGGTCACGCCCACGCAAGCCGCGCTGTTTGCCGACAGCCGCTATTGGCAGCAGGCTGAAGACCAGCTGCTGGGCAGCGGCATCGACCTGGTCAAGATCCCCACCGGCGCGGCCACCCACCACATCCAGTGGCTGGCCGAGCACACGCCGCGCGGCGGCGTGGTGCGGGTCGATGGCGACGTGCTGGGCCTGGCCGCCGCGCAGCTGCTGCGTGCCGCGCTGGACGCCGCCGGCATCACGCTGCTGACCGATGCCGACCTGTTCAACAGTGCCTGGCCCGACCGGCCGGCGCTGCCGGTGGCCGCCGTCTATGCCCATGCCGCGCCGCAGGCGCCAGCACCGCGCACCGAGCGCCTGGCGCGGGTGCGCGAGGCCATGGCCCGACACGGCGCCACGCACCACTTCGTGTCCACCGTCGACGACATTGCCTGGATCACCAACCTGCGCGGTGCCGATGTCGAATACAACCCGGTCTTCCTGGCCCATCTGCTGATCGACGCCACCCGGGCCACGCTGTTCGTCGGCGCCGGCAAGGTGCCCGCCGCGCTGGCGGCCGAGCTGGCGGCCGACGGCCTGGCCCTGGCCGACTATGCCCAGGCCGCGCCGGCCCTGGCGGCCTTGCCATCGGCCAGCACGCTGTTGATCGACCCGCGCCGCATCACCCTGGGCTTTCGCCAGCAGGTGCCGGCCGGGGTGCCGGTGGTCGAGGCCATCAACCCCAGCACCTTGTTCAAGAGCCGCAAGAGCGCGGCCGAGGCGCAGTTCGTGCGCCAGGCCATGGTCGAAGACGGCCTGGCCATGTGTCGCTTTTATGCCTGGTTCGAAGCCGCACTCGCCCGGGGCGAGCGCATCAGCGAGCTCACCATCGACGAACAGCTCAGCGCCGAGCGGGCGAAGATGCCCGGCTTCGTGGGCCTGAGCTTTTCCACCATCGCCGGCTTCAATGCCAACGGCGCGCTGCCGCACTACCGGGCCACGCCCGAGAGCTACAGCTGGCTCGACGGCGACGGCCTGCTGCTGATCGACAGCGGCGGCCAGTACCTGGGCGGCACCACCGACATCACCCGCGTCTGGCCCATCGGCACCATCACCAATGCCCACCGGCGCGATTGCACCCGCGTGCTGCAGGGCATGATGAACTTGGCGCGGGCGCGCTTTCCGCGTGGCACGCTGAGCCCTTTCCTCGACACCCTGGCGCGCGCGCCGCTGTGGGCCGACGGCATCGACTTCGGCCACGGCACCGGCCATGGCGTGGGCTACTTCCTGAATGTGCATGAAGGCCCGCAGACCATCAGCCGCGCCCAGCCCGAGCCGCACATGGCGATGGAGCCCGGCATGATCACCAGCGACGAGCCCGGCGTCTACCGCCCCGGCCAGTGGGGTGTGCGCATCGAGAACCTGCTGCTGAACGTGCCCGCCACGACGCCTGAGAACGGCAGCTTCGGCGAGATGCTGGAATTCGAGACGCTGACGCTGTGCCCCATCGATGCCCGTTGCCTCGATGCCAGCCTGCTGCGCCCCGACGAGATCGCCTGGCTCAACCAGTACCACGCCACGGTCCGTGAGCGCCTGGCCCCGCGGCTGGATGCGGCATCCGACAGTGCGGCCCTGGCCTGGCTGCTGCAGCGCACCGAAGCCCTGTGAACCGGGGCGGCTGGGCCATCGGCATCGACCTGGGCGGCACCAAGACCGAGGCGGTGGCGCTGGACGCCAGCGGCCAGGCGCGCTGGCGTGAACGCATCGTCACCCCGCGTGACCAGGGCTATGACGCCATCGTCGATGCCCTGTGCGCCCTGGTGGACAGGGGCCGCGCTGCCAGCGGCGGCCGGCCGACCGTGGGCATCGGCGCCCCCGGCAGCCTGACAGTCGCCGGCCTGGTGAAGAACGCCAACACCCAGTGCCTGAACGGCCGGCCGCTGCAGCATGACTTGCAGCAGCGCCTGGGCCAGCCGGTGGCGCTGGCCAACGACGCCAATTGCCTGGCCCTGTCGGAAGCCACCGACGGCGCCGGCCACGGCGCGCCGGTGGTGTTTGCCGCCATCCTGGGCACCGGCTGCGGCGCGGGCATCGCCGTGGGCGGCCGGGTGCTGACCGGCCCCAACCGGCTGGCCGGTGAATGGGGCCACAACCCGCTGCCCTGGGCGCCGGCCGACGAACCCCGCCCGGCCTGCTACTGCGGCCAGGCCGGCTGTGTGGAGACGCTGTGCAGCGGCCCGGCCATCGCCGCCGACCACCAGCGCCACCACGGCGCTGTGCTGACGGCGCTGCAGATCGCCCAACTGGCCGATGCAGGCGATGCCGCCTGCGCCGCCACGCTGGTGCGCTGGCAGCAGCGGCTGGCGCGCGCGCTGGCCGGTGTGATCAACCTGCTGGACCCCGATGTCATCGTGCTGGGCGGCGGCCTGTCACGTATGGCCGCCACCTACACCGCCGTGCCCGCGCTGTGGGGCCAGTGGGTGTTTGCCGGCGGCCAGCGTGAGCCTGTGCGCACACGCCTGCTGCCGGCCGCGCATGGCGATGCCTCGGGCGTGCGCGGCGCGGCCTGGCTGGGGCGAGACCTGGAGACCTTGACATGACCGATGACCCGCTTGCCGCGTCGATCGACGCCCTGCGCAGCGGCCAGCTGCCGGCCGACCAGCTGGTGGCCCGCTGGCGTGCTGCTGCTGCCGGCTGGCCCGGCCTGCCGCCGCGTTATGCCGCCGTGCTGGAGCACCTGCTGGCCCCGCTGGAAGCCAGCGCCCTGTTCACCGAGGAAAGCTGCAGCTTCAGCCGCAGCGACCTGGCCGACAGCCTGGCGCAATGGCTGCAGCATGCCCGGGCGGTGGCGCCTGGGCGCTGAGCGCCAGGCCGGCTAAGACCCGGCGCGCTGCAGCGGTGCGGCCAGCGCGCTGCGCAGGCTTTCGGCGCTGTCGGCCAGGTGGGCCCGGGCCTCGGGGCTCAGGCCCTTGCGGCTGGCGGCGCGTTCCAGCCGCAGGGCCAGGTCAGCGCTGCGGCTGCGCAGCAGGGCGCGGGCATCGCTGCGGCTCATCAGCCCTGGCCGCAGCACCAGCGCCGTCAAGCGGTTGACATGCTCGCGCTGCAGTTCGCGCCGGGCTTGCGGAATGTCGGACTGGCTGGTCAGCTCGCTCCAGACATCGGCCTCCAGCTGGCCGTACAGGTCGGACAGCCGCAGCGGCTGCGCCGGCGGGCTGACCTTCATCTCGGTGTCGAGCACCCGGGTGGCCAGCGCGTCGCCCATCAGCCGGTTGAGGATGGTGCGCTGCATGTCCAGCACCGTCTGGCCCAGCGGAAACTCGGTCGGCACGGCCAATGATTCACTGCGCTCGAAGAAATCAGGCGCCAGCTTGCGCTGCAGCGCCGGGCTGACGACGAAGGCATCGGCAGCCAGCACCCGCTGCGACAGCATCTGCAGCGCAGCGCTCTGGTCCGCCGCCGGCAGCGGCTGCAGCGGGTCGCGCCCCGTGTTGGGGAAGTCGCGCAGCGTGCGCACGCCGCCCACCTGGCGAAGCAGCACGCCGGCCGCGCGCCCGGCATCGCGCACCGCATAACCCAGCGTGCGGCGCAGGATGCCGTAGTCCTCGCCCGGCTTGAGCACCCGCGTTTCCTGGCGCTGGAACAGGTCGCGCGCGATGTCGAAGCGGCGCGCTGCAAAGGCCAGCACGTCATCGCCCAGGTCGAACTGCAGCGCATCGGGGTCGATGCCCAGGAAGTTGTCTTCGTCGGTGCCATAGCCCAGGGCCGGCTCGCCGCTGCGTGCGGCAATGCGGGCCAGCTCGGCCGCCTCTTGCCCGGGCGCGAAGGGCGTGTAGGCATAAGCGATCGCCCAGTAGTCGTAGGCGCCCAGCGTGGCCTGGAAGGGCGCAGCCGCCCGCTCACCCGGGCGCGGCAGGTTGACCGGGGCGTACTCCATCACGCTGTTGGTGAACGCCTCGCGGCGGGTGAATTCCGGGTCGGCCACCCGGCTGGCACTGATGGCATGGGACGCCCGGAAGTTGTGCCGCAGGCCCAGCGTGTGGCCCACCTCGTGCATCGTCACGTCCTTCATGTAGTCCAGCACGAACTGCTGCGCCTCGGGGCTGTCGGGGTCGATCTCGCCGCGGGCGGCCAGCACGTCCATCGCATAGCCCAGCTGCTCGGCCCCATGGTCGGCATGGCGGCACAACAGCGGGTCATGCCCCAGGCCGCTGGCCAGCTGCCCGGCCGTGGGCGGGCCGGCCACTTGCAGCAGCTCGGCCCAGTCTTGCGCCGCTGCAGCGGTGCTGGTGCCGCCCAGCACCCGGGCCCGCAGGTTGCGCAGGGTGCGTGAGCTGAGGCTTTCGATGCCGATGTCGGCGTCGAGGATCTCGCCCGAGCGCGGGTCCACATGGCTGGGGCCGATGGCGCCGAAGGCGGGCTCGCGGTTGGTCATCCAGCGCAGGGATGCCACGCCAGCGTCCAGCGTGTCCCAGTCGGCATCGTCGGGTTGCTGCCGGACGACGATGGCGTCCTTGAAGCCGATGCGCTCGAAGGCCTTGTTCCATTCCAGCACCCCGGCGGTGATGGCGGCGCGGTACTTCAGCGGGATGTTGCGGTCCAGCCAGTAGGTGATGGGCTTGACCGGTTCGGACAGCTCGGCCGCCGGGTCCTTCTTCTCCAGCCGCCAGCGGTGCAGCACCCGCTGGCGCGGGCTGCGGGCCAGGTCGTCGCTGTAGTCGTCGGTGGCGGTGTGGAAATGGCCCACCCGCGGGTCGGCTGCGCGCGGGGCCATCGGCGTGGCGGGCAGCTGCATCATTGAGAAGTGCAGGCCCAGGAACAGGCTGCGCGGGTCGGGCACGCCCGTGGGCACGCTGGGCGCCGGTGCGCCGGGTGGCGCGCCGGGCGCACCCGGCGGCTGGGACACGGCGATGCTGGCGGTGGCAAAGTGGTTGTTGGTCTCCAGCACCAGCAAGCCGGGTTGGCCGCGCACACCCACCACCGCCGAGTTGCGGGAGTCGAAGGCATAGCCCTGGCGGTAGGCGCGCTGCAACTGGGTGCCCAGGCCCATCAGGTCGGACATCAGCATCGCGCTCAGGTCCACCAGCACCGCCTTGCGGTCAGGGTGCGGGGCGCTGGCCACCGGGCTGGCCGCCAGCAGGCTGGGCGAGATGGCGGCGGCCACCGCGCGGGCTTCCGGCGTGCCCACCTGGGCCACCTGCAGCCGGTTGATGGCCACCAGCTGCACGACATTGTGCTGGCGCCGGAACTGCACCAGCGTGGGCGCATACAGCATCAGCCCACCGAACAGCCGGCCTTCACCGATGCCGGTGCGCAGCTTGGGCGACAGGAAGAAGGGCTTGTCGAAGTCCTCGGGCCGCAGCTCGATCCACACCCGCTCGTCCTTCTGCCAGACGGAGAACAGCCCATGGGTGGGCCGTGCGTCCTTGATGACGGTGGCAAACGGTGGGGGTTGGCCAGCACCCTGGGCTGGCGCCTGCGGGGCGGCCCCTGGCGCGGCGGCCGGTGGGGTGCCGGGCGCCCCCCCAGGCGCCACGCC
>JARXAJ010000205.1 GCA_029865965.1 Aquabacterium sp.
GTTCGCACCCGTGCTGTACATCTCGGCGATCAAGCGCCAGGGCCTTGGGCCGGTGTGGAAGGCGATCGCCGACGCGCACGCGTCCGCCAACCGCAAGATGCCAACGCCGGTGCTCACACGCCTGCTCGGCGAGGCCGTGGAGTTCCAGCAGCCCAAGCGGGCAGGGGCCTTCCGCCCGAAGTTGCGCTATGCCCACCAGGGCGGCATGAACCCACCGATCATCATCATCCACGGCAACGCCCTGGAGCATGTGACCGAGGTCTACAAGCGATACCTTGAAGCCCGATTCCGCGAGCATTTCCGACTGGTCGGAACGCCTCTGCGAATTGAATTCAAGAGTGCGCGGAACCCTTTCCTCGAAAACTGACACATAACCCTGTCCCTGCGAATTTGCAGGCATCAGGCGTGTGTTAACGTGCCAATCTTCTCCTCTTCCAACACGGAGCATATCGTGAGCAACAAAGGGCAACTCCTGCAAGACCCCTTCTTGAACCTGCTGCGCAAGGAGCATGTTCCGGTGTCGATCTACCTGGTCAATGGCATCAAGTTGCAGGGTCACATCGAGTCGTTCGACCAGTACGTTGTCCTGCTGCGCAACACCGTGACGCAGATGGTCTACAAGCACGCCATCTCTACCGTGGTGCCCGGCCGCCCGGTGAACTTCCACGCCAACGAGCCGACTGACCCGGCTTGAGCCGCCTTGCAGGCGAGACAGCCTTCACCTCCACTGCTTTGAACAACCCGCTGCGGGATGGTCTGCCGCCGGCCAACGGCCCGCAGGGGCCTGCGCGCGTGGTGCTGGTCGGTGTCGACTTCGGCCGAGGCCAGCATTTCGACCCCACACTGGATGAACTGGCCTTGCTCGCCGAAAGCGCGGGTGACCTGCCGGTCGAGCGGGTGATCGCCCGGCGCAAGGCACCCGATCCGGCGTTGTTCGTCGGCAGTGGCAAGGCGGATGAAATCAAGTTGCTGGTGCAGATGCACGGCGCGGAATGCGTCATCTTCGACCAGGCCTTGTCGCCGGCCCAGCAACGCAATCTTGAGCGCACATTGGGCGTGGCCGTGGCCGACCGCACCGCGCTGATCCTGGAGATCTTCGCCCAGCGGGCGCAAAGCCATGAAGGCAAGCTGCAGGTCGAACTGGCCCGGCTGCAATACCTGGGCAGCCGCCTGGTGCGCCGCTGGAGCCACCTGGAACGCCAGACCGGCGGCGCCGGCCAGCGCGGCGGCCCGGGCGAGGCGCAGATCGAACTCGACAAGCGCATGATCGCCGAGCGGGTGAAGGCCTTGAAGGCCCGACTGGTGAAGGTGAAGCGCCAGCGTGACACCCAGCGCCATGCCCGCCGCACCAGTGGCAGCTTTCGCGTGTCGCTGGTGGGCTACACCAATGCCGGCAAGAGCACCTTGTTCAATGCCCTGGTCAAGGCCCGCGCCTACGCCGCCGACCAGCTGTTTGCCACGCTCGACACCACCACCCGGGCGCTGTACCTCGAAGCCCTGGGTGGTACGGTGTCGCTGTCGGACACCGTGGGCTTCATCCGCGACCTGCCGCACAAGCTGGTCGAAGCCTTCGAAGCCACGCTGCAGGAGGCTTGCGATGCCGACCTGCTTTTGCATGTGATCGATGCCGCCAGTCCGGTACTGCAGGAGCAGCGCGACGAGGTCGAGCGGGTATTGGCCGAGATCGGCGCCGACCAGGTGTCGCAGATCCTGGTGTTCAACAAACTCGACTTGGTCGACCCGCTGCCCCGGCTGTTGCAGGACTGGGTGGAACGTCCTGGCGCGGCAGCAGTGCCGCGGGTGTTCGTCAGCGCCGTGCATGGCACCGGCCTGGATGCGCTGCGCGCGCTGATTGCACAAGTTGCGGCCTCGGGTGGCTTGAATCCCCCGGGCCAGACCCCACCTGACGGCCTGTCGGAGACGCCAGCCGATCACAGTACCGACCAGACCCCTGAAGGTGCCCAGTTACCATCGGCGATGACATGACCATGCATTCCAACTTTCACTCCGACACGGCGCATGCGCCGTGGCCCGCACGTCTGGGCGCGGTGGCGCGGGCCGCCAAAACACTGTTGGCAGGCGCGCTGCGCCGGCCGCAGCCCACGTTGGCCACCGGCGGCCGCAATGACGGCCCGCCCGACCTGGACGAACTATGGCGCGACTTCAATCGCAAGCTCACCGGTCTGTTCAACGGCAAGGGCAGCGGCAATGGCCAGCCGCCCAGGCGCGACCCCGGTGAAGGCGGCGGCGGCCCGTCCTTCCAGCCCGACATGAAGAGTGCCGGCATCGGCGCCGGCCTGATCGGGATCGTGGTGCTGGTGGTGTGGCTGGGCAGCGGGTTTTTCATCGTGCAGGAAGGCCAGCAGGCCATCGTGACCACCTTCGGCCGCTACAGCAGCACGGTGGACGCAGGCTTCCAGTGGCGTCTTCCCTACCCGGTGCAGGCCCATGAGACGGTGTCGGTCACCCAGCTGCGCACGGCCGAGATCGGCCGCGCCGCCGTCACCCAGAACACCGGCCTGCGTGATTCGTCGATGTTGACGCAGGACGAAAACATCGTCGACATCCGATTCACGGTGCAATACCGCCTGAAAGACGCCAAGGGCTTCCTGTTCGAGAACCGGGACCCCGACATCGCCGTGGTGCAGGCCGCTGAATCCGCAGTGCGCGAAATCGTCGGCAAGAGCAAGGTCGATTCGGTGCTGTACGAAGCGCGCGACGCCATCGCGTCCGACCTGGGCAAGTCGATCCAGGAGCAGCTCGACCGACTCAAGGCCGGCATCCTCATCGTCAATGTCAACCTGCAGAATGTGCAAGTGCCAGAGCAGGTGCAGGCCGCCTTCAATGACGCGCTGAAGGCAGGTGCCGACCGCGACCGGTTCAAGAACGAAGGCCAGGCCTATGCCAGCGACGTGATCCCGAAGGCCCGCGGCACGGCAGCGCGGCTGAAGGAAGAGGCCGAAGGTTACGGCCAGCGCGTGGTGGCACAGGCCGAGGGTGATGCGCAGCGCTTCCGGTCGGTGTTGACCGAATACCAGAAGGCCCCCGCAGTCACCCGCGACCGGCTCTACATCGACACCATGCAGCAGGTGTACTCCAACGTCAGCAAGGTGATGGTGGACAGCCGCAGCGGCAGCAACTTGCTGTACCTGCCGCTGGACAAGCTGATCCAGCAGTCTGCCCCGACAACGGCAGGCCCAGCGCCCCAGGCAGTGCCATCGGCATCCCTGCCCACCGATGGCGGGGCGGCTGGTGCCGCCGGTGCCGATGCCCGCACCCGCGATGCCGGGCGCGCCCGCGACAGTCGCTGATTCCGAAAGCAATCCATGAACCGTATCGGACTCATCGTCGCCGGCGTGATCCTGGCCCTGATGGCGGCCTCTTCCATGCTGTTTGTCGTCGACCAGCGCCAGCTGGCGGCCGTTTATGCCCTGGGCGAGATCAAGGAAGTCATCACCGAGCCAGGCCTAAAGTTCAAGTTGCCGCCGCCGTTCCAGAACGTGGTGTTCCTCGACAAGCGGGTGCAGACGCTCGACAGCCCCGAGACCCGGCCGATCTTCACGGCAGAGAAGAAGAGCCTGGTGATCGACTGGCTGGTGAAGTGGCGCATCACCGAGCCGCGCCAGTTCATCCGCAACAACGGCACCGACATCCGCAACCTGGAGAGCCGGCTCAGCCCGGTGGTGCAGGCGGCTTTCAATGAAGAGATCACCAAGCGGCGCGTGGGTGCGGTCTTGTCGTCCGAGCGCGACAAGGTGATGCAGGACGTGCGCAAGCGGCTTGAGGACGAGGCCAAGGCCTTCGGCATCGAGATCCTCGACGTGCGCGTCAAGCGGGTCGATTTCGTCGCCGACATCACTGACTCGGTCTACCGGCGCATGGAGTCCGAGCGCAAGCAGGTGGCCAATGAGCTGCGCTCGCAGGGTGCGGCAGACGGCGAGCAGATCCGCGCTGATGCTGACAAGCAGCGTGAGGTGATCATTGCCGAGGCTTATCGGGACGCCCAGAAGGTCAAGGGCGAGGGTGATGCCAAGGCCAGTGCGTTGTATGCCGACGCGTTTGGCCGCGATCCTCAGTTTGCGCAGTTCTACCGCAGCCTCGAGGCCTACCGTGCCAGTTTCCGCAACAAGTCCGACGTGATGGTGGTCGACCCGTCCAGCGACTTCTTCAAGGCCATGCGCGGCGGCGGCTCTGCGCCCGCCACACCTGGCAACCGTTGATCCTGGCTGCCGGGCATGATGGACTGGGTGTGGGGCGCACTGGCGCTGATGCTGGTGTTTGAAGGGCTGCTGCCCTTTCTCAGCCCCACGGCCTGGCGCCAGGTGTTCGAACGTGCCTTGAAGCTCAGCGACGGCCAGATCCGCTTCATCGGCCTGTCCAGTATTTTGGTGGGCCTCTTGCTGTTGCTGCTCTGGCGTTGATCGGCTGCTGTTCGCGCGCCCAGTGGCGCCACGAGCGGCCGGTACAATGCCGGTTTTAATCCCCCCGGGTTGTCTCATGTCCTCTGCTTGGCTGCTGCCCGAGCACATTGCCGACGTACTGCCGGCCGAGGCCAGACGCCTCGAAGATTTGCGCCGCACCCTGCTGGAGATGGCGCGAAGTTACGGCTTCGAGCTGGTGATGCCGCCCTTGCTCGAGCATCTTGAATCCCTGCTCAGCGGCACCGGCCGTGCGCTGGATCTGCGCACCTTCAAACTGGTCGACCAGCTTAGCGGCCGGTCACTGGGCATCAGGGCCGATGCGACGCCGCAGGTGGCCCGTATCGACGCCCATCTGCTCAACCGGCAAGGCGTCACCCGACTGTGCTACTGCGGGCCGGTGCTGCACACCAGGCCGCAATCGGCGCAATCCACCCGCGAGCCATTGCAATTGGGTGCCGAGATCTACGGCCATGCCGGCTTGGAGGCCGACCTGGAAGTGCAGGACTTGGCGCTGGACGGCCTGCGTGCCGCCGGCCTGCACAAGCTGGTGCTCGACCTTGCCGATGCCCGCATCGTGCGGGGCGTGCTGGCCGGCTTGGCGGTGGACGGCGCCCAGCTCACCGAGGTGGCTGCCGCGCTGGCCGCCAAGGACAACGCCAGTCTGCGCCGCCTGGCAGCGGCCTACCCCGCAGACACCCGTGAGGCGCTGCTGGCCTTGCCTGGCCTGTATGGCGACGCCACGGTGCTGGACGCCGCGCGCCGCGTGTTGCCGCAGCGCCCGATGATCAGCGCCGCACTGCAGGATTTGGCCAAGTTGGCCGGCCATGTGGGCCGTGCCCACCCCGATGTGCAGGTCGGCTTCGACCTGGCCGACATGGGCGGCTATGCCTATTATTCGGGTGCCCGGTTTGCGGTGTACGCACCCGGCGCTGCCGATGCGCTGTTGCGCGGTGGCCGTTACGACGAAGTGGGCGCGGTGTTTGGCCGCAACCGCCCTGCGGTGGGCTTCTCCACCGACTTGAAGGTGCTGGCGGCCGTGGCCGTGCCTGAGAGCCGCCGCACGGCGGTGCGCGCGCCCTGGGGCGACGACCCATCCCTGCGCCAGGCGGTGCGGGCCCTGCGCGAGCGTGGCGAGACGGTGGTGTGCATCCTGCCTGGCCACGACAACGAGGGCGAAGAATTCGACTGCGACCGTGAACTGGTCGCCGCCGGCGGCCAATGGGTGCTGCGCGCGCTGTGAGCGCGCACCACCCGATCCATCAACCGGACATCCTGAACATGCAACAAGGCAAGACCGTGGCCACCGGCCGCAACGTGGTGGTGGTCGGCACCCAATGGGGCGATGAAGGCAAGGGCAAGGTGGTCGATTGGCTGACCGACCATGCCCAGGGCGTGGTGCGCTTCCAGGGTGGGCACAACGCCGGCCATACGCTGGTGATCAAGGGCGTGAAGACCGCGCTGCAGCTGATCCCCTCGGGCATCATGCGCGACGGTGTGCCCTGCTACATCGGCAATGGCGTGGTGGTCGACCCCACCCATCTGCTGGCCGAGATCCAGCGGCTCGAAAAGATCGGCGTCGAAGTGCGCTCGCGGCTGTTCATCAGCGAGAGCTGCCCGTTGATCCTGCCGTTCCATGTGGCAGTCGATAAGGCGCGTGAGGCGCTGCGCGAGGCCACGCCGGCTGGCAAGATCGGCACCACCGGCAAGGGCATTGGCCCGGCTTACGAGGACAAGGTGGCGCGTCGGGCGTTGCGGGTGCAGGATCTGAAGCACCCTGAGCGCTTTGCCACCAAGTTGCGCGACTTGCTGGCCTTGCACAATGAATCCTTGCGCGGCGCACTCCAGGGCGAGGCACTGGAGTTCCAGCCCATCTTCGACCAGGCGATGCAGGTGGCCGAGCAGCTCAAGCCGATGATGGCTGACGTGGGCTACCGCATCCACCAGGCCAGCACAGGCGGCGCCAACCTGTTGTTCGAAGGTGCGCAGGGCACGCTGCTGGACATCGACCACGGCACCTACCCGTTCGTCACCAGCAGCAACTGCGTGGCCGGCAATGCCGCCGCCGGTGCCGGCGTGGGCCCGGGCATGCTGCACTACATCCTGGGCATCACCAAGGCTTACACCACGCGGGTGGGCAGCGGTCCGTTCCCGACCGAGCTGGACATCAATGCCGAAGGCACGGTGGGCCACCACCTGTCGGTCATCGGGCAGGAGCGCGGCACCGTCACCGGCCGCGCCCGCCGCTGTGGCTGGCTGGATGCGGCTGCACTGAAGCGGTCGATGATCATCAACGGCATCTCGGGCCTGTGCATCACCAAGCTCGACGTGCTGGACAAGCTGGCCGAGATCAAGGTGTGTGTGGGCTACCAGTTGCGCGGCCAGGCCATCGACATCCTGCCGCTCGATGCCGACGACATCGCTGCCTGCCAGCCGGTGTGGGAGTCCTACCCCGGCTGGACCGACAGCACTTTCGGCATCACCCAATGGGACGCGCTGCCGGCCAATGCGCGTGCCTACCTGCAACGGGTGCAACAGCTCATCGGCGTGCCGATCGACATGGTGTCGACCGGCCCCGACCGCGACCACACCATCCTGCTGCGCCACCCCTACCAAGCCTGACAGCCCACAAAGACGAGGAGACATGCGCATGTTGACCGATGACGGCAAACACTTGTACGTGAGCTGGGATGAGTACCACATGCTCATTGAACGCTTGGCGCTGAAGGTGGCGCATTCAGGCTGGCAGTTCGACCAGATCCTGTGCCTGGCGCGCGGTGGCATGCGCCCGGGTGATGTGTTGTCGCGGGTGTTCGACAAGCCGCTGGCCATCATGAGCACCAGCAGCTACCGCGCCGAGGCCGGTACCATCCAGGGCCGGCTCGACATGGCCAAGTACATCACCATGCCCAAGGGCGAGCTGGCCGGTCGGGTGCTGCTGGTCGATGATCTGGCGGACTCGGGCGTCACGCTGCGTGCCGTGGTCGACCGTCTGCGTGGCGTGCCGTCGATCAGCGAACTGCGCACCGCGGTGATCTGGGTGAAGGGCGTGTCGACCTACACGCCCGAGTACTACGTGGAAATGCTGCCCAGCAGCCCGTGGATCCACCAGCCGTTCGAGGACTACGACAACCTGCGCCCTGAAGGGTTGGCAAAGAAGTTCTCAGTTTGAAGCGCGCGTTGATCGACAGCCTTCGAACCCCTGCGGCCACCACCAGTGACCGTGCTTTGCAAGCCGGCCGGCAAGGCGCTGAGAAGCGTCTGTCGGCCGATGTCTTTCCAGCGGCAAAAGCCCTGATCGGGGCATTTCGAGCGCCCAAAACAAAAGGCCAGCACATGGGTGCTGGCCTTTATGATTTTGGTGCCCAGAAGAGGACTCGAACCTCCACGCCGCTAAGCGCTAGTACCTGAAACTAGTGCGTCTACCAATTCCGCCATCTGGGCTAGTACAGAAAACAGGAGTATAGCATTAACAAGATCGATAAAACAAGCATCCCCGCCGCCGGCGCCGCACTGCTCAGTGAGGTCGAGGGCACGGTGCTGGGGCACCGCGACGGCCACGGATTCGTGCGCCGCGATGACCACGAACCTGACATCTACCTGTCTCCGCAAGACATGCGCTCGGTGCTGCACCGCGACCGCGTGCGCGTGCGGGTGGTTCGCATGGACCGCAAGGGCCGGCCCGAAGGCCGCGTGATCGACATCGTCGAGCGCCGCAAGAGCCCGATCATCGGCCGCCTGCTGCACGAGAACGGTGCCTGGCTGGTGGCCCCTGAAGATCGGCGTTATGGCCAGGACATCCTGATCCCGAAAAACGCCACCGCCAACGCCGCCGTGGGCCAGGTGGTGGCGATCGAGCTGACCGAGCCACCGTCGATGTATTCACAGCCGGTGGGCCGCATCACCGAGGTGCTGGGCGAGATCGACGACCCCGGCATGGAGATCGAGATCGCGGTGCGCAAGTACGAGGTGCCGCACAGCTTCTCCCCCGAAACCCTGGCGCAGACTGCCGCGCTGCCCGACCATGTGCGCCCGGTCGACAAGCGCCATCGTATCGACCTGACGGATGTGCCGCTGGTCACCATCGACGGCGAGGACGCGCGCGACTTCGATGACGCGGTGTACTGCGAGCCTCTGAAGAAGGGCCGCGGCAAAACGGCCTTCGAGGGCTGGCGCCTGATCGTGGCCATCGCCGACGTGAGCCACTATGTGAAGCCGGGCGACCCGGTGGACGACGACGCCTACGAGCGCGCCACGTCGGTGTACTTCCCGCGCCGGGTGATCCCGATGCTGCCCGAGAAGCTGAGCAACGGCCTGTGCTCGTTGAACCCCGACGAAGAGCGGCTCAGCATGGTCTGCGACATGCTGGTGGCGGCCACCGGCGAGATCAGCGCCTACCAGTTCTATCCGGCGGTGATCCGCTCGCACGCACGCCTGACCTACACCGAGGTGGCAGCGGCATTGGCCAACACCCGCGGCGCCGATGCCCAGCGCCGCGCCGACCTGGTGCCGCACCTGATCCATCTGCACGAGGTCTACCGCGCGCTGCTCAAGCAGCGGGCCGGGCGCGGCGCGATCGACTTCGAGAGCACCGAGACCCAGATCGTCTGCGACGACAACGGCCGCATCGAGAAGATCGTGCCGCGCACCCGCACCGAGGCGCACAAGCTGATCGAGGAATCGATGCTGGCGGCCAATGTCTGCGCCGCCGAGTTCATCGAATCACACAAGCATCCGGCGCTGTTCCGCGTGCATGAGGGCCCCACGCCCGAGAAGCGGGTGACGCTGCAGAACTACCTGCGCGCCCTGGGCATCGGCGTGAGCCTGAGCGACGACCCCAAGCCGGCCGAGATCCAGGCCATCGCCCAGGCCACCAAGGACCGGGTGGATGCGGCGCAGATCTCGTCGATGCTGCTGCGGTCGATGCAGCAGGCGATCTACACCCACAGCAATGCCGGCCACTTCGGCCTGGCCTACGAGGCCTACGCCCACTTCACCAGCCCGATCCGGCGCTACCCCGATCTGCTGGTGCACCGGGTGATCAAGGCGCTGTTGCTGGGCAAGCGCTACCCGCTGGCGGGTGGCGCGATCGAGGCCACGGCGGCATCAGCCCCGGCGGCCAAGACGGTGCGCAAGGGCAGCAAGCCGGCCAGGGCACCCACCAGCGCGCAGGACGCCGCGCTGTGGGAGGCCGCCGGTGCGCATTGCAGCGCCAATGAGCGGCGTGCCGACGAAGCATCGCGTGACGTGGAGGCCTGGCTGAAATGCCGCTTCATGCGGGACCACCTGGGCGAGGAATACGCCGGCACGGTGAGCGCGGCCGCCAGCTTCGGCCTGTTCGTCACGCTCGACCAGTTGTATGTGGAAGGCCTGGTGCACATCACCGAGCTGGGAGGCGAGTACTTCCGCTTCGACGAAGCGCGGCAAGAGTTGCGCGGCGAGCGCAGCGGCATCAAGTACGCCGTGGGTTCGCGCGTGCGGGTGCAGGTCAGCCGGGTCGACCTGGACGGCCGCAAGATCGACTTCCGCCTGGTGCGTGAAGGCGAGACCGACGCCCTGGTGCCGCGCAAGCCTGCCGGCAAGGGCGCTGGTGTGGCCGACGAACTGAAGGATGTGCAGACGCGTGACCGGGCGTCCAAGGCGGCACGGTCCAAGGCCGTGGCCTCACGCGGGGCGCCGGCCAGCAAGAAATCGCGCGGCGCCGCCAAGCCGACGCGGCGCACGCGCCGCTGATCGGCCCCCGCTGCTGCATTTAATCTGAAGTTCCCCCGTCGCCAGCCCAAATTTCGCTGTTCCATCAACCACTTGCGATGGATTCCCGGTTTGGGTTTCTGACTACGGCTGGATGGCCTGGATCAGCGCCAAGGCGCGCTGCTGGTGCGCCGTGGCGGTGGTGAG